>CACYHE010000008.1 GCA_902774185.1 uncultured Bacteroidales bacterium | reverse complement strand
TAAAAACTATCTAAAAATATATTTTTAAGGAGTTTTTAGCAGTAATTGACACAAAAAACAAAGTTTTTAATCATTCAAAAGTGTTTTGTCTGTTTTTTTTCTTAAAGTTATCGCATCAATACTAATTGTCAAATTTATTTGAAAGAGCAATTTTTAAATAAATATTCGTATTTTAATAAAATTAATAATCAGTGTTTATCTATGTTTATTTTCTTTTTATAATAAATCACAAATCACAATTGTACAATTGTAAGCCCTGCTCCGCCATGATTGACATCGCCATCCCCGAACTCAAGTGCCACCTTCCCTCGTTTGCGACGTTGGCGGTTGAGGTCATTGAGGTAGTCGCGTGTCAATTGTTTGAGCGCGCCCGTACCCGTTCCATGAAGGATTGTCACTTCTCCGGCTCCTACCATCTGCGCATCGTCCATGTAAGCGATCAGTTTCTCCAGCGCCTCATCAGCACGATAGCCTCGCAGATCCAGCGTCCGCTCAAAACGCATCGTGCGACTATGCGCGATCATCGAGGTCGGATTACTCCGACTCTTCGGACTACTCGGATTACTCGGATTCCCAAGATCCCCCTTCAGCTTCCTCAATTCGCTGAAATCCTTCATCACCTTCTTCTTAGGTAATTCGGTCTGTGCGCTGTGCGCTGTCTTCTGTACGCTCTCTTTGAGCGTCTCCACTCTCTCCCTCGCCTTCTTCGTCTTCTCCTTATCGGCCTTCGCCTCTTTGATCTCACGGATGGTACGTTCGATAGTCGCATTGGACTGTTGCAACAGTTGTTCCGCCTGTTGACGCGCTTCCTCCAGCACCTCTTTCTTCTTGGCTTTGATACCTTTCATCTGCTCGTCGTACTGCGCGATACGTTCCTCCAATGCCTTCTCTTTCTGTCGGATAGCTTGCCGTTTGTTCTCCCAATACCGCTTATCCCGTGCGATATCTTGTAACTGCTTATCGTAATCGATATGTTCTTCGCCCACCAACTCGGTGGCGTACTGAATGATCTCTTCGCTCAATCCCGTCTGCCGCGCTATCTCGATGGCGAACGAACTGCCGGCTTGACCGATGGATAACTGAAACAGCGGACGCATCGCCCCTCGGTCGTACAGCATCGCGCCGTTGACAACGCCCTGCGTCTGCTCCGCAAAATGCTTGAGGTTGGTATAATGGGTCGTGATCACACCGAACACACGACGGTTCACCAACTCCCGTAAGATGGCCTCAGCGATCGCACCGCCTAACAAGGGTTCGGTACCCGTTCCCATCTCATCGACTAACACCAACGTGCGGTCATCGGCTTGACGCAAGAAGGCTTTCATATTCTTTAGGTGAGACGAATAAGTGGAAAGTTCATCCTGTATTGACTGCTCGTCGCCGATATCGATCATCAGGCGGTCAAACAGTCCCGCTCTACTCTGCTCCGCTACCGGCACTAACAAACCGCATTGGAGCATGTATTGCAATATCGCCACGGTCTTCAGACATACCGACTTACCGCCTGCGTTGGGGCCGCTGATGACGAGCATCCGGTTCTCTTCGCCACGCAAACGTATCGAGAGCGGAACCACCGTCTTGCCTTGCGGTGTATAATGCATCCAAAGCACCGGGTGTCGCGCCTCGCTCCAGTCGATAAGGGGTTCGTTTACGATCTCCGGACGGATCGCATGCAGCGTGTTCGCCAACGACACTTTGGCATTGAGAAAATCCACCTCCGCCAACATCTTCTGACTCATCAGGATGGCTTCGGTGTTGGGTCTCAGACGGTCCGTGATGGCTTGCAGGATACGTACCCGTTCCCGTCGTTCCGCGCCTTCCAACTCCCGGATATGATTATTGGCATCCACCACTTGTTGGGGTTCGATGAAGACGGTCTTACCCGTTGCGGACTCGTCATGTACGATACCGCCTATCTTGCGTTTGTAGCCGGGGGAAACGGGAATCACCAGTCGTCCTTCGCGAAGCGTAGGAGCTGCGTCTGCATCTACGAACCCGTCTGCTTTAGCTTGACGTAAGATAGATGCTAAAGTGCGTCCTACGCTGCCCTGCAGGTTCACTAACTCCCGCCGTATACGGGCTAACTCCGGCGAAGCATGGTCCGCTAACCGTCCGTAACGATCGAGTATGCGGTCTATCTCATCCACCAGACTTCCCAGGATGCCCGGGCTCCCTAGGCCGCCTAGTTCCTTTAGCAGCGCATACTTGGCGCTATCCAGCGCAGCGAAGAATCGCTCTAACTCAACCGCATAGGCGAGCGTCTTACGCAGGTCGTCCAGTTCGGCTTCGTCTAAGAACAGTCCCTCGATACGGATACGCGACACGGCTTCCCGCATATCGTGGATGTCTCCGCGCGGGAACGTCAACATCGGGTCCGCTTGCGCGAGACGCATCTGGTCGGTTAACAGTAACAGACCTTGCACCGTCTCAAATTCCGTCTCCATCTGCATCGCAGCCACCCGCTCACGCCCCAACCCCGACGCACAACGACGACCCAACTCTTCGCGTATCTCCACGAAGTCTATCTTCTGCTCTATGTTCTCCGGATAATACAAATGATTTACGATTTATCGATTTACGATTTTACAATTTATTTTTCGATTTGAAACAAAAAATATTTTTTATGTTTTTTCTTTCGAATGATTTATACACTCTGGAGTACGTAATTTGGTAGTAAAAGCTCTATCTAAAAGTTTACTTTTAAGTAGGTTTTAGTAGCAAAGTACGTAAGATGTGCAACATCTAAATCATTCGAAAGGGTTTTTATTGTTTTTTTCTAATTTTATCGCATCAGTACTAATTTGCAATAGATCAATCAATCGTCCAATCGTCATTTCATCCAAGGATTCTACAATCCTTGATGGCATTAGCGCCAACGGCCTCGTTCAGTTTCTTCACCAACTCAAACCGGTTCTCGAATAGTTGGGCTTTGAGAGCAGCGGAGTTGATATGCACGATTAGCATGCCGTCTTTGACCTCCACACTACGGGTCAGGCGAGTTACCGTCTCGCCCATCACACGCGGCCATGCTTCCTCTACCTGCACGTCTAACACGGACTGCTCCAGTCCGCTCTCGCGCAGGAATGCCAGCATCGCTTCTCCTATCGTTTCGCTTCCTTTCACCTTTCACCTTTCACCTTTCACCTTTCACCTCTCACCTTTCACCTTTCACCTTTCACCTTTCACCTTTCTTGAGGTAGATCTTCTGCCGTGTGCGGAACACGCGTACCGTCTGATCCAGTCCGTTCAGTTTCTGTATCGCCTCGATGGTGACACCTTCGTCCTGACTCAGTTTCCACAACGACAAACCGGTATAGGACCATACATAATCCTTCGTGCCGGATGATTTCTTCGGCGCCATGTAGATACGGTCACCCACTGCCAAGTCACGACCCAAAGCGTCGTTATACTCTCTCAGATCCCGTTCCCGCACATTCAGACGGAATGCCACATTGGCGTACGTATCGCCTTCCCGTGCCTCCACGTAGTTGACGCCGTTGAAGCGTTTCTTGGGGTGCATCAATAGGAAGCTGTCCCGCTCTTGACGGGCGGTCTTCGGAGCCACATATTCGGGTTCGGGATCGTTCTTGATCACCATGATCGGTTCGTTACGATGTACTACAACGGCCTTCTTCGGTTTCTGATTATCCGGCGGTAACTGCTGGTCTTGCGGTACCGGTTGCTGCTCCGCTTTCGGGCTCTCTGCCGTCGGTTCCGTAGCTACGATATCCTGCTCTCCGTCCGGATCGTATGCTCCGACCGCAGCGCCTTTACCCAAGGTGTCCAGACGGTAATCCTCAATCAAGCGGATCAACTTGGAGGCATAGTGCTTGTCGGTGGCGTAACCGCATTCGCGCAAACGGAACGCCCAACCCTCATAGTCATCCACGGCGATCTCAAAACAGGTTGAGTAACGGGGACGCTGCAAGAAACGGGAGTGGTCCTTGAAACTCTCTGCCGCATTGGCGTACTGACGGAAACACTCGTCTTTCTTGTCATCGTCGTAGTAATACACGCCGCCGAACCACTCACTCGTACACTTGATGCCGAAATGGTTCTTCGCATTACGCGCCAACTCACTCTGACCCGCTGCGGACTCCAACAAAGCCTGCGCCATCGTGATAGATGCCGGAATGCCGTACTCCTCCTGCTGCAGGATGGCGGTATTCTTCCATTCTTCGATATAATCCAGATAGGTCTGGTTCTGTTTCTGCGCTGCCACGCTCATTGCCATCACAACCGCCAAAACAATGAAACTGATTCTTTTCATCTGATACTGATTTTTAAATTCACACAAAATGCGGGTGCAAAGATAGTGTTTTTTTTGCATATATGCAAATTTTTGAGGTAAAAAAGATGTAATTTGTACCAATTTTCCTCAACTTCGACGGGTCGATTACGTATCAATTACGTATCAACTACGTATCAACTACGTAAGATGATGAATTTCTGACGAAAAATTCTCACACGTACTTATTAGCATATTATTCCCTACTTTTTACCTAATTATTACCTGTTCAGAATTTCGTGCAAATTGAAAAAAATGCAAATATACGCAAATAAATCGAGAAAAACTCAAAAAAAAATAAAATAAATTTGCTCATGTGCATTTTTTTTTGTACCTTTGTCGCCGAAAAATATAATGTAAAAAAATGAGCGGTTCACAACGATTCATGGGGCGTTTATCGAGATTGGGAAGGAAAGTCCTACCCGGTTCGGCTTCTCTATGGTTGTATGGTTCTCGTGCAAGAGGCACCGCACGTACTGATTCCGACTGGGATTTGTTGATATTACTTGATGAGGACAAACAGAAAAGTACGGATTTTGCACAATACGCCTACCCCTTCACGTTAATGGCTAGTGCAGATGACCAAGTGGTCATTCCTCAGATATACACTAAAAAACAATGGCAACAAATGCAATTTACTCCATTTGTCCAAAATGTCGAACAGGATAAAATAGTACTGATATGAGTTTGTCCGAGGAAGAACGCCGAATAATGGTAGAGTTGGAGATTGAGCGTGCAGAGAAGATTATGCTACAGTTTCCAACTTTAGTAGAACAAAAATATTGGGACACTTTAGTTAATAGAATGTATTATGCCGTTTTCCATGCAGTGAGCGCGCTGATGATACATAATGCCATCCAAGTACATACTCATAGGGGTGCCCTAATTGCGTTTAATAAGGAATTCGTACGGACAGGCATATTCTCTGCAGAAGAAGGTCACTTGTTTTCTAAATTAGAGAGTATGCGTGAACGAGGTGATTATAATTGCTTTATTGATGCAACCGAAGATGAGGTTCTTCCTTTGATAGAGCCGTTAAAAGCACTTGTCAGCAAAATAAAAGAACAATTATAAAAAATATTTTATAAATAAAATTAATGCGTATGATGCAAACTATGACCATAGAGTAACAAGTAAAAAGATAATCTATGTTAGACAAAAATAATTAATCTTGAAACAAAATAAACGTACTATGAATACACAAAAATATCCAATTTTACCCCACCCAGCGGAAAAATTGTGTATTTGTCGGCATAACAACATCCTATAAATAAGCAACGACACAGGCGGTGCGCTTTTTGCGCATTGCCTTTTATTTTGTATAACAAAAACAATCATATTTTTTAACTAAAAATCATTTAAATCATGAAAAAACTTCTAACACTTTTCACTGCCCTTCTTTTATTCGGCAGTATGACAGTCGTGCAGGCAGCCGATGTTTACCGCGTTGCAGGAAGCTCCAGTCTGTTTGGTAGCAATTGGAACACCACTGACGACAATAACAAGATGACGCTCCAAGATGGTAAGTACCGATTAGTAAAATCGAACACCGGTAGTAGTTCCTTATCTGTTGAGTTTAAGGTGGTTAAGAATGGTAGTTGGGATAACGCTTATCCTTCTTCGAATTATTCTATAACGGTTCCCGCAAACACCAAATTGCTGATCACCTATACCACTTCCGGTAATGCTGTGAATGCGCAGATCCTTGGCGGATACGTAGGTGCACACGGTACAATGACAAGTTCAAGCTGGGCGACTGTTCAATTTACGGCAGCCAGCAATAAAGAAACAGCATCTCATACCTATAACCTCAAAAAAGGAAGTTACTCGTTTGGTATGCGTGTTGGAGGTAGCGGAAACTGGACTTCTAATGGCTCTTCTTTTACTCGTGCTAATAACTCTCGCACAATAACATCCGGCAGCGGCAACTGCACACTCAATGCAGATGTAGCAGGTGATTATACCTTCACATGGACTTATGAGACAAATACGTTGACTGTTACTTATCCCCCTCAAGCAGGAGAATACGCTATCACAGCAACGACAGCAACCCATTGGACATATGGTTCATTACCAAGTTCTAAAACCTCTGGGGAGACCGTTCAATTTACGGTGACCCCGGATGCAGGTTATTCCGTCACAGTAAGCAGTAGCGATGCAACGATCACACAGAACGGCAACAACTATAGTTTTACAATGCCGAATAAAGCTGTGGCAATTACGGTTGCGGCAACACCAATTTCATACAATATTTCCTATCCTGCTTCTCCGTCGCATTATACCCTTGCCGCTGGTAACCCGACAAGTGGAAATACGGATGCAGCAATCAACTTCACCGTTACTCCGGATGCTAATTATTTGTTGACGGTAACCGCGAACGGCACTGAGTTAACAGGTGCAAACAATGTCTATTCCTTCACCATGCCGGCACAAGATGTAACAATCGCTGTTACAGCGCAATCCCTCCGCTCATTCGATGGTTCGACTCCTATATATCTCAAGGCTGATCATGTAAGTTGGTGGTTAGATGCGAACGCTGTTCAAAAAGCCACCTTTACAAAAGCAGACAACAGCACTGTAGAGGTTAATGGCGTATTGGAAGAAGGAAGTATATACGCCTTCACTCCCGAAGCCGGTTATTATAAATCCGTTAAATTCAGTCGTCATAATCCGAGTAATGTATCTGAAGACTGGGGACACACGGATCATATATCGTTAATTGGGACAGAACCAAAGGACTACGTGACTGTATTTGCCCAAAATTCCACCAGTGCTACATGGTCCACGTTCGTTCCGTCGCCTTCTTATACTTTCACTTCCGGAACAACGATCTATTATGATTTCACAGCCTATGATGGAGGTATCAATACCTATGTGGGAGGCACTGAGGTGTGGCATGGGAGCACCGGTACGGTGATCAGTCAGACTTTGGAGGCCGATTGGAAAGTTACCGCTTCAACTAAATTATGGCGCTGTGAAGCTGGAGGTAGTTGGAACGATTATTACTGTACTACGCTTCCTACAGAAGGCAAAAACATGATTGTCAGCACGGATGGTATAAATTATACATGGGGCACTTATGTACCACCTGTGATTCCTACTGTTGATTTCGTATCTTTAGGAAATACTATCGCTTCAGGTATGACGGCTAAATTCTCCGCGACATCTACGAATGTTGAGAATCCCGTATATAAATTCTATGTGAAGAAAGGTACAGGAGACTACGGCGTTGCTGTTACATCTTTCAACTTTGACGTAGCGGATACATATACTGTAAAAGTTGAAGTGGATGGTGATGAATCCAAACATGCTGAAGCCACGAAAGAGGTAACCGTTTTAGATGGGGCGCATACAATCTATTTCATCAACCATGCTACTTGGGCACAAGTTTACGCTCATATGTGGGGCGCTTCTCCCGGAACAGAATGGCCTGGCGACATAATGACCCTCACCACATCTGTAACGGAAAAGAATCGATATACTGTTTATGCAGTAACGTTCACGCCGAATTATACGAACATCAAATTCAATAACGGTTTTGGACTTGAGACCGGTGACCTGACAATAAACTTTGCTAAACCGTATTATTACAACGGTCAGTGGTATGCAACCTTGGAAGAATGCGATCCGATTACAGTTACATTGTCCGGTTTAGAGAATAGATATCTCGTAGGAGAGAATGCAACACTTTCTTCTAGTTCCAATCTCACTAATGCATCCTATTCTTATGAAGTAAAGATAGATGAGGGTGAGTACGTAGAATTGGAAAATAATCCGTACACCTTTGCCGTTGCCGGCGAATATACCTTCAAAGTAACGGCTACCGGTGACGAAGGAAGTAAGTCGGTTACGCAAACAGTAAATGTTTACAACCCGCTCACCCTGTACTTTGTTAACAAAGAAGGTTGGGAAGGTGTGAATATCTATTTCTTTAGTCCTGGTAAAACCGATTGGCCGGGTGACCCGATGACGAATACCGGAGTTAAGACAGAAGGACATAATTACGATGTTTACTCATTCACAATACCTGAGGGTGTATACAGCAATGTCATCTTTAATGGATCGAGCAAGCAAACAGTCAATTTGACCATTGATGACACGAAACATTATTTCTTGACGAGTAGCACTGATGGCGAAGGTAAGTTCCAAGGAGAATGGAAAGCTACTTTGGCAGAAATTGATCCTGCTATTTATGTAAACTTTGATGGTGTAGCCGCTACGGTACAGGTAAATACTCCGTTAACACTTGCTGCTACTTCTAACGTAGAGAATCCTACCTACAATTACTACGTTAAGCCTGCAGTTGGTGACTACGCTGCTATCACCTCACCGCATACGTTTGATGCACTTGGAACTTACACATTGAAAGTGGAAGCTCTGGAGAACGGAGAAGGTGATCCAGTGGCTTATAATGAGCATGAAATAGAAGTTTACGCAACCCGCACTTACCATAACGGCGAAGTCATCAAAGTGGACTTCTCGGATGTCAGCGGTGAAGTGAAGGGCGTTAACTTCCCCTATGGTGATCAGTCAACGAACTTGGCTCATGACGCCAACGGTGCAGGTACAGTCAAAACGATTACCTTCACGACCGATGTCACATGGAGCACGCTCCAAGACTTCATTAAGACCGAGAAGAACGGTTGGAACGCTCAGAAATTCACCCTTCCTAACGGCTATCAGAATATTGTCAAAGTTGCAGCTGACGGTGCTTCGTACTACTGGACACTTGAACCGGCAGTTAATATCACCAACCTCAACGATGCATATATCGTAGGAGAGCAAGTATCTATCACTGCTACAACAAACCTGACAAATCCGTCGTACTCCTACCAATTGAAGATCGATGAAGGCGAGTTCGCTACATTGGAAGATAATCCGTACACCTTTGCGGCTACCGGCGAATATACGTTCAAAGTAACCGTTACCGGAGATGAAGGAGAGATGGCTGCTACCAAAACAGTTAATGTTTATAACCCGCTCACCCTCTACTTCGTCAACAAAGAAGGTTGGAGCAATATCCACGCTTACGCATTCGGCGCTAACGAGGTAAAGAATGCCAACTGGCCGGGTGAGACAATGACTGCTACTGGAGAAAGTACCACCAGACACACTTATGCCGTTTATTCCATCACGATTCCTGCAGGTAGATATACCACAGCCATCTTCAATAATGGTAACGGCGGTTCTGGCAACCAAACGGAAAATATGACGATTGATCCGGATAAACCATACTACTACGATGGTGAGTGGTACGCTACCTTGGCAGAATGTGATCAACCGGTTACTAAGATCTTCCTCGTTGGTTCAATCATGGGTTGGGACGCTCCGAATGCATACCGCTTCATGAAAGAAAACGAGGACTCTAAAGAAGCATCCGTAACCGTCAATATCACGGAGTATAGCGACATCTCCTTTAAACTCGTTGATAATGGCAACTGGCGCGGTTGTGACCCGCAGAAGACGATCACCAAGGATGACAACACGGTTACTATCCTTGCCAATGCTTCTGGCGAGAACGTACTGATGACTCCGTATGCAGCAGGCAATTACATCTTCACGATTGATCTGGATCCGGAATCCGATACCTATCGTCAAATAACCGTTACTTATCCGGAAGGCGAAGCAATGCCGATACCGCAAAATATCTTCCTCGCTTGCGACAAGCTCAATAATTGGGCTCCGGCTGATCCGAATTACAAGTTCTCTGTCAGCGGTGATGTTGCTACCTTGGAGGTAACACTTGCTGAAAATACAGACTACGCCTTTAAACTCGTGCATAACGGATCTTGGTACGGTGCAAACTATAACTTCAACTACTATTGGAACACCGATGTACAGATGGTTTATGAAGCTACACAAGCTAACCTCAATGCCTTCAAAGCTGGCACATACACCTTTAAATATACCATCTCTACCAATACGTTGACGATCCACTTCAAAGAAACCGATGCTACCGAGGTTGCGATTTCGCAATACGAGTACGCTACGCTGTACAGCGCAACAGGCTTCGATGTTCCGGATGAGGTAGAGGCATATATCATCACAGGTCTTGATGGTATCCACCTGACCACAGAGCGTATCTATCGCATCCCGGCAAACACCGGCGTACTGCTCCATGCGCCGCAAGGCAACTATGACTTCTACGAGGGTGACAGCCGTTACATGGGTGTTGATGTATCCGCTAACATGATGAAGGGTACGGTTGCTAATCAAGAGATCAATAACGAATTGGTACACTACATCCTCTCGCTCAATAGTGAGAACGTCGTAGGTCTCTACTGGCCGTATGGTACCGGAGCCAACTATGGTGTAGGATCGTTTGAGAACAAAGCCGGCAAGGCTTATCTGGAGATTCCTGCTGCATCACAACCGCAAAGTGTAGTCGCTCGTCGTGGCTTCCCGCTCAGCCCGGGTGCAGGCATGCCTACCGGCATCGAAATGACCAATGACCAATTACAAATCACAAATAAGCAAATCGTCAACGGTCAGCTCTACATCATCCTCGATGGCGCTACCTATAACGCACAAGGTGCACGTGTACAATAAACAGCAAAATATTATCGCATTATGAGAACATATTTGAAACCGGCAACGTATTGCCAACCACTTATGTCTGACACGTTTGTTTGCAACATAACCTCAGTAGGTGGAGAGCAAGGTGAAGGACAACCTCAGTTAGCTCCAAAGTCAACAACCGTGGATTTCTAACGATCATTTGATCGCACACAAAAAAATAGCGTCTTTCCATCAGAGAGACGCTGTTTTTGTATAGTTATGCTAAATAAATGTACAATTTTTAAGAAATTTTGCAATTATTTGGCATCATATTTGCACATTTGGAATAGTTTTTGTACCTTTGCAGCCGATTTTAATATCGTAAATTAATTTATCGTGATTGATATGAAAAAGATTGTATTTTTGTGCCTCATGGCTTTGGCCATGGTCGGAATGAACAGTTGTAAGGTGGAGACCCAATGTGACTGCAAAACCAAATTCCACAAGCAGACTGTAGATCTGAAAGTAAGAGAATGGCAGTATGACGACCAACTCAATACGTACTACTGCCGGTTCGAAGTGCCGGAGCTCAACAAGGACGTCTATAACTACGGCGAGTGGAGCATCAATCGTGATTACGGTGATTATCAGGTAGTGCTGCCGGAGACTTCCTACAAGTCCCAAAACGTAGGAGGTCAGACCATCTTCTATGAGCAACACATCGACTATGCCGTGGGGGTGGAGTTTGTAGAGATCATGTACACCATCTCGGATTTCTATTATCCGGAAGGGGATACTCCGGAAAAAATGCTCTTCCGTCTGCAGCTGACGTACTAAGCCATTTACCATTTGGTCATTTACCATTTACTATTTGGCAAACCAGACCTATATATTCGGTCCCTGTAGCGCAGAGAGTCGCGAACAGGTGATGGATACTGCACGTGCCATTAAGGCGCAGTGCAGTGTTCCTTTTATTTTTCGCGCAGGCGTATGGAAACCGCGTACGCGCCCGGACACGTACCAAGGCGCAGGCGATGAGGGGCTGGAATGGTTAGCGGAAGTAAAAAACACCCTCGGTATCCCGGTGGCAACCGAAGTAGCCACCCCTGAACATGTAACCGCTGCCCGCAAAGCCGGTATCGACTATCTCTGGATAGGCGCACGAACAAGTGCCAACCCGATAGCCGTACAAGCGATAGCGGACGCTCTTGGAGCACAGACCGATAATGGGAAGGCGGTCCTAATCAAAAACCCCGTTAACGCCGACCCAGCCTTATGGCTCGGCAATATCGAGCGTTTGGAGAAAACCGGATTACCGGTGATGGCGGTCCATCGGGGATGTAACCATCAACCTTGCTGGTCCATGGCGCATGACGTACGAACGGCTCGTCCTGATGTCCCCATGCTCCTTGACCCCAGTCACATGAGCGGCGATGCCGCACAAGTACCGGAGCTACTCAAGAAGATAGCCGAATTGGGTCTCGATGGCGCGATGATCGAAGTACACTGTTGTCCGGAGAAAGCTTTATCGGATAATGCCCAGCAGATTACGCCGGATAGTTTGAATGGTTTGAATTTGTTTGAAGGTTTGACATCGTTAACCATTTCGAACAACCTCAAACAACCTCAAACGACATCAAACAACACCGAACTGTCCTGGCTGCGCGCCGAGATAGATGAGTTGGACAAGGCCTTGTGGGATACGATAGCGGCACGTATGGACGTCAGTCGTCGTATCGGCGAATGGAAGAAAGCACATCATATCACGCCGCTACAACCGGAGAGATACCAACAAATCGTTGAGCGAATAAAAGATAAAGGGGATTTTGCCCTACGTATTTGGGAAATCATTCATAAAGAGAGTTTAAAACAACAGGAATGAGATTTATCAAACATATAGTAGTCTGTCTTCTGTGTTCTGTATTCTGTGCTCTTATTCACGCACAAGAAGTAGCACAGACGACAAGTATCTCCGGTGTGGTGGTAGATGGCGACACGGGAGAGACCTTGCCGTTCGTACAGATCTACTTCCTCAAATCCACCACCAACAAAGGTATGGTGGCTTCGGAGGTAGGTACCACCTCCGACTTAGACGGTAATTTCACCATCAGTAACACCGCCGGATATAACACGCTTAACTTCCAGATGTTGGGTTATAAAACCGAGATGCTGACGCTGCGCAAAGGGCAGAACCGTAAGGATGTCAAGATCAAGATGACACCCGACGTCTATGGTCTGCAGGATATCGTTGTCACGCCGAAGAACCGCAAACGCGATTACAAACGCAAAGGCAACCCTGCCGTCGAGCTCATCAAGAATGTCATCGCGCATAAGGACTCGTTCTGCGTCAAGTCAGCGGACCAATACACGGCACAAACCTACTCCCGTATGTCCTTCGCACTGGATAACATCCAAGTGAATTGGGACAAACCCTTCTGGAAAGACTATCAGTTTGTACGCAAATATATCGATACAACAGGTGTTTATCCCAATATCACCATTTCGCTTCGGGAACATATCAGCGAAGAGTACTACCAGCGTAAGCCGCACCGAGAGAAGAAGATCCTGCAGAAGAAACGTATCTTCGGTGTGGAGGACCTCGTTTCCCAGGGTAGTTTCCAAGAGAACGTCAACGCCATCTTCAAGGATGTGGAGATCAACGACAACAACATGAACCTGCTGTTCAACCGTTTCGTATCCCCACTCTCCTCTACCCTGGCGGTCACGTTCTATCAGTATTACATCATGGATACGATCATGGTGGACGGTTATCCCTGTATCGACCTTGCCTTCGTGCCGGTTAACTCAGAGAGTTACGGTTTCACCGGACACCTCTATATCGTCAACGATAGTACGTTCCGGCTTAAGAAATACGCCATCAACGTACCGCCCGATATCAACCTCAACTTCGTCAGCAACTACTCCGTCGAGCATAGTTACCGGCAGTTGGAGAACGGCCTTTGGGCACCCGACCGCACGACGACTTACGCCAAGTTCTATATCATGAATAATAAACGGGGTATGTTAGCCCGGCAGACCAAGATCTACACCGGTTGGGATCTGGACACGCCGATACCGAAGGAGACCTTCTCCAGCCTGACCGCCGATGAGGTGGAGACCAATGACTCTACAGCAGCCCGTTTAGGTGCAGCCGCATGGGATACCTTGCGTCCCGAACCCTTGACGCGCTACGAAAACTCGGTATATGAGTTGGTAGGCGAGATGACGAACAATCCCAAGATCGCCAGTGCCATTGCAACCGTCAATGCCGTCACTTCGGAGTTCGTGGCTACTACACCGGCAAAGGATTTGGACCTTAGTAAGTTCGACTTCGGACCCATCTATAACTTCGTCAGTTGGAACCTGCTCGAAGGTGTCCGTGTCCGTGTGGGGGGTACCAGTACCGCCAAACTGCATGACCAGTTCTTCTTCCGGGGTTACGTAGCCTTCGGTACCACCGACCTGCGGCCCAAATACAGCGGAACGCTCGTTTGGACCTTCGACAAGCATAAGAACCAACCCTACGACGGGTTAAGGCATCATATCCAACTGACGGGACAGTACGATGTGGAGGAACCCGGACAGATGACCGATGTCATCCGGCGTGACCACATCCTGATGTCTATACCGATCAATAAGCCATCCCTGGGTTTTGACCAGTATGTCTTCCATGCCAAACTGGACTACATGAAGGAATGGCGGAACAAACTGTCCATCAAGGCGGGTTTTGATTTCAGTAACAACGAAGCTGCCGGAGCTTTACGCTACAACCGAATGAACTGGATGATGAACGCTGACTCTACTTGGAGCGCAAGCACGACCGATATCAAGTCCTATCGGAACTACGAAGGATACGTCGAACTGCAGTATTCACCGGGTAGCCGTGTCTATATTGACCGCATGGGTATCGAGAGTCCGTTCGCCTTGGAGAAAGATGCACCGACCTTCAAACTGACCCACTACGTCGGGTACCTGGATGACCGTCATAACGGCGGAGACGGATTCCTCTATAACCGCACCGAGTTCCTCTTCGACAAGCGGTTCTGGTTCTCCGCCTTCGGGCACCTCGACATGCGTGTACAGACCGGTATGGTTTGGCAAAAGACACCGTTCACCCACCTCTACATCCCGCAGAGCAGTACCAGTATCTTCCTGGCACAACGTGCGTTCAACCAGATGAAACCGATGGAGTTCATGATGGATGAATACGTAGGTTTGTACATGACCTATTATTTCAAAGGCTGGATCCTCAACCGCATCCCGGGAATCAACAAGCTCAAACTGCGTGGCGTCGTTTCCTTCTCCGGTATCTACGGCGGTTTGACCAAGAAGAACAACCCCTATTTGGAAACCGGAACAGGACTGTATGAGTTCCCGCATACTCCTTGGCCCGATGGCGATATCAGCAAAGCTTTCGATGCCAACGGTTATATCTTGGACGGATTCCGCACCTCTACCCCTATCGGTAAACTGCCATATATGGAGATCACTGCCGGATTTGAGAATATCTTCAAGTTCATCCGTATCGACTATGTACGCCGTCTGACCTATAACGACTACGAACTGCCGTTCCAAGTACCGGACGGCAACGGAAATATGATACAGGCACGTAGACGTATCCCGGCTTGGGGACGAAACGGCGTGAAGATAACCGTTCGATTTGCATTATAAAAGCACAGAGCACAGACTGATTATGAAAAGGATACTCATTTTAGTTTTTGGTTCATTCTTCCTTCTTTCCGTTATGGGACAGACGGATATCCAACTCCAAACGAAGTTGGATAACGTGAAGGCACAGTTGCAAGATTTTGATACGGAGCATATGCTGGACTCGCTTGACCAAGAGCAGTTACCTCGTCTCGTGTCCGGCGGTGTGTTGGCGGGTGTCAACACCAGTAACTTCATCATCACGCGTGACCACCACCCGATGAGTTCGTACATGCGTATCGGTGGCGAGTTAGGCGGATTCCTCGATTTCAGTATCTCCAAGCATTTTGCGGTGCAACCCCAAGTGATCTTCACTGCCCATCAGAACTATTTCGCAGCTACCGACACGACCAACCGCATGTGGTCCTTCGGTGTAGATATCCCTATTTATTTCTTAGGCCGGTTCGGTAACATGGAGAAAGGGTACGTTCAGTTCGGTGGTGGTATCTTCACCCATTTCACCTTCGCATCGAACGTCAAGAACCGCTATCATAATATAGATGAAACACCGGTTGCCGCCAGTGCGCCGGCTTCTACTCCTGCCACCACGCAGTATGACTACAGTCGTTTGTACAGCCTGCATAACAACCACTTCGGTGTCTGTCTCACCGTAGGTTACGAGTTCTCCTTCGGTATGCAGATCAACGCGCAATACAAAGTGAGCCTGTCGGACATCGCCGGTTTCTACAGCGAAATGAAAGGTAAACCCGATGCAGACGCCCTCATCTATCCGCAATCGGCAAGTATCATCTTCGGATATCGGTTTAGATAGTTAAGAGATAAGAGTTAAGAGTTATGAGTTAAGAGTTATGAGTTATGGAACAGTGGAGAAAAAGATGTAAACAATGGTTGGCGGAAGGGAACCGCGCATCATGGTCTGTCTTCGGTGCATTCGCACTGTTGATCTTCTTGCAGACCTTGATCTTCGATCATTTTGCCTTCCGGGAAATGGCATTAGAGGCCACCACGCAGAATACAATCGCCATGTGGATCAGTAAGATAGCCGCATCCCTTCTCTTTGCTTCGGTGGTGTTTATCCTCAAAGACAAACGTTGGCTCATCGCTTTCTCCCTGGTCATCGATACCTGGTTCGTGGCGAACCTCATCTACATGCGTAACAACCACATCCTGCTGGACGCCGAGGCCTTTAACATGTCCGGTAACCTGCACGGGTATTTCTGGTCGGTACTCATCTATGTAGAATGGAAAATAGACCTGCTCTTCTACTTAATGACCGCACTCTTCAGTACTATCTTCTTCTTCACTACCCGCTCCAAACGTAACTGGTGGGCTTGGATTATCGTGCTGGTACTTGCCGTCGGTCTGCGTCATACGGCAGCAGCACTCTATGTCAACGACCGCAAGAAACAGCAGGAAGAAGTGCGTTATGACCCGGCTCCTTTCATTCGGGAACGACGCGAACCAGTTTACGGTACCGATTTCCCGACCGTTGTAGCCAACACCAGTGTGCTCTACTCGCCTTTCTACATCACGTCGGATTATTACCTGATGATGAACAATATCCAACCGGAACGACCGCTCACTGCTGAAGACTCGCTCTTCGTAGCCTCCATCACGCAGGGACAAGATGAAGCTACCCTGAACGGTCCGCTTATCATCGTCCTTTTAGAGAGCCTGGAGAACTGGGTACTGACGCCTGAGATTATGCCGAACCTATACCGCTTGGCGCAGAATGATCATACTTTCTATGCCAACCGTATCCATACCCAAATAGTAGGGGCTCCCTCTGCTGACGGACAGATGATCATCAACACGGGATTGTTGCCTATCAACGCCGGTGCCACCTGTCTCCATTACAGCGATAACACCTACCCTGCCATTATGCGCCTCGCGCCGGAACCGGCTATCTGCCTGTTGCCGCACGACACCTGCGTATGGAACCAGACGAAGATGTCCCCTGCCTACGGTTATGACTCCACCATCTGTTACTGCGACATAGACACCATCCTCTTCCAGAAATTAGACAGTCTGGTGGACGAAGGACATTCATACATCCAGTGTATCACACAATCGACCCATGCTCCTTTCGTGAACGAGAAATACAGCCACTTGGACTTACCGGGTTCGATGCCTTGGGTGATGTATAACTTCATCCGTGGTTTCAACTCCTTGGATGACGGTCTGGGTTATTTCATCCGTAAGATAGAGTCCGATCCCAAGTTGCAGAACTACACCATCGTCTTCACTGGGGACCACCGTATCCTCCATTATGAGAAACGCGAACAGATGCAGGACTATGCGGACCGTTGGGCGAACCGGAACGATGACCCGGCATTGGATTGGATCAGCGATCTGCACCCCACCGATGACTGCTTGCCGCTCATCATCTATTCGCCGAAGATCAGTGGAAACCCGCGTTATACGGAAGACTGCTACCAGATGGATATCTACCCCACCTATCAGTCCCTGATGGGCGTGGAGAACTACCGCTGGCACGGTTTCGGTATCAACCTAATGGATAAGACACAAAAACGCGTCATCGAAGAGGACGACGCGTATGTACTTTCCGATAAGTTAATCCGGAATAATTATTTCAAATAAGCTTATACTTTAATCAGACACAAACTGCCTGCCATGATGAGCGACACACCGATCCATTGGAGCGGTGAGACTTGTTCGTGCAAGATCAGGATACCCGACACGACGCTGAACACGAATCCGAAACTGATAAGCGGATACACGAGCGAGATGGGGTATTTGTTGAGTAACCACAACCAGAACACATTCGCCGCGATCAGTAACCAAAGACCGATCTGTAAGTTATAATTGAGGAATAATCGACCTACATTCCGCCAGGTCCAAGTGAACGGCGATGCTTGCGCCATGCCTATCTTAAGCAACAGTTGTCCGAAGACGGACATCGCCTGCTGAACCAACATAAACAAAAGAAGATAGAGTGTTTTCATTGCTTTATTTGCCGTGTTTGAGTTTATACGAAGCCTGTATATCACGATACCGCAGGATCACCTCTTCCATCACATTCTCCCAAGAACGCGATATCGTCTTCGAGGCTTTGATACCCACTTTCTCGATACGCTTGGGTTGGGTCATCAGCGTTTGGATAAGCGCTGCGTATTCGTGAATATCGTTCGGAGAAAGGAATCCGTTCACATCGTCGGTGATAGCGGTAGCCGCTGTAGAACCGCTCAAGAGAATCGAGGGTGTATGCATCGCGGCCGCTTCACGAACGACCAGACCACAGGTGTCGTAGAAGGAAGGGAAGAGGAATAAGTCCGCTGCCGCGTAGATACGCTTGAGTCGCTCCCGATCATGGATATTACCCAAGAGCGTGACGCGGTGCGACAAGCCTAACTGACCGATACGCTGACGGATCTCCCGCACCGCATAACCCGTGCCTACCATGAACAACTGGAAGGGTTTATCGCACATCAGTGCCAAGGAATCCAAGAGGAAGCCTATGTTCTTCTCCCAAGTGTGCTGCCCTACGAAAAGAAGCATCGTCTCGTCCGGCATCAAACCCAATTCCTCCCGCATCTGGCTACGCATCTGAGCTATCTGTGCCGCCGGTGCATAGAAATCATTACCGTTCTCCATCACCTCCACATGCCCTTTGTATCCGTACTCCCGCAGCGTCTCTTCTACTGCTGGAAGAGGGATCCATACCTCGTCCGCCTTGTCGAAGAACCGCACGACCCGTTTCACCATCAGATCCACGATAAACTTACTGTGCACGTTATGCTCGAAGTCCTGCCGGTATTTGGAATGGAACGTTGCCACCAAAGGGATGTTCTGCCGTTTCGCTGCCGAGTACGCCAAGTCACCCGTGATAAACGGACAATGCGCATGTACCAATTCGAACTGCATCTTCTTGAACCGACGCTCGAACGCCGGGGATAAGTACGGCATGCCGTATCGGTACGGTGCCCGGAAGGGGATGGGGATAGAGGGTATCAAATCTATCGGATACGGTGCCTCGCTAATCACCTGATCCATGTTCGGCGCATAGTCCGTAATCACACGCACCTCATGACCCTGCTGACGCAACCAGTACGCATAGTTCTGCGCCGTCAGACCTACGCCATCCAGAATCGGAGGGAAATTGTCATTGAAGATACCGAACATAAAAATGATTTACGATTAGACGATTGACGATTGGACAATTTACGATTGGTGATTTTGCGGCGCAAAATTACAAAAAAAATCCCATATACGCAAATATACGGGACTTTTTTTTCGAATTATCGTTGATTTTTTTAGAAAACGCTCATCATAAACTTACCTCCCTTGGCGATCTTTTTCGTCTTCGAGTCATAGAAGACATAGAAATACGCTTGTCCGGGAAGGGGTTTGAAGATATAGCCTGCCGCATTAGGCGAAGCCTTCATCAAGCGTTGGTTACCGCTCATCTCCAGTTCTACATACACGTCCGACGGATCGGCTACCGGCAGGTTCTCCATAACCAGACGGTGACCCGACATGTCGTAGATGGCTAACTGGATACCGATACCGATGGTGACGGCTTTGTACTGTCCGTCGCCGATATAGAAGAACAGGTAATCATCCGCATCAACGATACTGGACGCATTCCAGTTGGCATAGCGGAAGGTCAAGCGATAGGTGACGATGGTACCGTCTTCCGCCTCTCCGTAGATCTCAACCTGCTTACCGCCGTCTTCCAGTTCGGTTTCCATACCCAAGTCCCAAGTCGCGGACGGGTCGATAGTCGCTGCCGTGATGATCGGAAGAACCGAGCCCTGGGTCAAGGTGATGGTATAAGCCAGCGTGTCGGGGTTAAAATCCCGAACCTCCGTTGTGTCGTCCATCCAGATCATACGCAGACGCGCTTCGGAGGACAAAAGGATGATCTGGTCTATCGTATAGACACCCAAGGTTCCGTCTTGGGCGGTAACAACGATCTTCACCAGATCTTCATCCATTGATACATTGACGGTAGCGTTCGCGTCTTCCGGGATGGCGGTGATGTCTGCCGAGGTACAGAGGGCATCGTGTTTCGTGCCTACCGGATAGATGAGTTCGTACGCTAAGGAGTCCTTACGGAAACCGGTGACGGTCGTACCGCGAACCTGCAGGTCGGACAGATACCAGTTGGAGGAGAGTTGGAAGACAAACGTCAAGGTGTATTCCTCACTTGTTGTTCCGTCTCCTGCCGTCACGGTAATCACCAGATGGGTCTCATCGGTCCAAGTGGTATCCACCTGTTGCTGCTCGTCGCCGACCAACCAAGTGATATCCGGCAGCGGAGTACCGTACGCCAGCGTGATAGTATAGTCAAACTCATCCGCTTCAAAGCCCTCCACCTGTTCATCGTTCAGGTCAATCGACAATAACTGTGCATTCGTCGAAGGCAAGAAAGAGAAGGTCAACGTATAGGTCTGTGTGCTCACGCCGTCCTCTGCTGTCACTGTGATCGTATGATCCTCGTTCACGACAACCGTCGCATTTGGATCTTCGCTCTCAGCGGTGATGGTCGGTATCACTGCTCCGTACGGAAGGGTAACGGTATACTCCGTGACATCGGCAAAGAATGCCGGCAGGGTCTCTCCGTCTAATGCGATGGAAGCCAAGTTGGCATTGGTCGATTTGGCGATGGTGAAGGTGATGGTATAGACCGTACTATGACTTCCGTCTTCGGCGGTCACGGTGATGGTAACCACCATGCCTTCCGTCGTCTTATTCGCCGTACTGCGTTTGTCGGTCAGCACATAGTTGATCTCCGGTAACTCGGTCGTGCCGTACGGTAACTCGATGGCATAATCGATACGGTCCGAAGCGAAGGCCTCTACCGTCTCTCCTTCTACGAACAGGTCTGCCAAGCTACATACCTCCGACAGCGCCACGTTCACATGCACGGTATAGGTCTGAGTGGCATTCGCGTCTTCGGAGGTCACGGTATAGGTGACGATTGCAGAGGTACCCACCATCTGCGTGTTCGACTCCACCGTTGCACCTTCGCAGGCTACAGAAGCTAATTGCGGTATCGTCGAACCGGCAGGTAAGTCGATCGTATAATCGGTCTTCGAGGTCTGGAAACCGCTCAAGCTTGCATCATCCGCCGTGATCGATACCAAGTCCGCACAAGTGCCTAAGGTATGCAGTTGAACGAGTACCGAATAACGGGCCTTCGTCGTTCCGTCCGCTGCGGTCACCAATACATAGACCACCGAATTGGCAGCATCGATCGGTACGACTACATACTGCACATCGGCATCGGGGTCTTGGGCAGTCGCGGAGAAAGCATCCAGCGATTCCAAAGAGACGACATAACTGTAACTCTCCTCATAGAAACCGGGCACGCTCACGTTATTCGTCTCCATCGATGCCAAGAGCGCATTCTTGGACGGGTAACGACGAATCACGTACGTTGTGTCTCCTGCGGTACCGAACACATGCAATTCGTAACAAGTGTCGGTCGTCACCATGAAGACGCTGTCCAAGGCGTACTCCCGCTCATAGGTAAGGATCGGTTCCTCTTCGATATTGACAAGACGAGCCGTTGAGACACCCGTGATCGGGTCTTGAGCCGGTACGGTAGTAACCTCCGACGTACCTTCGCCTGCTACGTTCCATGCGGCATAATAAGTCTTCTGATCACCGTTCTCCGCCGTCACGGTGATGACATATGCCGTATCGTTGGTTGTTACAGCTATCGTCTGGTACGGTGTAGCTTTGGATACGTTCAGGTCACGACCGTTCAGGCTGTAGGTACAGTTCGTTTTTGTGGACTTCGGACGTGTGACGGTAAGCGTATAATCGGTATAGGATGATACGTTCTCCGCATAGTTACGAATGGTAGCGGTACGTACGCCGTCCGTCTCCTCCGACCACGCGATCACCGGCATCTGGTCACTCACTGCGTGCGAGAATGCCAACTCCGGCATGCCGTAATAATCGGCATCGATGGTAGCGGCAAAAGCCGTTCCGCTCATGGTTGCATCCCCACCGTTCACACGCAAACCGTTCAGTACGGACGAGTAGTTCAGACGTAAGTTATCTACATACATCTTGGACGAACTGCGACTTACACCGAAATTGGTATAGTAGGTATCCGGATTATCGTCCGGAGCTGAACTGATGATGATCTCCAGCGTCGAAGGAATGTACCCTTCAGCGTACGTCAAGTTACGTGTAAGGGTGTACCAGGTTCCGGCGGTTAACTTACTGTACGCCTGACTGTAGCTGACTTGTTTCTTCCCGTTCGCATCATAGATAAATCGCCATCCGTTCGCCTTGTTGGCGTGTTCCTTATAGTTATAATCCAGTTGCACCTGATCGGGCGTATTGCGGAAGGTGATGGGCGAACCGTAGGAGAAAGTAGTCGGGTCGTGCAAGCCCAATGCCCAATAACCGACAGCCACGGTTGGTTGCGAAAGGCATATAAAGCCCGGCATGGCCTCTGCGGCTGTAAGCAGATACGTGGTGGCCAACTCGACCGCCTTCGATCCATGCGTCCTTGGGCTGGTTACGAACTGTACGGCATCCGCCGGGTGGTAAGAACCTTTCGAACCCGAAGTGATAGCCGTAACGGGTGCGTTCCATCCCACAGGGTGCTTACCCGTTTCATTTGCATCATCGTTGGTAGCATCTGCCCAGTTCTCAAAATCCAGCTCGAAGGTCACATCGTTCGGGTAGTAGAACGTGAGGATGTATTTATGCGAATACTCACCAGACTCCACATAAATGGTATCCGCCTTGTCATTCATATTGTTATCTGTTTCGGCACCGGTTTGAGCCTTAAAAGTAACCACCGGAGTCTCCGGTACCGATACGACGTAGTTATATACGTCCGGTTGGAAATGCGGAACCGTCGCCCCGTCAATAGCAAGATCGGTCAGCATCGCCGGGTCATACGGATAGACCGTCGGCGTGATCGTATAGACCGCGTCCGCTTCGTTCGGGTTAAGCGACTTGACGGTGATTGTGGTCGTTGAATAAGCACCGCCGTTATTGACCACCACTTCCTGCTCCGGATAGTTCTTGGTCAACGACACGATATCTAAGATCTGTGAACCGAAAGGCAGATCTACGGCGAAATCCGGTCCTTGACTCATATCCAATTCGCCTACTCCGTCGATAGCGATACCCAACAAGATATTCTCCTTTTCGGGGTATGCCAGTTGGTAGGAGAACGAATAGGTAACCGTCGTACCGTCTTCTGCCGTCACTACGATGGTGGACGGCGTGCCGATAGGCGCTTCGGTGATGAGCAGCGACTGTTCGGGTTCTGCCCGCTCTGCCATAATAGTCGGCGTTTCCGTCGTTCCGTACGGCAGCATCAGACCCGTATAGTTATAGGTATTCGGATCAAACGTGAAGTTATCCACTCCGTCTAAATCCACCGATGCCAAGCTGGTGTTGCCCGACTTCGGCACGTTGAATTGGATGGTATAGGTCTTGCTTGTCGTCTTATCGGCTGCCATCACATGAATGAACGTCGGACGGTTCACCGCTCCGTGCTCGATGGTGATGGTCTGCCCTTTGTCACCTGCTACCGGAAGGATCGCCGGCACTTGGTACGTACGCCAAGCCAGGTCGTAGGTATAGGTAAGCGTCTCTTCGTTGAACGCTTCGTATTTAGCACCGTCGATATAGAGTGCGGCAAGGTTCGCATTCGTCGAAGCGGGGAACATATCGTCCGGGAAAGCCGGTATCGAAACGGCGTCCGGAGAGATCAAGGTCACCGTATAGGTGTTCGGTGTCCCTTCTTCCGGTGTCACGATGATCTGAACCGTTCCGTAGGAAGCCGGAGCGGAGATAGCCACCGACTGCCCCTCATTGGCAAGCACCGTCACTTTGGGCATCGTGGCCTCCTGCCATACGAGCGAGTAGTTTAACTGCTCCGGCACAAAACCGTCTAAGGCTTTGCCGTTCAGATAGATCATCTGCAGCAAGGCATTGACGGATTTCTCGATCTCAAAAGAGAGCAGATAGACCCGTGTCGAGCCGTCCCCGGCGGCTACCGTCAGACGAACGGTCATCAGCGCCGTATTGATGGTTTTCGTCACTTTCTGGTATGCATCGCCTTGCGTGAAACTTACCTCCGGAAGCGCAGTCGTTCCGGCAGGCAGGGTGACGGTGTACGTCAGGATGTCGGGATCGAAGCCTTCGAGGTCTTCGCCGTTGATAGCGATACCTGCCAAGGCGTTATTGGTCGATTTCTCTGTTTGGAAGGTCAGACGGTAGGTAGTTGTGGCACCGCTGGCTGCTTTCACCTCGATACGCGTCACGCCATCTACTCCACCCTCTGTTTTCTGTATCTCCTGATATTTGTCGCCTTCTGTCCATGTGATTACCGGCAACGTCGTTGTACCAAGCGGCAAAGTGATCGTGTAAGCGGTTTTCTCCGGTTCGAAACCCTCCAAGGGTTCGCCGTCCAGGAAGATACCGGCTAAGTACGAATAAGACGAAGCTTCTATCTTGTAGGTGATCTTATAGGTCTTCGTTGCCGTTCCTCCGGGGATGGACACTTTGATCTGCGCACCCTCTACCAGACTGTTGTTCAGCAGTTCGACCTTCTGCGCACCTTCCTTATATGCCGATTCCCAGGTCACTACCGGCGCCGTTGTCGTACCCAAAGGCAGGGACACGGTGTAGTTGGATTTGTTGGGTTGGAAACCGGGCAGAGGGGCGCCGTCCAAGTAGATATTCTGCAGCGTAGCGTCCGAAAGGGCTGCTACGGAGAAGTTCAGCGTGTAGGTCTGCTTGGTCGTACCGTCACTGGCGATTACAGCGATCGTCGCCGTACCGTTGACGGATGTCGGTTGGGTGATCGTCATCTTGGCGGTCGCGTCTTGAGTGGTTGCTTCCACCACCGGCGTCTCAGTCGTACCATACGGCAACGCCACGTTATACGTCGTCAGGTAGGCATTGAAACCGCTGATGGTCTGACCGTTCACCTTGATATCCGACAGACGTGCATTGTTACTTACCACCGAGACAAACTTGATACGATAGGTCGTGGTGGACTTGCCGTCCTCGGATTTGACGGTGATGACGGTCGGTTCGCCATCTACCTCACCGTAGGTGATACTGCATTCGCTGCTGTTTAAGCGGCGTCCCGGGAAAGCTGTTGTTCCGCCTCGGGTATTGGTGAGCGAACCGACACCACGGTAAGGTGTCAACTCCGGTATCTCCGTTGCATCGGCTCCCAACGAGCATACCTGCTCGGCAGAGCTGTTGGGGTCAAAACCCTTCCATTCGCGCCCGCCTACGAATAACTTCTGTATTTTACTGGAGTAGATCAATTCGATGTCATCTACCTCCAACGTGCTACCGGCGTACTGACCGCTGTTCGCACGGAAATCGGGATAACGACCGGCAGACAGGATGACGTTACATTTCTGCGGCGTCTCATCGTTCAGATAATAGATCGGTACCACGATACGGGTCCAGTTGGCGTACGCTTTCTTCTGGTAGAACCAACCCTCTGCAACCTGCGTAGCGAACTCTTTGGTTCCGCACTCGTTGCCGTTCGTACCTTGACGGATATCGGACTCCTCGTCCACACAATAGGTGGGAGCCGCCGTCGAGAGGTCCGTACAGGAGAGGTCTTTCGCCCTATACGATGCTCCTTTGGAGGTACCCTTCCATGCGTAGTAAAGCAAGTGGAAATGCTCATCTTTGATATGATCGCCCGCAGCTTCCATCACCGAACTGTCATAGTAACGCTTGACCCACACCACCATCGAATCCGGACGGTATTTCCAACTGATACCGCCGTAGGTTCCGGCGGTAGCTCCGTTGATAGCCGTCACGCTGGCTACATATGCCCAGGGATGACCCAAAGCTACATATCCCGGCGACGTGGCACCGATACTCGTCACACCGATATCCACTCCCACGAACTGGTCCTGAATCTTGAGCGAACCGCCGCTACGCCCCGTTCCCTTGTGTGCAAAGCTGAATTTCTGTCCCACTTGATCCACATTGGAAAAATTCCAATACTTCGGTTGTGCTTCTCCGTTGAATTTCTCACCCGACCAATCCTCAAAATGCGGATCCGGAAGTTGTTGCGCAAAGGTCATCGATGTCATCAACGACATCCAAAGGACCATACTTAACCGCAAAAATTTACTCATATTAATATTTCTATTCAATTTCTTATGTTTTTTGGCGCAAAATAGCGCATTTTTCTACGACTGCAAAATTACTGCTTTTTTCGCAACCCCACAATAGCGTTGTTTATTAAAAAATATACGATTATTAAGCCCCACTCTAAAGAGTGTTGCTAAATCCACTTTGCAAAATGTACTATTTTTAAGAAATATTTAAAATATCAATGAGAGATGCAAATAAGATGCCATCCGACGAAATGGACATAGAAAAAAGAGAAACGGTATTAACCACCGGGGGAAGGGGCGTATTGGCGGAGCCATTTATGGGCGGAATCGTTGGCGGTACGGTGACGGAAGGCGGGTGTGAAATGGCGGGAGGGACAAAGGTCTATGGGAGAGAAGAAAATATCGTTTGAGGTAGTTTGATGTTGTTTGAGATCGTTTGAGGTGGTTTGAGACGCGGATACAGACGCAGAACTTTCATTCTGCGCAGTCAACGGAGTATTTTGTGAGGCGGATTGAGCGGATTGAAGGCGGGAGGATGCCTCGGAGTGGAGGCGGGATTGCTGCTCGGCTTTGAGGTCACGGTAGATACAGACGTAGGCGTACTGATAGAAACGGGAGTAGGCTTTGAGGCCGGGTTCGGGAGCGTGACCGCCTTTGACAACACGGTAGTAATGACGGAAGAAACGCATTCTCCATTCAAGGGCTGCGTAAGAGTGGTCGTGCTCAAGTGCATGGGCATAGCGCTGGGCTTGCTTGATGAGTTCGCGGTTAGCTACACAGGCTGCAGACCAGTGCGTCGGGAAGTGGTAGGTATAGAGTTGGAGGAGTCCTTTCGCATAGGGCATTCGGCGGACAACGATGTGTTTGCGGTAGTGTTGGCCTTCTTCGACGGTATTCATCGCTCCCCAATAGGCTTTGAAGAGTTCTATCGGCACGAAATAACGCACTCCCCGTGCACGAGGCGCGGTATTGGACGGAAGGTGCTCATAATGGCTTATGATGATGTCCATACGGTTCATTATGCGTGTTTTCAAATGCCGTGACATATTTTGTAATGTGTTGTATTTATGTGTGTTATACGTTTCTAAAATAAGTATGGTCTAGGACTCATAGTTTCCTCATACGGTTTTCCCCTTATTTTACCCCTTTCCGGGACCGAGAGGGACTATGAAGAGGGTCATCCTTCGCGTTCTCACGCGAAGCACCCAACGAAAGACTATGCTTGTTGAAAATCGGGTGCAAAGGTACGGAAAAATTTTGATATATGCAAATTTTGGGGCTGGAAAATGGAAAAAAATATATGCCGCACATAAATATGCGACGCATAAACGCTATAAAAGGCAAATAACAACTGCAGCAAAGAACGAACCCGCATAAAATTGCGGGAAAAGGACGAAGATGGAAGATCCGCATAAAATTGCGGAAAAGGAACGAAGAGATGGAAGATCCGCATAAAATTGCGGAAAAGGAACGAAGAAAGGTAGTTTGGCACGGAATTTGTTGATAAAAATAGGACGCTATAGGGAGGAATAGGACGCTATAGGAAGCTATAGGGAGTTAGGAAGGATGAGTGGGATGAGTGGGATGAGAGGATGAAGATAGAAAATTAAATAAAACACTATATACATTATGCAAAATCCAGTGGATATTAGAGAACTGCAAGAGCGCGTGGAGCGCGAGAGTTCGTTTGTAGATGCCCTTACGTTGGGTATGAATCAAGTGATTGTAGGTCAGAAGCACCTTGTAGAGAGTCTGTTGATCGGTCTGTTGAGCGACGGGCACATATTGTTGGAAGGCGTGCCGGGTTTGGCAAAAACCCTCGCCATCAAGACCCTCAGCGACTTGATCAAAGCCGATTTTAGTCGTATTCAGTTTACCCCCGATCTGTTGCCTGCCGACGTGATCGGTACGCAGATCTACAGTCAGAAGAGCGAAGAGTTTACGGTCAAACGCGGTCCTATCTTCGCTAATTTTGTGTTGGCAGATGAGATCAACCGTGCTCCGGCGAAAGTGCAGAGTGCGTTGCTCGAAGCGATGCAAGAGCGTCAAGTGACGATCGGTGAGCAGACCTTCAAGTTGGATGACCCGTTCCTGGTTCTGGCTACCCAGAACCCGATTGAGCAGGAAGGTACCTACCCGCTGCCCGAAGCACAGACCGACCGTTTCATGCTGAAGGTCGTTATCGGTTATCCGAAGAAAGAGGAGGAGCAGGCTATCATTCGTCAGAACATCGCTTCCGAGAAGAAGACCGTGCTGCCGATCTTGAGTACCGCCGATATCATCAAGGCACGTAAGATCGTGGAGGAGGTTTATCTGGACGAGAAGATCGAGAAATACATCGTCGATATCGTCTTTGCTACCCGTCAACCGGAAGAGTACGGTCTGAAGGACCTGAAGCAGATGATCGCTTTCGGCGGTAGTCCCCGTGCTTCGATCAATTTGGCGAAGGCTGCACGTGCGTACGCGTTTATTCATAGGAGAGGTTACGTGACGCCGGAAGATGTTCGTGCCGTTTGCTACGACGTGCTGAGACACCGTATCGGTCTGACGTACGAAGCAGAGGCTAACAATATCACCACAGAAGATATCATTACGGAAGTACTCAATGCGGTACAAGTACCTTAATAGTTGAGAGTTGAAAGTTGAGAGTTTAGAGAAGTCGTCTAGTTGAAAGTGGAAAGTTGAAAGTTTTATGACTTCAGAAGAGTTATTACAGAAAGTTCGGAAGATAGAGATCAAGACGCATGGCTTGAGTCGGAACATCTTCGCAGGCGAGTACCACAGCCAGTTCAAGGGTCGTGGTATGGCGTTCAGCGAGGTGCGGGAGTACCAACCGGGGGATGACGTACGCGCCATCGACTGGAACGTGACCGCCCGTATGAACCGACCGTACGTCAAGATCTACGAAGAGGAGCGAGAACTAACGGTGATGTTGCTCGTCGATGTCAGCGGCAGTCGTAACTTCGGTACGATCAGCCAGATGAAACGCGACACGATGGCCGAAGTAGCCGCTACCCTCGCCTTCTCTACTATCGAGAACAACGATAAGGTGGGCGTTATCTTCTTCAGCGACCAGGTGGAGAAATTCATCCCGCCGAAGAAAGGTAAGAGCCATGTGCTGCATATTATCCGTGAGTTGCTGAGTTTCGAACCCGCCCATACGGGTACGGATATCAATGCCGCTTTGCAGTACCTGACGAACGCCCAGAAGAGACGCTGCACGGCGTTCCTGATAAGCGATTTTATAGGAGCCTACCCCCTGCCCCTCCCTAAAGGGAAGGGAGTAACCGACCCCGTAACCATCGCAAGCCGGAAGCATGATTTGAGTGCGATCCAGATCTACGACCGTCGGGACGCAGAAATGCCTAACGTGGGACTGATCAAAGTGAGAGACGCCGAGACGGGTAAACGTATGTGGGTCGATACCGCTTTCCGCAGTACTCGCAACGCCTACGCTAAGGCTTGGCGGGACCAACAAGCAGCTTTGGAAACCGTTTATACCAAAACCGGTATGAATAATATATCCATCCGCACGGATGAAGACTATGTGAAAAAGTTGATGCAGCTTTTCAGAAGTTGAGAGTTGAGAGTATAGAGTTTAGAGAAGTTTGATAGAAGAAAGTTTAAAGTTATTAAGATGTTAAATCTTTTATTAGCGATAGTAGTTAGTGCGAGCATCGATTCGACGACGCTGATGATGGGTGACCAGACCGCCATGCATCTGCAGGTAACCTGCGATGGCGCCGAACGGGTCGAGTTACCTGTCTTCGGGGAGACCTTGCAAGACGGTATCGAGATCGTCCAAAAGACCGCCGTCGATACCACCCGTTTCAAAGACGGTCGGTTGCAACTCAAGCAGGACCTGACGCTGACCTGTTTTCAGGATTCGTTATTCTCCATCAACCCCCTACCGGTGGTAAGCGGAGAGGACACGTTCTGGACCGATGCCATGGTGTTGGATGTCGTGCAACCTTTTGTCATGGACTCCACCTTAGCCATTACCGATATCAAAGATATCGAGAAAGCACCTATCTGGTGGTGGGGTATCATCCGATGGATACTGTTGGCGCTCGGCCTCATCGGTTTGGGCATCGGTATCTATTACCTCGTTCGTTGGCTCGTTTCCCTGCGTAAACCGAAAGAGGAACCGATAGCGCCCGAGTTACTGCGTCCGGCTGACGAAGTGGCTCTGGAGAAACTCGATGCCATCAAAGCAACCAAGATCTGGAAGGACGGTAAGGTCAAAGAGTACCAGACCGACCTGACTGATGTCGTACGCGAATATATCGGTCGTCGTTTTGACGTACAGAGTACCGAGAAGACGAGTGACGAGACGCTGAGAGAGGTAAAACCTCTATTGGTCAATGGTAATTTGTCATTGGTCAATGGTGATGGCAAGGAGCTCTATGAGAAGTTGCGTAAGATGCTGCAACTGGCTGACCTCGTTAAGTTCGCCAAATGGCACACGACGCCCGATGAGAACGAGAGTGCGCTCTCCACAGCTTATGAGTTCGTGAATAGCACGAAAATAGTTGAGAGTGGAGAGTTGAGTGTTGAGAGTAGTGAAAAGTTAAAAGTTGAGAGTATATGACATTTGCTAATCCGGGATATTTATTTTTATTACTGCTGCTGATACCCGTCATCGGTTGGTATATCTATGAACTTCATAAGTCCGATGCCAGCGTACAGATCAGCAGTACCTCCACTTTTGCCAAGCAACCGAGTACCATTCGGGTATGGCTTTTGCATGTGCCGTTCGTACTTCGTGTAGCCGCTATCAGTCTGTTGACCATCGTGCTGGCACGTCCGCAGTTAACCAACCGCTGGTCGTCCCAGAGTACCGAAGGTATCGACATCATGATGGCACTCGACATCTCGGGTACGATGTTGGCGGAGGACCTGGTTCCCAACCGTCTGGAGGCGGCAAAGAAAGTGGCAGAGGACTTCGTCCTTGCCCGTCCCAACGACCAGATCGGTCTTGTCGTTTTTGCCGGAGAGAGTTTTACCCAGTGTCCGTTAACCACCGACCGTGCCGCATTAGTCAACCTCTTCAAAGCGGTGGACTACGGTATGATCGAAGACGGTACGGCGATCGGTTTGGGTCTGGCTAACGCGGTGAACCGAATGAAAGACAGTGAGACCAAATCGAAAGTGATCATCCTGCTCACTGATGGATCCAATAACCGCGGTGACATCGATCCTCAGACCGCCGCAGAGATCGCCAAGACCTTCGGTATCCGTGTCTATACCATCGGTGTGGGCAGTTACCGGCAGGCACGCGTTCCGGTTCAGACACCTATCGGTAAACAGTACGTCATGATGGATCCCGAGTTCGATGAGACAACTTTACGTTCCATCGCTCAGACCACCGGCGGACAGTATTTCCGGGCAAGCGACAACCAGACGCTCAAAGCGATCTACGAACAGATCGACCAGATGGAGAAGACCAAGCTGCGTGTACGGGAGTATAGCAAGCACACGGAGAATTTTATGCCCTTCCTCGTTGCTGCCCTGCTATGTCTGGTCATCGAAATTATCATACGTTATTTTGTAATTAGAACTATTAGCAATTAATATGTTTAGATTTGCAAATATAGAATTATTATGGTTGCTGGTGACGATACCGGTTTTTGTAGCCGGATATATCGTCTATACCTACCATAAGAGACGCCAGTTGAAGGCGTTCGGCGATGCCGAGTTGATGGAGGTTTTGATGCCCAATGCCAGCAGGGTACGTCCTACTGTCAAATTCGCTATTTTGATGGTCGCCTATGCCTTACTCATCATTGCTGTGGCTCGTCCCCAATGGGGTACGGAGGAACGCACCGAGAAACGGAACGGTATCGAAGCGATGGTCGCTTTGGATATCTCCAACTCGATGTTAGCCGAAGATGTGGCGCCGAACCGTCTGGACCGTGCCAAACAGATGCTGAGCAAGATGATGGATAACATGGTGAACGACAAAGTGGGTCTGGTTGTTTTTGCCGGAGACGCTTTCGTGCAGTTACCTATCACCTGCGATTATGTATCCGCCAAGATGTTCCTTAATACGATCAAACCGGAACTGATCAAGACGCAAGGAACCGCTATCGGTACAGCTATCAACACCTGCGTACGCAGTTTCGGCGAGATGAACGAGGCCAGCCGTGTCATCATCGTCATCACCGATGGTGAGAACCACGAAGACGATGCTGTTGCCGCAGCCAAACAGGCACGGGAGAATGGTATTTTGACGATGGTAGTAGGTATCGGTAAACCCGAAGGGACCTTCATCCCGATGCCGGGAACCAATAACTACCGCAAAGACCGGAACGGTAACCCTGTGGTAAGCCGTTTGAACGAAGACATGTGCCGGGAGATCGCACAAGCAGGAGATGGTATCTACGTCCGCTGCGACAATACCAACACCGCCATGAAAGCCATCCAGAAAGAATTGGATAAGTTAGGCAAAGAAGAGTTCGAGACGCAGTCCTATACCGAGTATAACGAGCAGTTTGCATGGTTCGTATTACCGGCTTTACTGCTCCTGCTGGTGGACTTCTTCATCTTCAACCGCAAGAACAAATTAATCACCCGAATGGATATTTTCAGAGCGCAATGAAACGGATATTTATTATATGTAGTTTGTTATTGGTCATTTGCAATTTGACCTTCGCCCAACGCGAAGCCGGTGACGTACGCAAAGGTAACAAGCAGTACCGCAAAGAGCATTATACGGAATCGGAGATCAACTATCGCCGGGCCTTGGATACCAATAAAGACAGTTACGAGGCGCGTTATAATTTAGGCGACGCCTTGTACCAGCAAGAGAAATACGATGATGCTGCGAAGGAGTTTTATAAAGCGCAACAGATGCTTGATAAGAAAAACGAGAAGGACAAAGCGCGTTATTCCAAAGTGATGCATAATATCGGTAACTGCTATTTTAAACAACAGCAGTACGGTCCCGCCGTTGCCGCTTATCAAGAGTCACTCCGTGCCAACCCTTCCGACAACGACACACGTTTTAACATGGTCAAAGCGATGCAGTTCCTGGAGCAGCAACAACAGCAACAAAATCAGGATCAGAACCAAGATCAGCAACAACAGCAGCAACAACAGCAACAACAGCAGCAACAACAGGACCAACAGGATCAGGAGCAGCAGGAACAGCAGGAACAGCAACAACAACAGCAGCAACAACAGCAAGACGAGAATCAAATGGATAAAGAAACTGCCGAACAGATCCTGCAAGCCTTGGAACAAGACGAACAAGACACCCAAGAGAAACGGCAAAAGGTTCATGGTAAGAAACGTCGCGTAGAAAAAGAATGGTAAAATCATTTACCATTTGGTCATTTACCATGTACCATTTATTGGGTCATTTAGATATTGATTCATTTTATGAGATATAGATTATTAGTTTTATTGAGCTTTGTCGGCATCGCGTTAGGCGCGTATGCCGATGAGGTTGTTTTTAAAGGACAGGCACCAAGTCAGGTGATCGTAGGCAAACCGTTCCAGTTAACGTACACGGTCAACCAACGCAGTCGCGATCTGCGTGCTCCCGAGTTCACCGATTTCGATTTGCTGGCAGGTCCCTACTCCAGTACCAGTTCCAGTACTTCTTTCGTGAACGGACATCGTACGTCTTCTTTCACGCAGACCTACACCTACACGCTGATGGCGCGACGCGAAGGAACCTATACCATCGCTCCGGCAACCGTCAAAGTAGAGGGCGAACAGGTGCAGTCCAACGGTGTGCGTATCGAAGTGTTACCGGAAGACCAACCGACTAACAGTCAACAGCCAACGGCTAACAGCCAACAGCCGTCAGTCAATGCCAATTCCGACAACCTCTTCGTTCGAACGATCGTCTCCAAGACCAATGTGCAGGAACAGGAAGCGTTGTTAGTGACCTACAAGCTCTATTTCGCCAATGTTGATGTGGCGCAGTTAACCAACAACACCAAGTTACCGGAGTTCACCGGTTTCCTCAAGCAAGACCTGGATCAGGGGCAGATACAGACGCAGTTGGAGCATTATAACGGTCGGAACTACCAGACCGCCGTACTCTATCGCACGGTGCTCTATCCGCAACATTCGGGGGACATTGTCATCGACCCCGCTGTGTTTGAAGCTGTTCTGCGTGTGCAGACCCAACAACAGGTTCGTAGTATTTTCGATAGTTTCTTTGAAACCTATACGAACGTCACCCGAACCATCACGGCGCCGAAAGCTACGATTCACGTGGTTCCGCTGCCCGGCGGTAAACCGGCAGGTTTCAGTGGCGGTGTAGGTAAATTCAGTATGGTTCCGTCTATCTCTCAGACCGACATCCAAGCCAACGATGCCGTGACTATCAAACTGGACATCACCGGAGCAGGCAACATGAAACTGCTCAAGACACCCGCTATCGACTGGCCGGAAGGTTTTGAGCCTTATGACCCGAAAGTAACCAATAACTTCAATACGACCACTTCAGGTGTGAGCGGAACCAAATCCATTGAGTATCTGGCTATAGCCCGCAGCGCAGGTGAGTACACCGTACCGGCTATCCGATTCAGTTATTTCGATATCGAAGAGAAGACCTACAAGACCCTCTCGTCTCCCGAATATACCATTCATGTGAATAGGGGGAATGGTGCAAATGGTGCAAATGGTGAAAATGGTGAAGGACAGGTTATCACGTACACGCATAAAGAGGACATCAAACAACTCGGAACGGATATACGGTATATTGACACCAAGGCACCGAAAAAGAGCACAGAACAAAGACTACAGAACACAGATCTGATTTGGCTTTACTTCGTAGTGCCGCTTATTCTGTCGATAGTTATCCTTATCGTGCTGCGTAAGCAGATCAAGGAGAATGCGGACATCACACGAGTACGGTACAAACAAGCCAATAAAGTGGCACAGAAACGTCTGAAGGCTGCCGCTACTGCGTTGAAAGCCAATAACAAAGATGCCTTCTATGCAGAGATCGAACGTGCGGCATGGATCTATCTGAGCGACCGTCTGTCTATCCCTACCGCTGACCTTAACAAGGAGAACATCGCTTCTATCTTGATGCAGAAAGGGGTATCGGATACGCTTATTAAAGAGGTCAAAGACGTACTCTCTACGGCAGAATTTGCCCGTTATGCACCTGCCACCGACCATGCGATGGATGACCTGTACAAAGCGACCACGAACTTGATTAATAACCTCGAAAACGAAAAAATATGAGAGATATAAAAATATTCGGCATTCCGGTATACCGGTATATCGTTATACCGACCTTATTGATTAGTGCACTGACCTTTGCGCAAACATCGTTTGATGAAGCTAACACCGCTTATGCGGAAGGGCGATACGAAGAGGCGGCAATCACGTATGAGGCCTTGTTGGCAGAAAATCAAAGCGCTACGCTCTATTACAACTTAGGCAACGCCCGTTTCAAACAAGGTGAGTTGGCACAAGCGATATTGGCGTACGAACGTGCGCTGCGTTTGGATCCCCATCACAAGGACGCGCAGTACAACTTGACCTTCGCGCAAAGTCGCATTGTGGATAATATCCAGAAATCGGATTTCGTACTGGCTACATGGTTTAAGAATTTCCGAAACAGCCTGTCGGAACGCAGTTGGTTCACCACCTCCGTCAGTTTGTTCATCTTGATGCTCATCGGCGTGATGCTCTTCCTGTTAGGTCGCACGGTATGGTTACGCAAGACGGCTTTTCATGTGGCATGGATTGCCCTGCTCTTCTCTATCTTAGCCGGTTGTAACGCCGCCTCGCTGCATAAACGGGACACCCTGCGTAACGAAGCCATCATCACGCAAGGGACAGTCAATGCCAAGTCCTCTCCCGACCGTTCCGGTACCGACCTGTTCACGCTGCACGAAGGTACCAAAGTGACGATTCATGACGTCATCGGCGAATGGTGTAACATCCGTGTCGGCAAGAACGAAGGTTGGATCAAACAACAAAATATGGAGCGCATTTGACGCTCCATATTTTTTCAATGTACCATTTTTACAAGTACCATTTGTTCATTTATTTGTTCATTGAGTCATTTGGCTAAATAACTAAATGGTTCAATAAATGGTACATGGTAAATGACCAAATGGTAAATATCAAAGACTCTTGGCTACTTCAATTTCTTCGAAGGACTCGAGCATGTCGCCCGGTTGGAGATCGTCGTACGCTTTGAGGCTCAGACCGCACTCGGTGTTGACACCGGCTTCCTTGATATCGTCCTTGACGTGCTTGAGGGATGCCAGTTCAACGGTCTTGATGACGATACCGTCACGGATGACACGTACCTTGTTACCGCGTTTGATTTTACCTTCACGCACGATACAACCGGCGATGGTCCCCACCTTCGAGATGTGGAAGGTCTGCAGTACCTCAAGGGTAGCAGTGACTTCTTCTTTGACTTCCGGAGCCAACATACCTTCCATAGCGGCTTTGACTTCGTTGATCGCATCATAGATGATGGAGTAGATACGGATATCGACCTCTTCGGTCTCCGCCATCCGACGAGCTGTACCAGTAGGACGGACGTTAAAGCCGACGATGATGGCATCTGAAGCCGCAGCCAGCATGACATCGCTATCCGAGATAGCACCGACAGCACCGTGGATAACATTGACTTGGATGTTCTCCGTGGAGAGTTTGATGAGCGAGTCTTTAATTGCCTCGACAGAACCGTCCACATCGGCTTTGACGATGATGTTGAGTTCCTTGAAGTCACCGATAGCCAGACGACGACCGATCTCTTCGAGTCCGACGTGTTTCTTGGTACGGATAGACTGCTCACGTTGGAGTTGTTCGCGTTTATTGGCGATCTCACGTGCCTCTTGTTCGGTCGGCAGTACGTTAAACTCGTCACCTGCTTGCGGTGCACCGTTCAGACCGAGTATCGAACAAGGTTCACCCGGACGCACTTCGGTGATCTTCTGACCACGTTCGTTGAACATCGCTTTGATACGACCGTGGAAGGTACCTGCCAGTACGATATCCCCCATGTGGAGCGTACCGTCTTGTACGAGCAGTGTAGCCACGTAACCGCGTCCCTTGTCCAATGAAGACTCGATGACCGACCCCTTCGCACGACGTTTCGGGTTTGCTTTAAGGTCGAGCAGTTCGGCTTCGAGCAGCACTTTTTCCAGCAATTCATAAACACCCGTTCCTTTCTTGGCAGATATCTCCTGACACTGGTATTTACCGCCCCAGTCTTCGACGAGGATGTTCATGTTGGAGAGTTGCTCACGGATCTTATCAGGGTTAGCACCCGGTTTATCCACTTTGTTGATAGCGAAGACCATCGGAACACCAGCCGCCTGGGCATGGTTGATCGCCTCGATTGTCTGCGGCATGACCGCATCATCGGCAGCGATAATGATAATAGCGATATCCGTCACTTTGGCACCACGTGCACGCATGGCGGTGAAGGCCGCGTGACCCGGGGTATCCAAGAAGGTGATATGTTGTCCGTTCTTGAGCTTGACATTATACGCACCGATATGCTGGGTGATACCACCTGCCTCACCGGCGATGACGTTGGCATTACGAATGTGGTCCAAGAGCGATGTCTTACCGTGATCGACGTGACCCATGACGGTGATGATCGGGCAACGCGGCTCCATGTCTTCATCGTTGATGACCTCGTCGGCGTTGATCTCTTCTACCACCTTCGCAGAAACGTACTCGGTCGTGAAACCGAACTCCTCGGCTACGAGGTTGATCGTCTCGGCATCGAGACGCTGGTTGATGGACACGAACAAACCAAGGCTCATACAGGTTCCAATGATCTTATTCACCGGTACGTTCATCATGACGGCGAGGTCATTAGCGGTCACGAACTCGGTCAGTTTGAGCACTTTGGATTGCTCCTGTGCCTCCATCCGTTCGAGTTCGAGTTTCTCACGCTCCTGCTCACGACGTTCCCGTTTGTACTTGGACGTGTTGGACTTGTTCTGTTTCTGTTGAAGACGGTTGAGCGTCTCCTTCAGTGCCTTATCCACCTCTTCCTGTGTAGCTTCACGAGGCTTGTTGTTTTTGTTCTTCTTACCCGCCTGGTTACGCTTGTCGTTCGGATCTACTTTGGCTGCGTTGTTCTTGATACGCTCACGTTTACGACGTTCCGCAGCGGCTGCTTGTTGTTGCTCATGTTGCAACTGTTGACGTTCCTCCCGCTCTTTGCGTTTCTGCTCTTTGGTTTTCTTGGCAGGACGGGTAGAGGTATCGATCGAGTCGAGGTCAATCTTACCGAGCACCTTCGGAGCTGTCTTCAGTTGCGGTTTACCCAAGGTAAAGATCTCCTTCTTCGGTTTCTCCGGAGCCGGTTCGGGTTCTTCACTCTTCGCTTTTACCTCTTCGCTCTTCGCTGCTTGCGCTGCCGCTCTCTCCGCCTCCGCCTTCGCCTTGGCAGCCGCAGCTTCTTCGGCTGCTTTCTGAGCTGCTACACGTTCTGCTTCCCGTTTCGCCGCTTCTTCTGCCGCACGAGCAGCTTCCGCTTCTTCACGAGCCCGTTTAGCCGCCTCGGCAGCAGCCCGCTCCGCATCTTCACGTGCGGCACGTTCCGCCGCCTGACGGTCTGCTTCCAACTTGACTGCCAAGTCCTTGCTGAACTCTTTGGCAAGAAGCAAATAGAGGTCGTCGTCTATACGCACGTTCGGATCCGACTCGATGGCATGACCGTTCTTCTCACACCATGCGGTGAGAGTAGCCATACCAATATTTAATTCTTTACATGCTTTAATTAGTTTTATAGCCATAAAATTATAATTTACGATTAAATCATTTACTATTTGGTCATTTATTTGTTCATTGAATCATTTAGTTAAATGGCTAAATTGCCAAATGGTACATCAATGGTACATGGTAAATGACCCAATGGTAAATTAGAGCGATTTCATCGCTTTAGTCGTTTTCGAACTCAGCCGCAAGGATACGGAGCACCTCGTCGATGGTTTCTTCCTCGAGGTCGGTCTTCTTGAGCAACTCTTCCTTGCTCGTACCCAGTACATCCTTGGCGGTGTCCAGACCGATTGCTTTGAAGGCATCGAGAACCCATTGATCGATCTCATCGTTGAACTCGTCCAAGTAGATATCGTCCAGGTCTTGCTCGTTGATCTCACGATAGACATCGATCTGGTAACCGGTTAACATGCAAGCCAACTTGATGTTATAACCGCCCTTACCGATAGCGAGACTTACCTCATCCGGTTGGAGATAGACCTTAGCCGTCTTCGACTCTTCATCTATTTCCATGCTGGAGATCTTAGCCGGTGCCAACGCACGTTGGATATAGAGGTTGATATTCGAGGTGTAACTGATTACGTCGATATTCTCGTTCCGTAACTCACGAACGATACCGTGGATACGGGCACCCTTGACACCGACACAAGCGCCTACCGGATCGATACGCTCATCGAAGGTCTCTACTGCCACTTTGGCACGCTCACCCGGGATACGGGCGATATTCTTGATGGCGATCAGACCTTCTTTCACTTCCGGAACCTCCTGTTCAAACAGACGTTGCAAGAACAAAGGAGCGGTACGGGAAAGGATGATCTTCGGGTTCTGGTTGTTATTGTCCACCTGTACGACTACGGCACGAACCATCTCGCCTTTGCGGTAGTAGTCGGTAGGTATCTGGTTCTGCTTGGGCAGGTACAGTTCGTTGCCGTCCTCATCCAAGAGCAGCATCTCTTTCTTCCAAACCTGATAGAGTTCACCGGTAACGATGTCACCCACCATCTCTTTGTATTTCTGATACAGGCTCTCCTTCTGCAACTCCAGGATCTTCGAAGCCAGGGTCTGACGGAGATTCAGGATCATACGGCGACCGAAAGACTGCATCTCTACCTTATCCGTTACTTCCTCGCCTACCTCTGCCTCGTCATCCAACTTAAGGGCATCGCTGAGTGCGATTTGCGTCTCCGGATTCGCCACATCGTCATCCTCCATCACCAGACGGTTACGGTAGATCTCCAAGTCACCCTTATCCGGGTTCACGATCACGTCATAGTTAGCCGCGTTGCCGTACATCTTCGTGATCACACTGGTGAAGGAATCTTTGAGCACATTGATAAAGGTCTGCTTGTCAATGCGCTTGAACTCATTAAATTCTTGAAAGATATCAATCAAATTGATTGATTCTTGTTGTTTGTTTGCTGTTGCCATAATTTATATTTACGATTTTACGATTTACGATTTAGAATTTGAGGTCATATTTCACATATTTCGGTTCATCATAGCGCCATGTATGGGTAATGATCTGCGTCTCCTTGCGTTTCTTACCTTCCACTGCCACTTTCTGCTCAATGTCCACCGAGAAGGTCTCTTCATCTACGCTGACCAATTGACCACGCAACTTCTTGCCGTCTATAAGCACCTCAACATCGTGCCCCAGGTTCTTCTCATACTGCATCTTCGTCTTGAACGGATCGGTCAGACTGACGCTGCCTACTTCGAGCGAATAGTCCGGTTCAACGACATCAAGTTTCTCCACCAGATAACGGTTCAAGTCCGCACAGAAATCGACATCGACTCCGGCAAGACGGTCCACCTCAACCAAGATGTCATTACCTGCCGACACATTCAGCGTGATCAGCTCATACTCCGTACCCTTCAGGTACTCCTCAATCCAATTTTTAAGTATTTCGTTTGACATTGTTTGATGTTGTTTGATGTTGTTTGAGATGGTTAACTATTTCAAACCATTTTCAAACCATTTCAAACTTATTTTATACAAGTGAGGGAACCTTTCGGGGTCCCCTCATTCATTTCACGCTGCAAAAGTACTGCTTTTTTTTGACATATGCAAGCATATGCGCGTTTTTTTTTGCTTTTTTATGCTATTTTTGCGTTTTTAGACCACATAAAGAGGTAAATAACGAGCATTATACCGCACATCCATTCGATTCCCCAACCGATGTATGCCCATGCTTCGTAACCGAGACCGAACGCTCCGTAGAAATACTGGTACGTGGCCAAAATCATCATCTCCAGTACCGCAATGATGATACCTACAACCAACATTCCTTTATGTCGCACATAGATAGCGATGAGGATGAACGCGGCAATGAAAAGAAGCGTTTGGATGGGGTTCACCCAGTTGCCGATACGATTCACCAATTCCCAGTTTTCGTTAGAAACAAGTACACGACGAACGATATTCCATCCTATCTTAAGCACGGATTCCAACAGCAACAACAAGCCTCCGACCAAGCCTAAAGGTTTTCGGGCATTGTAGCCCAAAAAGACGATAGAAGCAACCAACAACAATACGGCGTAATGATAGAAGAATACACTTTGAATCGTATTCACCGCGTCGTAACCATCGAAATATCCATACGGACTATAAACCACATAATACAAGAAATTGTGCAGGTCATAAACCAACAAATTAAAAATCAAAACGATGGCGGAAGCTTTCAATAAGCCCGGTAAACCTTTTTGTCGATACATAATGATAGATTTTAAAATTTGCCGCAAAATTACAAAATTTCTTGCACATATGCAAATTTTTTTGTACCTTTGCGCAAAATTTACTGAAAATAATGAAAAAACACGCCTTTAGGGGTATCGTGATTGCCCTTTTCCTTTCGCCTTTCGTCTTTCACTTTTCCCCATTACACGCCGGAACGAACCTGCAGTTGTACTACGATTTCGGTAGTGAGAAGACGGCTTGTCCGAATGAGCGGTCAAGACGCGTCACGACGACTTTGGAGTTATTCTATCCGGATAGTTGGGGCAGTACGTTCGCCTTCATCGACATCGACTATGCCATCCATCCCAACGACCCGAAGAACACGCCGTTTATGATGTACGGAGAGATAGCACGGTGCCTTAATTTCTGGCAGAAGACTCCGGTCAAGGACCTTAGTATTCAAGTGGAATATAACGGTGGGCTTGGTATCGGTAAAATGCCGGACAACACGCTCTTCGGGTACGGCATCAACCATGCCGCTTTGGTGGGTCTTAATTATTGCTTGCACACGGCTGACTATAAGAATATCTTCAATCTTGAATTGCTGTACAAATATATCGCCGATGACTTCAACGGCATTAAAAATAACATTCCGCTGCAGTTTACTTTTGTTTGGGGTTGCGATGATTTCTGTACCGCTCCGGGTCTGCGTTTCTCCGGCTTTCTCGATATTTGGGGACAGAAGAACGCAGGAGGACAGTCGTTTGTGATGATCTCCGAACCTCAGTTATGGTACAACGTCGGACGATGGTTCAAGTGCCCGAACCTGAATATCGGCACGGAGATTGAGTTCAGTTATAATTTCTCCGGCTCGACAAGCAAAGGCTTCATGTGTAATCCTTGCCTGGGTATCAAATGGTGTTTTGATTAAATTAAGAAATAAGGGCTGTCCAATGGGCAACCCTTTCTTTCGACTTTCGACTTTTGACTTTCTACTATTATTGATGCTGCTCTCTAAGCAGATCGTTCACTGTCTTTACCGGATTAAACGTGCTTACCGGTACTTCTACGAAGATCGTGTTCCACTTACTCATCGCGCCGTTCCAGAGACCCGGCAACTCAAGTGCCAGCAGTTCCTTACCGTCTTTACTCTTATTGGAGATGAAGCCCGTTTGCGGATCGACATAGTCGGGTAAGTTAAACGGTTTACCTTCGTAATCCCGAATGGCACAAACCAGATCTACCGGGTTGAAGTGGGTACTCTGCGCCATCAATGCCGGGTCTGAGATCTGGGTTGATTCAAGAATCTGACAAGAGATAGAACCATCGGCCTCACGAACCAAGAACGGACCACCACCGGGTTCGCCTGTGTTCTTTACCACACCGCAGACACGAATCGGACGATTCAGTTTAGCACGCTCTTCGTCACTCAGGTTCGGATCTTTCAGTGCCTCAAAGACGCGTTTCTGCTCGGTCACCAGCACACCTGCCAGGATCTGCTTGTATCGAACCGTATCTTTCTTCAAACGATCCGGCACGACATTGTCGATATTCTTAATGAATACGATGTCGGCATCCTGCTGGTTGAGGTTCTCTATCAACGCTCCGTGACCACCCGGACGGAAGAGCAGCTTGCCGTCCTTCGTGCGGAACGGCGTACCATCGGGGTTAGCTGCTATTGTATCGGTACTCGGCAACTGCTCCGAGAACGTGACGTCGTACTTCACACCGAATTTCTCTTCGAACTTAGCCAAATTATCGGCTATATGTTGACGGAAGAGCGGCAGATGGTCATGACTTACCGTAAAGTGGAGATAAACAGTCGGTTTCTGCCCATCCTTAGCCGGCTCGACGCAATAAAGTGCACCTTCTACCAGATGCTCCAACGCAGGTGTACGCGCACCGTCGCGGTATTTATGGAATAACAAAAGACCCTTCGGCAGGTCACCATAGTGCATATTCTGCAGCAGGTAACGAACGGCTTCCTGTCCTTCTTTTCCTGCCAACTGCGGACCAAAAGCGAAACAGTCCTTATGCGCCAAAAAATCTTGAATGAACGGCGTCTCGATACCGTCCTCCAAGTACTGGAACAGGTTCTTGAACATACGACTTGCCGCACCCGAAGCCGGAACGAACTTAAGAATCTTATGTCCCTCCTTCAAGTATTGCTGCCAAGCAGCGATGTACTCCTCTTGCTCCGCACGTTTCGGCGCCAAAATGCCCTTCTTCGTCGATGCCGGAGCTACGATGTCTAATTCAGGAAAACCGTTTCGGAAACACGCCAATTGTGCCTCCGCTTTCTCCACGGAAATGCCTCGTGCCTGAAGTTGCTCGAGGTCTTGTGCACTAAATTCAGTCATGGTTAGTATGGGTTAATTTGTAATTTGGCTGCAAAGTTACAATTTTTTTTGCATATATCAAAATTTTTTTGTAATTTTGCAGCGAAAAAAATGAAAAAATGGTAAATGATTAAATTGTAAATGGTTTTATGGTTTTAATTGCAGATAGCGGAAGTACCAAAGTGCATTGGTGTCTGGCGACAGCCAGCGGTCAGTGTTCGCATGTCTATACGGACGGCATCAACCCCGTTTTTCAAACCGAAGAACAGATCCGGCACTGTGTCAGTAACCAACTCCTGCCGCAGATAGCCAAATTACTCTGGGCAGGTACGCTCACGCATGTGTTCTTCTACGGAGCAGGGTGTACGCCGGAGAAGAAGATACTGGTACAGAGCGCCTTGGAGACCGTCTTCAAGAAAGCCGAAGTGTTCGTTGCCTCCGACATGTTAGGCGCTGCACGGGGACTACTCGGGCACAACGCAGGAGTGGCTTGTATCTTAGGAACCGGTTCCGGCAGTTGTTTCTATAACGGCGAGACCATTGAGTGGTGTGTCCCTTCGCTTGGTTTCATCTTAGGCGACGAAGGAAGCGGCGCCGTACTCGGCAAAAGACTCGTCAGTGACCTGCTCAAGAATCAACTGGGCGATGACCTCAAAGAGGCCTTCTTCAAGGAATACAACACCTCGATGCCCGATATCATCGACCGTGTCTATCGGCAAGCTTTCCCGAATCGTTTCTTAGCACAACTGTCCCGTTTTTGCGCCGACTACATTGACGATCCTCGTATCCACGCACTCGTCTATGATCACTTCGTGCAGTTTATTCGGAGAAATCTCGTGCAGTACAAAACGGATCAACCCATCGGATTCGTAGGTTCGATCGCCTATTACTATAAGCCGATTTTGGAAGAGGCAATGAAAGCAGAAGGCCTGCCATTAGGCACGATTCTCAAAGACCCCATCGAAGGTCTCTTATCCTATCATAAAGCTGTTATTAAACCCACAACAGAATGATTGATACTTTCTATTTACCGGGCAGAGTTTGCTCGACCAAAGCGATTAAGGAAATCGCCGAAAAAGCCTCAGCGCCTTATACGATGATCTGTCTCAAACCAGAGATCGAATGGGTCTATCTGGGACAGGAACGAATGATTCAGGTCATGGAGATGAGCGGGGCAACCATGGTTTATGCCGACCATTTCCAAAAAATCACCAATGACCAATCACAAATTACCAATGTTGAGGCTCCTGTGATTGACTACCAGATAGGCGCCTTAAGGGATGATTTTGACTTCGGTGCAGTACTGCTGTGGGATACCGCCAAACTCAAAGCCCTCGTAGCCCAGATGGACACAGACTATGAGTTTGCAGGGCTCTACGATCTTCGTCTTCGTGCCGAGAAACTCGAACATATACCGGAGTACCTGTACTACGAAGTGGAGACCGACACCCGTAAGTCCGGAGAAAAACTCTTCGACTATGTCGATCCGCGCAATCGAGCCGTACAAATCGAGATGGAACAATGCGTTACGGCCCACCTTAAACGAATCGGTGCGTACTTGAAACCGGGTGTGTATAAGGAGTTGCCAAAAGCCGAAGACTATCCGGTAACGGCAAGCGTGATTATTCCTTGTAAGAATCGCGCACGCACGATAGCCGACGCTATTCATAGCGCGCTGAATCAGAAAGTGCGCGCACCCTACTCCTTCAATGTCATCGTCGTCGATGACAACTCAACCGACGGCACTGCCCAGATCCTTAAGGGATTGATGAATGGTGACGCTTCGCTTAATGATGCGAATGGTGAATTGATATATATTGCGCAGGACAAGACCTGGCATGCCATCGGCGGTAACTGGAATGTAGCGATTCACGACCCGCGCTGCGGTAAGTATGCGATTCAGTTGGACAGCGATGATACCTATTTTGATGATACCACCGTACAACGCTTCATAGATTGTTTCGAATCGGGTAATTACGGAATGGTCATCGGTACATACCAACTGACCAACATGGCAGGGGAGATCCTTCCTCCGGGTGTCATCGATCATCGGGAATGGACTGACTACAACGGACGTAACAACGCCTTGCGTATCAATGGTCTGGGTGCGCCACGTGGCTTCTACGTACCGCTTTTGCGCACCATCAATTATCCGACCACCAAGTACGGTGAGGACTATGCGGTAGGTTTGCGTATCTCGCGTGACTACCCCATCGGTCGTATCTACGACGTCGTATATAACTGCCGTCGCTGGGAAGATAACTCCGATGCCAACTGCGACATCGTCGCCATGAACCGCAATAACTGGTACAAAGATCGTTTGCGTTCTTGGGAACTGCAAGCTCGTTTGAAATAGTTTGACTTTGTTTGAAGTAGTTTGAATATTCGTGTCGGCATATTAACGGCGCCAAAGATTGAATTTGAGCAAAAGGAGAAGACGTTCATTCTAAAGAATGTACGTATCGGTATTGGTTTTCATTGGGACAGACATGAAGACCAAGAGTTCGCAGGTTCTTTGGAAATACGCAACAATGCCGATGGTACCCAAACCGCTATCAATACGATTGATTTGGAAGACTACTTGTGTTCGGTTATCTCGTCTGAGATGAACGCCAACAGTCCGATGGAACTGCTCAAAGCACACGCGGTGATCAGTCGCAGTTGGGCGATGAGAGCTATCGCTGCCAAACCACACGGACAAATGGTAAATGGACAAATCGTAAATGATTTTGATGTCTGTGCCGATGATCACTGTCAGCGCTACGAAGGACTTCGCAGAATGAATGAACGGGCTGTGGAAGCCGTGCGGGCAACCCAAGGTCAAGTACTAATGTACGGTGATGCGGTCTGCGACTGCCGGTATTACAAGTGTTGCGGTGGGCGAACGGAGATCTGGCGTACTTGTTGGGAAGACATCGACGTGCCGTATATCCAATCGGTGAATTGCGATTATTGCAAGTCTCCATCGCCGAAAGTGCTGCGACTCGTACTCAATGACTACGATCAGGAAACCAAGGATTTCAGGGATTGGAAAGTGAGTTATACGCAAGAAGAGCTCAGCGAGATAGTACGCACCAAGTCCGGCATCGACTTCGGAGATATCATCGACCTCATTCCCCTTCATCGGGGTGCCTCAGGACGTATCGACAGCCTTAAGATCGTCGGAACCAAACACACGGAGATCATCGGCAAAGAACTGAAAATCCGATATTGGCTTTCGAAATCCTGTCTATATAGTTCCTGGTTTGAAGTTGAAAAATCATTCAACATTCAACCTTCAACATTCACCCTTATAGGTCACGGATGGGGTCACGGAGCAGGACTCTGTCAAATAGGAGCAGCCGTTATGGCGTCCGAAGGAATGAAGTACGAAGAAATACTTTCGTATTATTACCATAATACTCAATTGAAGATTGTAGAGTGAAGGTTGAAGATTTAGCGTTACAACGCTCTAAATACAAGCACCTCAGCGACGACGAATGGCGGTGGTTCCTTCAGCAAGTCGAAGGTCGCGAACGGACAGCGGATAAGTTGCCCACCTTTGCCTCTATTCCCGATTGGTGGTACCCCGTTCGCCTTAGCTGCGAACAGTGTTCCTCCGAACTCGCTGCACGCTACAAAGCTTCGCTAATTTCTATCGATCGGCTGAGCCGTGCAAATTTCAAATTTCAAGTTTCAAATTTTGTGGATCTAACAGGAGGCTACGGAGTTGATACCTATTTCTTAAGCGAACAATTTGAGCACACCGACTACGTCGAGCAGAATGCGGAATTATGTAGAATTGCTTCGCACAACTTCTCACTTCCCTACAGGAAGGGGATGGGGGTAGGCTCTATTACGATTCATAATTGTACCGCTGAAGTGTTTCTCTCCTCCCTCACGGGGGAGGTCGGGAGGGGCTACGACCTTATTTTCATAGACCCTGCAAGACGAGATAGTCACGGTGGTAAAGTCTTTCGTCTCGAAGATTGCACACCGAATGTAGTCGAACTACTCCCTACTCTGCTCCAACACGGCAAACGGTTGATGATCAAACTCTCTCCCATGTTGGACTTGACGCAAGCAATTTGTCAATTGTCAAGTGTCAATTGTCAATTAATTTGGGATATTTATGTGGTCGCCATCAAGAACGAAGTAAAAGAGTTATTGCTATTAAGCGGCGGTACGGGACAAATAACGGCGATAGATCTTGACAAAAAAGACCAAGCGTTCGTCTTCACCAAAGAGGATGAAAGAGATTGTTTATTGATGAATGGTGACGCTTTGCTTAATGGTGGGTTTCTTTATGAACCAAATTCTGCGATATTAAAGGCCGGCGCGTACAAGTTGGTAGCGCAGCGATTTGGTCTTCAAAAATTAGATGTCAATACCCATCTTTATTGTTCGGAGCAATTAATAGAGGACTTTCCCGGTCGTATATGGCGCATTACGGAGCAAATCACAAATCACAAATTACAAATCACCAATGCGAACGTATTGACGCGCAATTATCCATTGTCACCTGAGGCTCTCAAGAAAAAACTGCACCTCAAAGATGGAGGTACAGTTTTCATTATCGGTTGCCGTGTTGCCGGCAAACCTACCCTTTTCTACGCCGAGCGGGTCTAAAAATGTTCCATTTCCCACACGTAATCATTACGTAATCATCACGTGGTCATTACCTATGTAACACCTATGCACTAATGTTCCATTTGTCCACTCCTGCCAATTATATCCCTTTATCTTACCTCTTGCCCTATGAGGGCATATGCCTCATCATTGCAGAGGATAAGTTATTTAATAACATAGTAGGGCACGAAACACATTATAGTATCGGCAGCATAACTAGCGATGTCGTATTGATTATATACAAAAGTCAAACCTCTATCGGAAATAATGAAGTTGTTGTTTGGCAGAATCGTGTCTACCAAAATTCCCCATGCCTTGTCGGATTGACGGATATGACTATCTAAATACGCAGAAACGGCTGAAACATCGATTGCTAAACTCTCTATAGAAATAGGTTCTCCTGTACGCGTATCAAAATAGCGATAGTAATAGCCCTCTGTACCATGTGCGCCCAAGTCGTACCACTTAGTATGACAGTAGTAACCGTACACAGAATCGTCTAAATGATACGTTCGCAAACTGATGTAATCGTTATGACGATATGCGTACGTAGATTCGGTGTCTTTCTCGACAACAGCCGGATACTCATACAGTTTCTGCAAATCTGCTGTATCAAACCTTGCGCAATTACTTGTAGTGTCGTTCAAAAACTCAGCAACAATGAAGTTGTGGATCTTTGTCCACGCGTCATTGGTGGGGAGCGGACACTCTATGTCGCGGTATATCTGAGAAGACATCTCCGGCATGTCGTCAGATGCAGGGAGCGAGACAGCACTATTGTAGTAATAGCACACAAACTGGGGCGTTTCTGCTACTAGCTTATGGCATGCTACAAGTGTGAGTGCCAATAGAGTAATTGAGATTATTTTAGATGTTTTCATAAACAAATACTATTTCCACCATTTCTTTACATCTCGCCAATACGCTCTCTGTAAAGGGATTGTTTTTCCTTGTAAAACATCAGGCAGGTTATAGTGTTTCGGGAATATGGCAATATGGTCAGCAATAACTTTCAGATCCTGCTTACCAATACACATAGGAGAGGTTATCATTACCGAGATTACAGAATCTTCACACGCATACCAATATACCTCATTATGACATGAACCCTCGTATTCCACAGAGCCATTGAAGATAAGATGTCGCTTGTATGGAATGTCACTTTGCGTGAATACGTGTAACCGTTCAACACCATCAAATGTCTCTAAACGAAGAAACACAATACTATCCTCCGCAAGATAACATGAATGAGTAAACCATTCCGTCGATTCATTCAGATCTTGCTGCTCTTCCATCCTCATCTTCTGCTCATATTGTTTAAGCGCTTGGGATTCATACGTCACGAAATGCAATAACCCTTCTTCAGTTGTCCAAAGATATTCGCCATCTAACAGCATACAACCGCGCCAGCCCATGGGACTCCAATCGTCCAATGATGCCTTTTGCAAAACGTTCTTAATTGAATCGTCAAAAAGAATGTTGAAGAATTGTTTTAACTCTCTGGCGTTGTTTATGTCTTTTAACGGATATCCTTGGTATATGGGGAACTCTGTTACAGAGGCTAATTTTTCTGCATCGCCATCAATTATGGCTTGCATTATGACTTTGTGATTTTCTTGTGCATCATCAAACCAAAATCGTTCGTCATTAGAAATGTCGATATCATCTTCATCGGATTCAATGATGGAGTCTGATGTTACGATAGCGACATCAGACGCTTTTTCGTCGTGCTGTACCTGCTTGTTTCCACATGCAACAAACAAGCACGTAAGGGTAATAAAAATGATCTTTTTACTCATAGTGTTTTGCGGTTTTAGGTTTGGTTGTTTGTTCGGAATTAAGCTGGTCGATAAGTTTATCTACTTCTTCCATAACTACACCAGCCAAAATCTCTGTACCTTCTACCAAATAATCCATATCTTCCGGCAACTGCGGAACTAAGGATTGAAACCAAACATCAAAATAGATTATCTTCTTATCGTAATCAGGATAACAAAGAACCTTGCCCGCATGATAGCCTTCGTTTAGATCATTACAGAGCGCTGTTGCCTTAGCAAAGTTCGCTTCTGAGTAAACCAACTTTTCTGTCACACGCCGCATTCCGATTTCAATAAACGGTTTTTCCGTGCTTGCATAGCAATCCATATAGTGGTCATAGTAGTAGAACCGATAATGGTTCATGTGTGTTGTACCATTATCGAAATCTCCTAGGAGATCCATCGGCTGTTTCAAGCGTAGTTGTTCATACAAAGGAATGAACTCTACTGCAGTTTTTGTATAATCGTATTGCATAATATTATAAATAAGGTAAGTTTATCTGAGACTTTAGTCTATCAACACTATCAAGCAGTTTCTCCAAGAATGTAGCAGAGTAATATTTGCCTCTTAACTTGATGAATGTCTCTCCTTCTTTTACAAATCCCTCTTCCACAGTCCATAAAGGATAATAATCGGTATCCAGTTTTTTGTCTATCCGCACTATTAAATCCATATATGACAATATCTTCTCCGTCTCGTCCCAGTAATATCTGTCATAATTCTGATAAGACTTACCTCCATTATAATGACGAAAATAAACAGATGAGTCGTTATAGTCAAACTCTGCGCTATTTCCTGCCTCATAATAAACGCGTGCGCGCTTTAAACTTTTTAAGAACTCCAATTTTTCTTCTCTTGTCATATATGTTCCTTTCTTAATCTTATATATTGTTTCCATCTGTATTGTTGGCTTCGCATATCAGTTCCCATAAGATTTTGTCGTTCGCTTTTGTAACTCCCTCCCAATTATAATCATAATCTTTATACCAAACGGGAAGCAAGTCTATTGGGCATGCATAACATACTTTATAACGAACGTCATAATTATGTTTTCCACGGAGAGATATAAACACTTCATCAACAAATTGTTTGCCATCGCATTTTACTATTTTAAAATCAGTTATCCGATATATATCACCATTAAAACAATCACTTCTCCGTAAAATTGTTTCAAGCGATTCTGCTCCTATCTTCAATTCATGGGTGTACTGCGCAAGTTCCTTCATTGATCTGCCAAGCGTTTTTCCTAAGTCAAAATCATTTGGCGTATCAATGACGATTTTTGATAAAAAAGGATTGTAGTTACAAAAACTAACTTCTATAGAATCTCTCTGAGGTTCTGACTGTCTGGAAAATAGTCCCATAATATCTATAGTTTAAATTCAGCATATAATTTATCTGCTTTCTCATCTATATCGTACCAACATGAGATTACGTCGGTAATAATTTTATATGCATTACCAATTTCTTCATATCTCACACAAAAATTACAATTCTCCAATATTTTACAATTAGAGAGCATATGCCTACAATAAAAATGCTTATTAAGAAGTTCTTCATCCAGAATAGACCGTACTTTATAAAATGGATTCAGATATGGAGTGATGATTACCAATCTGACTCCATGAACATAGTTATCTTCATCAAGAATAAGTTGAGCATAGTTCCATTCAATACCCAACCAACGAAACTTTAGAATTTTATCTTTCGTTACATTATAATTAGCACTTACACATTGCATAAGTACATCATTTTGAGAGCAAATTTCATCTTTCCCAAATACATTACAACGTTCTATGCATATTTGATTTTGGTTGTCATCAATAAAACCAAATTCCCAAGAACCTTCCTTTGCCATATGATTAAATATTTATTTTACTTGCGGTTATCGTTAACTTTACACCATATTTGACAATGTTTACCATAGTCTAATTTATAACGGATGTTTTTCTATAAATGCAGAAAAGAATGTAGTTAATCTTTCTTTGGCATCTATACTTAGATCATTAATATCGTTTCGTAGTATATAATCACATATTTCCTCAAATTGTCTAAAATGCCAGAAAGCAATTCGCTCATGACCATACTTTTCCTTCAGTTCACTTATGCATTGCGCATTACGAATACAGTCTCTGCCGGATATGGCATTTTGTAGTTGTTGGATGTTAATAAAGTTTTCCATATTACATATAGTGTATTTCTCCTACTCTTTAGCGGATTTTCGGCACACTCCGTATATAATACAAGAAAAGCGCGAACATTATTCACGCTCATTCTCTACTATTAGGCTCTAGCAAAACCTTTGACCAAGAACAAACAATAACGTCCACGCCCGATATGCAGACCCTCCCGCCCGTTATGGGCGTGAACGGATATTACATATCCACGAGAACGCTTATTGCACATTCTTGTTTTGGATAGGATGGAAACTTGCTAGATTTCGTAATACCAAAACAAGCGTCAATAAACGCCTTTAATTATGTCATCCCTTTTAACGTCTAAGATCTGACGCACCGCTTTTTTACGCTGTCGGAGCCAGCACTTGCATTTTGCGTTGCAAAATTAATGCAGATTTAGATATTTTGTGGAGTATAGCGGACTCGCGAAGACGATGGTTTAATCAAAATTCGTATAGTTATCAGAGAAATATGTGCTAATTTCTTTGATTAGATTTGGATTTTGTTCTATGGTAGATTTGCGAACCAGCGCATAAGCGCTCTTTTCTACGATTTGGTAATGCAGATAGTGTTCTTCTGAAAAATAGGTCGTTAAAATACGACGATATACACGGAATCGTTTCGTCTCATTTTCGCTTTCTCCAATAAGATTTGCGCCTATAAATCCAAATGACGAAGAGGGATATCGTTCCGCCAACTCCATTAATATGGCAATGCACGTATAAATAATCGGGCGGGGCTCATTAAGACCGGTCAGACGATTATACTTATGAGGGCTACGACTATCCGCCTTCAAATAGAATTTGATTCCAAAGAAATCATTTGGATATTGTTCTACCCGCACGATATACCAGCGTTTAGTTTTCGTCGAACGGAAATGATAAACAAGCACAGGTATGTCACCTGCGCACTGGCGCGTCAAAAAAGTATAAGGATAGTGCGGAAGCATTATGCCATATAACCATATACGGGAATACGATACTGCTCCAACTCATCGCTTTGTACGCGCTTAAACTCGTACATCCGATTGCCCTTGTCCGTTTTCGGCTCTTTTGTATTAACTAACGTTCCCATATTGTTAAATTTTGAAATTCGCTGCAAAATTACTACTTTTTTCTGATATATGCAAATAAATTTGCAAAATTTGCTCAATTAGCCCAGCGGATTAAAGATATCCATACCAAAAGATGATGTGAAAGCGTCTGCTTTTTTTAGGTTCTCGGCGGTGTCCAATTGAATACCTTTACCCGGCGTCATAAGCAATATTCGGTCGCTTAAGGCTAAAGCCAAATCCAATTCGTGCGTCGATATCAAAATGGTCTTGTTTTGCTCGTGCGCCAACTGACGTAAGAGGCGCAAGATCAATATCCTATGCGGCAAGTCCAGATGGGCGGTCGGCTCATCCAACAAGATGATCGGTGTTTGCTGCGCAAGGGCCTTAGCTATCAAGATTCGTTGTTTCTCACCGTCAGAATGAGCGTTGAAGAAAGAGTTGAGAGTTGAGAGTTGAGAGTTGAGAGAAGTTGAAAGTTGAAAGCCAACTTGTTTTAACGATTCGGCAATAATCGCTTCATCCTCTGCTTTCAGACCGTCCAAAAACGACGAATACGGATAACGACCAAGCGCGACCACATCATGAACCGTCGTATTGTCCATCGAAAGACGTTCGGTCAACACAAGAGCGATGTTTTGGGAAGCCTCTCCCGACTTCCTCTGAAGGGAAGGAGATAAACTATACTCCCCTTTCAAAGCAGGTTGTAAGCCTGCAAGGGTTCGCAACAAGGTCGATTTACCGCAACCATTCGGACCGAGCATGCAGACCATCTCGCCGGCGTTCAGCGAGAAAGTCAGGTCACGTTGGACGACATGTTCGCGTCCGGATGCTATCCGGTAACCAATCGACAAGTTATTCGTAGAAATAGATACGTTGGACACGGCGACTTACTGAGGTTAAAATTTCATATGTAATCGTTCCGAGTTTATCGGCAAGTTCTTGAAGCGGCATGTGTTCTCCGAACACTTCGACGATATCGCCGGGTCGGGCATCTGCGCCGGTGACATCCACCATCGCTTGGTCCATGCACACGTTACCTACCACCGGACAACGTTTACCACGCACCCATACTTCGCCCCCGTAATTGGAGAAGCGGCGATCAAAACCATCGGCATAGCCGATAGGAATAACTGCGATCGTGCGGTCTTCGCTAAGCGTGGTATGACGACCGTAACCAATCGTCTCACCCGCTTTAACGGTTTTGACGGAAAGGATGGTTGTCTCCAACGTGCACACATTGCGCAGTCGGGCTCCCGCAAACGAGAAACCGTACAGACCGATACCCAAACGGCACATATCATATTGATACTCAGCAAATCTCTCAATTCCTGCGGAATTACAGATGTGCTTGAGGATGGCTTCGCCGTTTGAAATTGTTTGAGATTGTTTGAAATCGTTTGAAATCGTTAGCCCTTTCTTCAATTCTTCGGCACAAGCATCAAAATACTTGATCTGCGAAAGCGTGAAGTCATCAAACTGTGCCTCGTCAGATCCTGCCAAATGCGAGAAGACAGATGCCACCCGCACCGCTTTCTGATGCGTCAGACGGTCGATCAACCAAGGCATATCTTCCTTGTAAAAACCAAGTCGGTGCATACCCGAATCGATCTTGATATGAATCGGTACATACTCCAATCCCTTCGCTTGTGCTGCCGCAATAACGGTCTTCAAAGACTGATGGCTATAGACGTTCGGTTCCAAGTTATTCTCCAAGATCAAGTCCATCGCCGCCACCTCCGGATCCATAATGATGATCGGTAAGGTGATACCGGCACGACGTAGTTCCACTCCTTCGTCAGCCACCGCTACTGCCAAATAATCCACAAGTCCCGAAGCCTGCAACGCCTTACTTACTTCTACACTTCCGGCACCGTAGGCAAAAGCTTTCACCATGCAGGTCAGCTTGGTCGTCGGTTTGAGTTTCGAACGGAAATAACGCACATTATCCACCAGTGCCGAAAGGTTCACTTTAAGAACCGTTTCATGCGTTTGCTGAAGGATTCGAGCAGCGATAGTCTCTTCATCGTAACCCAATGCCCGCATAACTGCCGCACAGGTACGCACGTTCTGATGTGTAGGATCTTCGATGACCTTCTCGGAATGCATGAAGAGCTTCATCTTCTCAGCCCGTTTTTGTTCCAGCGACTCAAAATTCTCATCGTGCTCGTGACCGATATACGTAATCACACCGATTGTCGGGCGAATGATCTTCTCCAACTTCTCCATCTCTCCGGGCTCAGAAATCCCCGCTTCGAAGATTGCCAGAACTGGTTTGTTGTTTGAGGTTGTTTGAGGTTGTTTGAAGTTGTTTGACATTGTTAATTGCCAAACGCTCAGCGGCACACCTATTTGGGAATTATACGATTTTGGACTTCGAATGACGGTATAGTCGTCTTTGAGGAGTTGGTACAACCATTCCTTAACGACCGTCTTCCCGTTCGAACCCGTGATACCGATGACCGTACCCTTAAACTGCGAACGTACGTAAGCTGCCAGTGCCTGCAAGGCTTCCAACGCGTTGCCGGTTACAAATGCCTGCACACCCTTCGCCTCCAACTCCGGGATATACTTTGCGCCGTCGTTCTTCTCCGTCTTAATGGCAAAGAACAATGTTTTCTCCGGCTCTGCACCCAACTGCCGACTATCTGTCAGCAGATGTTTGATCTCCAGATCATCGTCACCTCTTACGGCCGCGATATCGCCAATGACTTGTTTAATTTCCGATAGTTTCATATTTCCAAACCTTTGCCGCTGCAAAGGTACAAAGAAAAAATGACATATGCAAGAACATATGCCACTTTTCTACTATTTTTGTTGTTTTTTACAACAATTCTACGCTTCGATTCACGAACTTCGCCAAAGCTTCACCTTTCAGTTGACCGCTTGCCAGTAGCGCGATATCGATGAGTTGTTTCATCTTTTCGTCCTGTCCTTCGGTATTGTCCACCAACGCCTGGATGGCAGGATGGTTCGTATTGAGGACGAGGTTATAACTATCCGGCATGTTGCCGTAGAAATTCATCCCTTGCTGATGAGCCGACATTTCTTTCATTCGGCGCATAAACTCATTCTGCGTCAGGAACACCGGCAACGCATCAGCCGCAGCTGCTTCGCAAGTCACATTGTAACGCAGTTTATCGGCATCAGACGGCAACAATCCTTCAAACGCCTTTCGGAGTCCTTCTTTCTGCTCGTCCGTATAGGTATCTTTCGCCGTATCCTCTTTGCGAATCAGGTTCTCGATGGTGTCGGAGTCGATACGCACAAAACGCAGTTTCTCGTGTTTCTGCTCGGCTTGGCTCATACAGTGTACATCCAATTCGCCGTCCATCAGCAGCACGTCGTACCCTTTGGTTTTCGCACGCTCTATATAGGTATAATGCGCGTCCGGATCATTGGTATATAGAAGAACCATATTGCCATCCTTGTCCACCTGGTTCTCACGCACTTTATCCATGTAATCGTTCAAGGTGTTGTACGCCCCATCAAGGTTCTTGACAAGGGCAAACGAGGTAGCTTTCTCATAGAATTTCTCGTCGGTGAGCATACCGAATTGGATAAACATCTTGATATCGTCCCATTTCTTAGCGAAGTCCTCTTTGTCGGCCTTGTAGAGTTCTGCCAACTTGTCCGCTACCTTCTTGGTGATATAGCCCGAGATCTTCTTGACGTTATTGTCGCTCTGCAGATAACTACGGCTAACATTCAACGGGATGTCCGGTGAGTCAATTACACCGTGCAACAAAGTCAAATACTCCGGAACGATGTTCTCCACTTCGTCGGTCACATAGACCTGATTGCAATAGAGTTGAATCTTATTGCGATGAACGTCCAAGTTGGTCTTGATCTTCGGGAAATAAAGAATACCCGTCAGGTTGAACGGATAATCGACATTCAAATGAATATGGAACAGCGGTTCTTCGAACTGCATAGGATAGAGCTCGTGGTAGAATTTCGTATAATCCTCTTCGGTCAAGTCCGTCGGTTTACGGGTCCAGGCAGGATTAATATCATTAATGATATTCTCCTCGTCCAACTCTACCTCCTTGCCGTCTTTCCACTCTTTCTTTTTACCGAACGCGATCTCAACCGGCAGGAACTTGCAGTATTTCTTCAAGAGCCCCTCGATGGTAGCATCTTCCAGATACTGACTGAACTCATCGTCGATATGCAGCACGATATCAGTACCACGTTCCGCCTTGATCGTATCTTCCATCGTGTACTCGGGATCACCCTCACACGACCAGTGTACGGCCTTCGCGTCCTCTTTGTAACTCTGGCTAAAAATCTCCACTTTCTTGCTCACCATGAAAGCCGAATAGAAACCAAGACCGAAATGACCGATGATGGCTTCTGCCTTGTCCTTGTACTGGTTCAAAAACTCCTCCGCACCCGAGAATGCAATCTGGTTGATGTACTTATCCACCTCTTCGGCGGTCATTCCGATACCGTGATCGGAGACGGTGAGGGTCTTTTTTGCCTTGTCAATAATCACACGCACACGCGTATCCCCCAAGTCTCCCTTTACTTCGCCTACGGAAGAGAGGGTCTTCAGTTTGGACGTGGCATCAACGGCATTGGAGATCAACTCACGCAGGAAGATCTCATGATCCGAATACAAAAATTTCTTAATGACGGGGAAGATATTATCACTTGTTACCCCAATGTTACCTTTTGCCATATAATTTAAATTTACGATTTAACGATTTACGATTGGACGATTTATTGGTCCATTTAACCTTTGTCAATTTCCGTGCCAAGGTGTTTTTTCTGCCAAAATGGCAGTTTTATTTGCATATATCAAAAAAAAGCAGTAACTTTGCGCGATTTTTCGGAATATGAACGAGTTTTTAGAAAAAGAAGAAGCAATATTAAAAATGCTCAAGACAGTATTTGATCCTGAGATCCCGGTGAATATATACGATTTGGGGCTCATCTACGGTATTGAGGTAAAACCGGACGGGGTGTGCGAGATTACCATGACCCTGACCGCCCCTTCCTGTCCTGCAGGGGACTTTCTGGTGGAAGATATCCGGCAGAAAGTCGGCTCGGTAGAAGGAATCAAAGATGTAAACGTGACCATCGTGTTCGAACCCGAATGGACGAAGGACATGATGAGCGAAGAAGCGAAATTGGAATTAGGATTTTTATGATTTATTTTTTATCTGATGCTCACTTAGGCAGCCTCGCCATCGAGAGAGGTTGGGCACACCAAAAGAAACTCATCGACATGTTGGAGATGATGAGTGAAGATGCCGTATCAATATACATGTTAGGCGACATGTTCGATTTCTGGATGGAGTATTTCGTTCATGACAAAGCCAAACGGCAGTATTCTCCTTTCTTCAAAGAGTTACGAAAGTTACATAAGAAAGGCATCCATGTTCATTATCTGACCGGTAACCATGACTTGTGGACTTTTGGCGGTCTGGAGCAGATAGCGAAGGTAGAAGTGCAATACGAGCCTTGTACCATTGTCCGTTACGGCAAGACATTATTCCTGGCGCACGGTGACGGTTTGTTGCCGGAGAACTGGGAAGAGTTATACCCGCCTAAAGTGCGCTCCAAGATCCGCAGTTTTATGCGGTTACGCAAGATCTTCCGTAACCCCTTCCTGCAATTCCTTTACCGCTGTCTGCCGCCTGAGGTGGGCAATAAGTTCGGTTATAACTGGGCGAAGAAGAGTCGGTTGAAAGAGATCGAGAACCCCTGTCCGTACAAAGGCGAAGACAAGGAGGAACTGGTATTGTACGCCAAAGAGCAGGAGAAACTGCATAACCACCGCGATTATTATATCTTCGGTCATCGTCATATTGATTTGGACCTGCAGATCAAAAAAGACTCCCGAATGGTGATCTTAGGCGACTGTTTCCAACAATGGACCTACGCCAAACTGGACAAGCACGGTAATCTGACCGTACACACGTTTGAAGGCAAAGAAGAAGAATCCGACCATGCACAGTAGAGAAGAACAATTACAGGCTTTCGGTCGATTGCTGGATATCATGGATGACCTGCGGGAGAAATGTCCCTGGGACCGCAAGCAGACTTTCGACAGTTTACGGCAAAACACGATTGAAGAGACCTATGAGTTGGCAACCGCCATCTCGCGTCATGACATGAACGAGATCAGCAAAGAACTCGGTGACGTATTGCTGCATGTCGTTTTCTATGCCAAGATGGGTAGTGAAACCAATGACTTTGACATTGCCGACGTGTGCAACCGGCTCTGCGATAAACTCGTTTTCCGTCATCCGCATGTGTACGGCGAAGAAGCCGCACAGAATGCCGAAGAAGTAAGTAAACTCTGGGAGCAAGTCAAACTCAAAGAGAAAGGCGGAAACAAAACCGTACTCGGTGGCATTCCTGATTCATTGCCAAGTCTCGTCAAAGCCTATCGAATCCAAGACAAAGTAGCCAATGTGGGCTTTGATTGGGAGAAACGCGAAGATGTATGGGATAAAGTAAAAGAGGAAATAGCCGAGTTTGAGGAAGAATTAACGAGTGAACGAGTGAACGAGTTAACGAATGAACGAGTTAGTGAGGAGTTCGGAGACCTGATGTTTGCGCTCATCAATGCAGCACGGTTATATAAGATCAAGCCTGACAATGCGCTGGAGCAAACGAACCTTAAATTCATTCGCAGGTTCAATTATATAGAGCAACGCGCTAAAGAGCAAGGAAAAGATTTCAAAGACATGTGTCTTGAAGAAATGGATGCCCTTTGGAATGAAGCAAAGAAAAACGGGCTCTAACGAACCCGTTGTGCGGCATAAAAGACTCGAACTTTCACTCCTCTCGGAACCAGATCCTAAGTCTGGCGCGTCTACCAATTCCGCCAATGCCGCGCGAGCGTAGCGAGCGCCCCAATTCAAAAACGGGTGCAAAGGTACAACAAAAAAACGGAATATGCAAGAAAATTCGCAAACTTTTTATCATATTTTGCCAAATGGCGTCAAAATTGTGCATAGATGGACGCCTTCTCCCGTCGCCTACGTAGGTGTGATGGTGGGAGCAGGTACGCGTGACGAGGCACCGGAAGAGAACGGCATGGCGCATTATATCGAGCATTGCGTATTCAAAGGCACCAACCACCATTCAGCACGACAGATCATCCATGCCATCGAAGGCATCGGTGGTGAGATCAACGCTTATACCACCAAAGAGGAAACCACTTTCTATGCAGCTATTCTCGCCGAACATGTGCAACTCACCCTTCATCTTATCGCTGAGATGATTCTGCAACCCGCTTTTAAGAAAGAAGAGACGGACAAAGAGCGAATGGTCATCCTCGACGAGATAGAGAGTTATAACGACCAGCCTTCCGAACTCATCTATGATGATTTTGAAAACCTCGTTTTTGCCGGTAGCAGTCTTGCCATGCCGATTTTAGGCACCAAGAAAACGTTGAGACATATATCCTCCAAACGCGACTATGCGCTAAACTGGATGGCACGCCATTATACGCCGGAACGAATGGTGGTCTTCTGCCAAGGCAATGTAAAGCCGGAGAAGATCTTCCGCATCGCGGAGAAAGAGTTCGGGAGTTTGACTATGAGTCCTAGGGAGCCTAGGAAGCATAGGGACCTAGTAGTTTGCCCCCCGGAGCGTGAGCGGTCTTTCAAAAAGCACACGCATCAGGTGCACGCGATGCTAGGCGGACGCGCGTATGAGATCGGTCATGAGAAACAGTTGGCGATGTTTCTGCTCAATAACATCTTAGGCGGCGGAAGTCTGAACAGCCGTTTAAACTTAAGTCTGCGCGAATCCAAAGGACTCGTCTATACCGTAGAATCAACTTATACACCCTTGAGCGACACGGGTTACTGGTGTATCTATTGGGCTTGCGATCCGGAAGATTATCCTTACAGTTTAGAATTGGTCCGGCACGAGTTGGATAAGCTCCGTACGACACCCTTAACCGAAAGCGGATTACAGCATGCCTTGCAACAGTTACGCGGTCAGTTAGCCATCTCCGCCCAGAACCAAGAGAACAGCGCTTTGGCGATGGCGAAATCCATGTTATACCACGGTGCTGCGCCATTATGGCAAGAAACATTTGACAAAATTGCAAAAACGTCAACACAAGACCTTTTAAATGTAGCAAATGAACTATTTTGTGACCAAAAAAGTTACATTTTGTCATATATTTAACGCAAAAAGTTGATTTTTTGCATTTTTTTTCCTAAAAATTTGGTCATATCAAAAAAAAGTCGTACCTTTGCGCGATTTTTCGTATTTGCGCGTGTGCGTATTCTATATCTAATATACGTACGCGTGAGGTTATGAAAGATAAAAGTCGAAAGACGAAAGACAAAAGCGGAAAGAAAATAATAACAAAAATAACAAACATGAAGAAGATTTTAACACTACTTTTTCTTGCGGCATTGAGCATCGGCTTGTATGCGGAGAAGCAAGTTAGCGGTGTGGTAGTCGATGCCCAGGGCGAGCCGGTGATCGGTGCAAGTATCCAGGCAGTAGGTACCACATTAGGTACAATCTCGGACTATGATGGAGAATTCGAGATGAGCGTACCGGAGTCTGTGAAGACACTGGTCGTAAGTTTCGTCGGAATGGCGTCCCAAGAGGTGCCTGCCGGCAAAAACATCAAAGTAACCCTGTTGGAGAACACCGAAGTGATTCAAGAGGTGGTTGTAACGGGTTACGGTAATGTAAGTAAAGGTTCATTCGCCGGTTCTGCGCAAGCAGTAAAGGCGGAGGATATCGAAAAGAAGAGTCCTTCCGAGGTATCGAAGGCTCTTGCCGGTGAGGTTGCCGGTGTGCAGGTTGTCACCACCACCGGTCAGCCGGGTGAGGCAGCCAGTATCCGTATCCGTGGTATCGGTTCGTTGTACGGAGGTTCGTCTCCTTTGTACATCGTGGACGGTGTGCCTTACGACGCTTCGTACATCGCTACGATTGACCCGAGCGATATCGCAAGTACGACGATCTTGAAGGACGCCACCGCTACTTCTCTGTATGGTAGCCGCGGTGCCAATGGTGTGATCGTGATCACCACCAAGAAAGGTACATCTGGCGACGAAGGTCATATTGACGTGGATATCAAGTACGGTGCCAACATGCGTTTGCTGCCTATGTATGAGGTTGTTACCGACCCGAAGGAGTTTGTCGAGATGGCTTGGATGAGTTTGTACAACATCAGTTCGCGTGCAATAGACATCAAGAAGATCCAGGATGCCAACGAGATGTTGTATGGTCCGAAGGGTATTCCGGTACAGTATTTGTTGTGGCAGGTAGAGGGTATTCCTAATGACAAAGCCGGTAGTTTGCTTATCGACAACAACGGTAAGTTCCGTGGTGAAGACATGGGTGTTACTTACAAACCGGGTATGGAGAACCTGCCCAGTTGGCGTGACGCTATCTTCCGTGTCGGTCAGAAATTAGATGCTACTGTGAAGATCTCCGGTGGTACGGAAAAGACCACTTACTACGCGTCTGTAGGTTATTTGAAGGATGAAGGATACTATATCGGTTCTTCCTACGACCGTCTCACAGCACGTAGCAACGTGGATTTCCAACCGAAGAAATGGTTGAAGGGTAATGTGAACATGGCCTACACCTATTCCAAGCAGGATGCTGCAGGTCAAGGAGATAACATGAACAACGGTTTTGCGTATGTCAATGAGATCGCCCCGATTTTCCCGGTATTCGTTTATAATGAAGACGGAACAATTGCGGTAGATCCGAAGACGGGCGGTAATATGTATGACTACGGAATGTACGAGGGTGCCGGTCGTGCTTACGGTGCCGGTATCAACCCTGCCGGTTCTCTGCGCTATGACCGTGACAACCGTATCCAGCACTTCGTGATGGCCGGCGGTTCGTTGGAGTTCAAATTGTACAAAGATTTGAAATTCACCTTCAATGCCAACGCACAATATAGCGGTTTGACGCAATCCGAATACACGAACGCGTACTATGGTGACGCAGCAGGTATCGGTCGTACCTACAAGGCGCAAGCCAACCAGTTATGGGTAACGCTGAACCAATTGTTGGAGTACAACAAGACCATCGGTGAGCACAGTATCCGTGCGATGGCCGGTCACGAAAGCCAGATGGCTCGCTCCTCTGTTTTCTACGGTGGTAAGAGTCACGTAGCTGCGATGGATGGTGATAACGTTCTGGAGTTGGGTAACGCCGTTCAGAACACCTATATCACTTCTTATACCAACTCCACCGCATTGGAGTCTTTCCTGGCTACCGTATCGTATATCTACGATGAACGTTACGGTATCACCGGTAACTACCGTGCCGACGGTTCGTCTAAGTTCGCCAAGGGTCACCGTTGGGGCCATTTCGGTTCTGTAGGTGCTACCTGGATGTTCACCAATGAGCATTTTATGGAAGGCACAACGGCTGCTGACTGGTTGAAGAACGGTAAACTGCGTCTGAGTTGGGGTGTATTGGGTAACCAAGGCGGTATCGGAACCCAGTTGTTCCAAGACACCTATTCCATTGAATATGTGGACGGCGAAGTCGGCTACGTATGGCAGTCGAAAGGTAACCCGGAGTTGACCTGGGAGCGCAGTCAGATTATTGACCTTGGTTTGGAGGTAGGTATCAACAAGTATGTTGACTTGGAGTTGGATTACTTCTGGAAACATATCGATAACATGTTGTTCTACCGTCCGGTAGCTCCGTCTTTAGGTTACACCAGTGTGCCTATCAACGGTGGTGCGATGGTGAACCAAGGTGTGGAGGTTCAGATGAACGTACACGCAGTGGACATGCGTAATGTGAAGTTGGATGTTCGTTTCAACGGATCACGTTATACGCACAAGATCACCAAGTTACCGGAGTACTTGGAGACTGAAGAGGACATGATCATGGCCGGTTCACTGGCAGTAGGTTACAGTCCGTACGACTGGAATATTCCGGAGTATGCAGGTATCAACGAGAACGGTGAAGCTGTGTATGTAGGTTACTATGACCCGGCACTGGGTTCCTTCGGTCACAACAGTGCTGACAACCTGCAGATCTACAACAAGTCCGGTAACAACTACGTATCAAACGTTTATGAGTACGTACAGAAATACTACCCCGGCAAGTCGGCAGATGAGGTATTGAAGAAAGAGATGGTTTCCGGTAACGATGCCCGTTACGCCGGTAGCAACTATATCGGCAAGAGCCGTATTCCGGATTTCCAAGGCGGTTTCGGTATTGATCTGGACGCCTACGGATTTACCTTCTCCGTTACCTGCTCCTACGGTATCGGCGGTTGGGGTTACGACTGGCAATATTCGCAGTTGATGCACAGCGGTAAGATCGGTAGCAGCAACTGGCACGTTGATATGCGTAAAGCATGGAACTCGATGATGTCGGATCAGGAGAAACAAGCATGTGTAGATATGGGTGTAAACGCCGTTCCGCGTTTGTCTAACGGTTCTGACCTCTACGCAAACATGGGTTCCACCCGTTTCCTCACCAGCCTGTCGTTCTTGAACTTGAACAATATCCGCATCGGTTACAGTTTCCCGAAGAAATGGATGGAGAAGATCAAATTCAAATCGCTCAACATCTATGTATCGGCAGATAACCTTGCTATCGTCAGTGCCCGTAAGGGTTACAACCCGATGGCCAGCTTCACCGGTACTTCGGATGCATACCAATACACTCCGCTTTCCACAGTCATGGGCGGTATCAAGTTCCAATTCTAATTTGAAAAGGAGGTACACATATGAAAAATATATTCAAAACAGCAATTATAGGCATCAGTGCCATCGTGTTGGCATCTTGTGGGGATAATTTCCTGACCCGTGATCCGTACGGTAGCACTATCACGCAAGAGCAGTATTCCAAAATGGCCAACCAGTTAGAGGGTTCCATGCGCGGTATCTACTCCACGCTTTGTACCTACAAATTAGATGGAGACGCTCATGATGAGTTCGGTCGTCGTTCCTTGGATATGTACACCGACCTGATGAGTGGCGATATGGCTTTGACAAACTACACCTACGGATGGTTCTACTCGGACGAGATGGGTCACGGCAACACCGGTCGTACCGGATTTATATGGACCTATTTCTACGGCATGCTCCGTAATGTAAACTCGATCATCTATACGGCACAAGGCGGTGATGCTGCAAGTGCAGACAATGTGATCAAGCGCATTGCCTCTACCGGTCTTCCTACCACCTATGATTCGAAGACTGCCATGTACCACACGATTGTAGCAGGTGATACGCTGGCATCCTTCAACGAGTCGGAAGCGGAAGTAGCCTATTTCTATGCACAAGCATTGGCCTTCCGTGGTTATATCTACAGCAACCTGCTTATGGCATATTGCGAGACTCCGAATCACATCCGTGATTTCAGAACAGAGCGTTGTTTCCCGATGTACAATGAGACCAATATGGAAGAAGCTCAACCATTGGCTACGATGGCAGAGGTATATAACCAGCTTGAAAGCGACTTGGCAGAGGCCATCGATTATTTCGATGCATTCTCCGAGAAAAAACGTGACTCGAAACTGGAGATCAACGCAGGCGTTGCCAGTGCCATTCTTGCGTACTCGTATCTGAATAAAGGCAACCCGACGCAAGCGAGCACACCGGATAACGTACAAACGTACACCAATGCACGTGACTTCGCCCTCAAAGCGATTGCCGATGCGACCAAGGAAGGTATTCAGGTGCTTCCGAGTCGTGAGTTGACCACCACCGGTTTCAATAATGTAAACAATCCGTCTTGGATGTGGGGTGAGGATGTATCTATTGAGACCACCGGCGGCTTGGCTTCCTGGTTCGGTCAATGCGATATCCATAGTTACAGTTATGCATGGTCCGGCGACACCAAAGCCATCGATGAGAACCTGTATAAGCGAATTTCCGCTGCAGACTCGACAAGCGGCAAGCCGAACGGACACCCGTTTGATGCACGTGTAAACTGGTTCAATGACGGTAAGAAGAACTCCACTTATAAGTTATGCGCTGACGGCAAATTCTACTCGGCAGATTGTCCCGAGTCCACCAAGGCGGACGATATCGACCGTGAGTGGTTGAGCGACAACGTCCTGATGCGTATCGAGTCGATGTATCTGATTGCAGCGGAAGCAAGTTACCGTTTGGGTAATGACAACGATGCTATCACCTATCTGACCGCCATCACCGATCAACGTGTATTGGAAGGAGCAGAGAACGATTACGGTCTGTATGTAGCCGGATTGAATCATAGTAATCTGCTTGAAGAGATTGAGTATAACTGGCGTGTTGAGTTATGGGGTGAAGGTTATGGCTTGATGACGTTCCGTCGTCTGGCTCCGGAGATGCCTGAGCGCCGTCGTGGATCGAACCACAGCGGTAATGCAGGAAGTAAGATGGAAGTAGGTTCCTCGTACATCTTCGTAATGCCTTCTTCCGAAGGTTCCTATAACCCGACCGTAAATGAGTAAAATATTCATCATAAAAAAAACTATTAAAGGTATGAAAAAGCAATTATTTTTGTTGACAGTTGTAGCACTGAGTGCTACCCTGTTGGTTGGTTGCAAAAAGAATCCGAATGGTCCGGAAGATCCGACCGCACAAGCAAGTTTGACAATCAACCCGAGAGAATTAGTATTGGTATTGGGTGACAACCCGATCAGTTTGACCGCTACTATTACTCCGGCAGATGCCACCAAAGAGGCTATCAAATGGAGCAGTAGTAACCCGAGTGTAGCAACAGTAACCAACCGTGGTTATGTACAAGCCGTTGATTACGGAGACTGCTACATCTATGCTACTGCAGGTGAGTTGAAAGACTCCTGCTATATCCACGTGCAGACCTTCCTGGAGGCAGCAGTATTCAACGGAGCTATCGTATGGGATAAAGATACCACGTATATGCAGGATGAGAAAACCGGCGAAATTCCTCTTAGAACGATTGAAGCATCCGACGGAACGACTTATCAATGCTACGTAGCATTGGCTACACTGTACGTTTTCAGCGATGGTTTCTATATCGACAACTCCGGCAATTTTGCAGGAACCCAAGAAGGTGTTATCCTGGAACTTGAGGCACCGATGTTTTATGCTTCGAAGTACGTAAACCACACCGATAACAACATCGTGTTCTGTCTGGGAGAATGGGAAGTAACAGATACCGCAAAATACATAAAACAATGTCTGCCCAGCACGATGGACGAGGTTAAGTATGTCTCAAAGATGAAGGAATTCATTGAGGCATTCAACTCTGGAGACAATTATAGCGTTTACCTGCAGGCAGCTGCTAAGTTTATCAATAATCCGACGCTGAAATCGTATGAGTATGATACGGATGAAACCGGCGAAGGTGGCTATTACTCCAGCTACGTTCCTGAGGCTCTCTGCCTTGGCGCTCACATGTCTCTGAACAACAACTTCGCTGCTTCCCAATATATGTGTGGTATGGACTATTGCGAGGTTGTTTACCAACAAATGGCACAAGATACCGTCTTTGGAGCTAACTGGGGTTTGAATATCGGTTTCGATGAGGCTACCGAGAAAGCATTCCTGAACGATGAGCAGGTTCGCTTCAACCCGGTTACCAAGTCTGTATACGGCAATGTACCGGGCGCAGACGATGCTGACGAGGCACCGAAGTACAAACCGCTGAATGTACCGGTAATCAGTCAGGATTATCCTGAGGTTGCAGCTCGTATCCGTGAGCAGTTGAAGGGCAACTCGAACGTTAAGTTGGTTCGTAAGCACTAATCTGTTTATTGCAAATACCAAGAGGTCAGCTGCTTAGCAACCGGCCTCTTGGCTTTGCGTATATATGCATAAGCTCGTTTCCATAGTGTGTTTGTTATTCGCCTGCATGGGTATGTGGGCGGTTCCGGCAAGTCCCAAACCGATTCTTCGGGAGCTGGAGAACGGACAGACAGACACGATCTATCTCTATGGAGACGAGCATGCTTCTTTTCGTGCCGAGACACGAGCCGCCAAAATACCGGCACTGCGTAGTGCGCAAACTCCACAACAAACCATGCGTTCTGCCTATGTCCCTACTACAGGCAAGGTGCGGGTGCCGGTTATTCTGGTCAATTTCACAGACTTGAGTTTCAGTCTGAGTAATCCCAAATCGCAGTTCAACGATTTATTCAATATCAACGGCGGCAGTAATCCCAATGCCACCGGTTCGGTGCATACCTATTTCGATGCCTCGTCCAATAGCGCATTGGACTTGGAGTACGAAGTGTTTGGTCCGTACACCGTTTCCCATGAGATGGCTTATTACGGTGCCAACAAGACGAATGACCAAGGGGTGACCACCGGTCATAATATCCGAGCAGGCGAGTTGGTGACCGAAGCCTTTCAACTGGCGTATGATAACGGGCTGAATGTCAGCCGATATGATGCCAATAACGACGGGTACATCGATAATGTGTCCATCGTCGTAGCCGGTTATAACGAAGCGGAAGGCGGCAAGGCGGAGACGATCTGGCCGCATTACAGCGTCATTCAGAACAGCGCCCGTTACGGCAGTAAGTACCTCGCCGGCTATCTGATGATCTCGGAGTATCGAGGTAGCGGAGGAAAGGTACAAGCAGGTATCGGCACGTACTGCCATGAGTTCGGCCATGCTTTAGGTCTGCCCGATCTTTACGACACCTCCTCTTCCGATCGCTACACGGTAGGCGAGTGGGATGTGATGTGCGTGGGGTGCTATAATAATCACGGTTCTACTCCACCCACTTATACCGCCTTTGAGCGTTTTGTGATGGGTTGGCTTAAACCGGAGCAGGTAAGCAAAGCCGGATTGAGGACCTTACAACCCATTGAGACCCATAATGAAGCGCTGCTGATTGCAGCCAGTTCGCATAACGGCAGTGCTTTATCCCCGAATCCGTCGGAGTACTTCCTTTTGGAAAACCGGCAAGCCGTAGGTTGGGATGCCGGCAAAGAAGCATTGGTAGGAACCGGCATGCTGGTATCCCATATTACATTCAACAGTTATACATGGGATCGTAACACGTTCAACGCCGGTACACCTTTGGGCTATGCTGTTGTAAGCGCAGGTGTGGTGAACCCTACGCAGAGTACCGAAGCCGATATCTTCCCAGGCAGTACCAAACGTACCACTTGGCAGCCGAAGATGAATGACGGAACGATCCTCAGTCAGTTGGTTGTCTCGCAGATACGCCAACGTAATGACGGGAACATGTCTATGTATATCGGTCCTGTCGGAGACGACGTACTGGCGTTCACACCGGAAGAGTTAGACGTAACGACCATGTTCTACAAAAAGCCGGTGGCCTATGACACCGCCGTTACGATGCTTCATATACCGGCTACGCAGCAGGACAGTTTGTTGCTTTGTCTTGAGTCCGGCAATTTTGTGTATAGTACCGACACCGGCGCCCATTGGCAAGGTGCAGGCGACACTGCCTGCGTACGTCTGATCAAAGACAGCACGTATAACCTCCCCTTACTAGTCGTACACACTCCTAAAAAGCAGAGTTGTGTTTATTCCTATGCTTTTCTATGGGCAGAGACCCCGGATGAGAGTATGGGAACCCAGTTGACCTTGCGCGGAATATCCCCAAGACCCTATATGCTTACGACACCTGTTATTGACAGTGTGTCTAACCTTTCCAGCCACTCGTTCACCGTTTATTGGGAAGAACAAGACGAAGCGGATGGCTATTTCTATTCCTTATATACCCTCACTTCGGGTGAGGGTCAGGAGACCGAATCGTTTGAGCATTTCTCCACCCTCCAAGAGATCAAAGAGAGCGGTTGGGATGCCAATTTCGCCAATGCACAAGCGACTATCTCCGAATCCGGCAAAGCCGTGTTATTCACGACAAGCGATGAGTATCTTCGAACGCCGGAGTATCTGTATGAACCGAAGCAGTTAAGCCTTTGGTTAAGCAACAACTACACCCCGAACGGTGTAGATGAGACGATAGGCGGACAACTCTATATCAGCGGTTCTGCGGACGGCATCACGTGGCAGAATGTCGGTAAGATTACCGTTCTGCGAACGACCAAAAATATTGTTCGCACCCTTGATTTGGACACCACCCTGCATCTGCGCCAATTCCGGATCACGTATTCGCATCTCGGAGGTAACGGCGGCAGTATCATCGACAGTTGGACGGCACACTACCCCTTTGCCATCGATTATCTGTTCCCACCCCGTACGCATCTTGTGTATCGAGGAAACAATAATATCCGATTCCGTGATTTACAACCCGATACGGAATATTACTTCGCCCTACAAGCGTACGATGAGAAGGGTTGCGAACCGCAGTACAGTACGTCATCGGCTCCGATGGCGATTCATACGAACGCGAAAGTAGAGAATCCGTTAGTGATCAAACGTACCGGAGAAGGACAATACACCATCGTGCTGCCGGACATGTCGGAAGGCAAGGAGCAGTTGTCCGTTTATGACCATGCAGGACAAATCATTTACACGAAACATCCTATCTATGGAGATACGGAGATTGTATTACCTACGCTCTCCATAGGTCATATATACCTTATTAAATACTATATTGATACTATCAAACGCAAAGATCTATATACGAAGATCCTTTGCTATTAACAGCAAATCCTTAAAATTCAAACGATATGAAACATGTATTCACCACTTTGTTCGTAGTTGCAGCATGCTGTATGAGTATGCAAGCCGAAACGATTCAGCCGATCATCTTTGATGATCCGAACTTTGACATTCATTCTCCTTTACTGACACCGGAGCAGCGCAGTTTCTTTGACCAGTACATCGAAGCGATGGAGCGCATAGAGGCAGGCGAAGACGCAGAGAATTTCTTTGTCATCGAGCATGCGGAGACGGAAGAAGGCGTAGCGCCTCTACTTGGCGAAATCAATTTTAACCAAGGTTATCCGTACAATAAGTTCTGTCCGTATATCAACGGCGGACATGCCGTAACGGGTTGTGTAGCCACCGCGATGGCGATGGTGATGCGTTACTATCGGTATCCGGCATGCGGAACGGGTACGTTCACCTATACCGGTGGTGAGCAGGGCGAGACCACATTCAAATTAGACAGCCATCCCTTTGATTGGAATCATATCCTGCCTACATATGACGGTGTGACTTATACGGAGGAGGAAGCGGATGCGGTAGCTAACCTGATGCTGGCATGCGGTGCATCGCTGAAAATGAACTACAGCAAGGATGGCAGTGGTGCCAACACGGAGAAAATTCCGAACCTAATGAAGAATAATTACTACTACAGTAATCAAATCAGGTATATCGATGTAAGTAACAGTAGTAACCCGGAGCAAGACATTACGTACTGGGGTGAAGATGTAGTACGTCCGGAATTGGAATTAGGTCATCCTTTGATTTTTGCAGGTTTCCCTGCCATCGGCCAAACCGGTCACTGCTTTGTGATTGACGGATACCGCGTACAGAATGACACCTATTACTACCACGTCAACTGGGGATGGGGTGGCGCCGGAAACAGTTGGTGTCTGTTGACTCGTCTGAAAGATCAAAGCGGAACCGACTACTCGGGTTACAACCTCTCCATGGTATATTATATCTTTCCCAAAAACTGGCAAGGCATCGAGGAAGTGGAAGCAGATGAGGCCAATAAAGCCGTTAAGGAGTTACGTGACGGACAGATCGTGATCCTGCGTAATAACCGTGTTTATACCGTTCAAGGGCAGCGTATTCAATAATACCCCATTTTACCCCACATTTTTATTAAATTGTTAATAACCCGTGTAAACCATTGAGTTTATGCGGGTTATTTTATGTTATCAGTTGTTGAAAACTTGTTTATAAAACAATTGATATTTTTTTTGTGGGGAAATGTGGTGAATATCAAATATTTTTTGTATCTTTGCACCCGAATTCATATAAAAGTGGTGAGATGAACACATTTATTGGAAACATAGAGGCAAGGTTGGACGAGAAGGGACGTATCTTCGTTCCGGCAAGTTATCGTAAGATTTTGGCAGAGAGCGGTTCGATGCGTATCGTGATGCGTCGGGACACGGACAACGAATGTCTGATGTTTTATCCGGAGCTGGTGTGGAACGAGAAGGTAGAACAATTACGTCAGACCTTGGATGAGTGGGATCCGGAGGATCAGTTGATATTGATGCAGTTCATGTCTGATGCAGAGTATCTTGAGATGGACGGTCAGGGTCGTGTATTGCTGCAGAAGAAGAATTTGGAGACTATCGGTGCGCAGAACGACGTGCTGTTCGTCGGTATGCTGAACCGTTTTGCTTTGTGGGCTCCGGAGACGTTTGCGAATAAGAAGTTGAGTCAGAGCGAGTTAGCGGCACGACTCCGAGCTAAGATGAGTAAATCACACAATAATCACGCAATAATCACGCAATAATCACCCAATACGACTCCCTTGCAAGCCTTGAAATATAAGGGAATGATAACGGATTTATGGTTGAAACCTATCACATACCGGCCATGTTAACGGAGACCATTGAGGGTCTGAACGTTCACAAAGAAGGCATTTACGTAGATGTAACCTTTGGAGGCGGAGGGCATAGTCGCGCTATCCTTGAGAGGATGGACTCTATTGGTAATTTGTCATTTGATATTGGCCATTTGTATTCCTTCGATCAGGACAAGGATGCATTGGAGAATGCCGTAAAAAGTGGAAAGTGGAAGGTGGAAAGTGGAAAGTGGACGTTTGTGCATAGTAACTTCCGCTATCTGCGCAACTGGATGGACTATTACGGAGTGGAACATATAGATGGTCTGTTGGCAGATTTGGGAGTTAGTTTTCATCATTTTGACTGTCCGGAGCGAGGATTCAGTTTTCGGTTTAGTGCGCCGCTTGACATGCGTATGAACCAAACAGCGAAGCGAACGGCAGCCGATATCGTGAACGGGTACAGTGAGGAGGAGTTGGCGAAGATTTTTTACCTGTACGGTGAGTTGAAGAACGGAAGAGGAATCGCAAAGAATATATGCAAGGCACGCACTCAGAAACGTATTGAACGAACAGAAGATTTGGTAGGAGCTGCGCTCCAGTTGAAAGTTGAAAGTTTAAAGTTGAAAGAAGTGGAGAGTGGAGAGTTGGAAGTTCCAACGAATGCAAAGAAGGACTTGGCACGACTGTTTCAAGCTTTGCGGATAGAGGTGAACGATGAGATGGGTGCGTTACGGGATATGTTGGTTGCCGCACGGGATTTGTTGAAACCGGGAGGACGGATCGCAGTATTGACGTACCATTCGTTGGAAGACCGACTTGTGAAGAATTTCTTGCGGAGCGGAAACTTAGAGGGAACGATAGAGAAAGATTTTTACGGCAATAACCTGAGTCCGTTTGAATTGATCGAGAAAGGTCGGGAGGCAAGTGCAGAAGAAGTGGCACGTAATCCAAGAGCACGAAGTGCAAAGCTTCGCGTAGCGGAGAAGAAATGATCAATTAAGAATTAAGAATTAAGAATGGCAAGCAGTCATGACATACAGAGTTGGTTGAACGGCGACAAGTTACGCAGTCAGAAGTTCCGGGAGCAATATCCGTTAATCGGATTGATTGCCGTTTTGCTGTTTATCTATATTCTGTCGGGTTATCAGGCTGCCAAACAACAACACCGGTTGACGGACACGAAGAAAGAGATGTTGGACGCCAAGTTCCGCTATATGACGATTAGTGCGGAATTGACCAATACGACAAGGCAGTCACAAGTAGTTGAGGCCTTGAAGCAAAAAGGAAGTTCGTTACAAGAGAACAGAATTCCGCCTACGAAAGTTGAAAGGTGAAAGATATGTCAGACGAGCAAAGAAATACGGTATGGCGATTTGCAATCATTTTTACGGTGATTGCATTGGGTTTTGTGGCTGTATTGGCTCGGATCATCTATGTACAGACCGTAGAACGGGACGAATGGATGAAAGTGGCAGAGAACCAAGTACCGACACACAAACCGATTGAGGCCACCAGAGGTAATATCTTGGACTGTAACGGTCGGCTTTTGGCAAGCAGCATGCCGCAGTATTATATATATATGGATACGCGCGTGGACGCGTTACGTATGAATAATAATGCGTTGTTTAACCAGCATATCGACAGTTTGGCAGCCGATTTGGCGCGTATTGTAGGGGATAAGAGTGAAGCGGAATACAAGGCGCGTATTACGCAAGCATATAAGAAAAACGAGGCACGCTTGAAGGTGTGTGATCGCCGTATCAATTATTTGCAGCGTCAGGCATTGGAGAAAAATTCGTTGATCCGGAAGGGTAAATACAAAAGCGGAATTTTCTTTGAAGACCAGCATCGCCGTATCAAACCGTACGGTATTCTGGCAAGTCGAACGATAGGCAGTATCTACGGCGAAGGCGGTGTCGGTAACTCGGGTTTGGAGAAACGTTTTGACAAAGAGTTACGCGGCGTGGACGGTATGAGTGCGATCCAGAAGATAGGCGGTCGGTACGAGTCGGTAACGGTGCAAGAGTCTAAGGATGGTTTGGATGTCGTGACGACGATCGATGCGAACCTGCAAGATATCGTGGAGCACGCATTGCTGGAAAGCGTAAGCGCACAAGAAGCTCGTTGGGGTTGTTGTCTTCTGATGGAGACGCAGACGGGTTATATCCGAGCAATCGCCAATATCGACCGTTCGGAGAGCGGGGAGTATTATGAGGCGCAGAACCATGCCGTACAACGTGTAGAACCGGGTTCGACGTTCAAGACTATTGCTTTGGTGGCTGCGTTGGATGACGGAAAGATCGATATTGACGACACGGTAACGATCACCCGTGAACCCTGGAAATATTTCACCGTCAAGCACACGGACGCGCACAAGAAAGATACCGTACTGACCGTTCGTTCCGCCTTGGCTATATCCAGTAATATCGCCTTGGCGAAGTTGATCACCCGCAGTTATGAGGGTTCTGCCAAGAAATTTGTGCGCCGTATTGAACGGATGGGTCTGAAAGACAGCATCTATTGCGAGATTCCGGGTGCGGACCGGACACGTATTGATGTTCCGAAAGACACCGTGACGCTGAGTAAGATGTCGTACGGCTATTCGGTGGAGTTGAGTCCGATGCAAATCGCGATGTTTTACAATGCGATCGCCAATAACGGTAAGATGATGCGTCCGATGTTAGTGACGGCCATTCAGCAGAACGGAGAGGTTGTTAAACGGTTCAAACCGGAAGTAGTGAAGTCGTCTATCTGTTCGAAGCAAACCTTACAGGATATCCGAAGTGCGCTGCATGACGTGGTTTGGGATAATCGTTTGGGAACGGCGTCCGTTAATCCATGGGGAAAGCGGAAAGCACAGAGCGACTTGGTTCATATAGCAGGTAAGACGGGTACGGCACAGTTGCTGATAAGCGGTCGTTACCAACCGAAGAGACACCGTATCACGTTTGTGGGTTATTTCCCGGAAGAGAATCCGAAATACACCTGTATCTGTATGATGGAAGATCCGAAACACAATTACGATGCGGGTATGGACTGCGGCAGTACGGTGCGGATCATCGCCGAAATAAAAATTAAGAATTAAAAATTATATGCTTCTGAGCGAATTATTATCAGTGATCCAACCGATCGAGATCATCGGTTCGACGGACAAGGAGATTAAGGGTCTGCATTTCGACAGCCGAAAGGTAGGCGAAGGCGACTTATTCGTTGCGCAGGTGGGCACAGCAGTAGATGGACACACGTTCATTGATGGTTGTGTCGCCAAAGGCGCAAGTGCCATCGTTCTCTCTAAGAGAGAGTACATAACAAAGACCACTTCGTTGACAGAAGACAGACCGCTTTCACCGACCTATATTCTCGTAGAGAACACGGACAAGGCGTTAGGGTTGTTGGCGAGCAAATGGTTCGGGGAGCCGAGTAAGGCACTGACGTTGGTAGGCGTGACAGGTACGAACGGCAAGACAACGATTGCCACCTTATTATATAAACTTGTGCGCGCGATGGGTCACAAGGCGGGATTACTTTCGACGGTGGTCAATTATATCGAAGACGAAGCGGTTCCGGCAACCCATACGACCCCGGATGCCATCGAGTTGAACGGTTTGTTGAGGAGGATGGTGGACGCCGGTTGTGAGTACGCATTTATGGAAGTAAGCAGTCATTCGATTGCCCAAGAACGTATTGCAGGTTTGGATTTTGACGGAGCGTTGTTTACCAACCTGACGAGGGATCATATCGATTATCATAAGACGTTCGATAACTATCGGGACACGAAGAAACGTTTGTTTGACGGGTTGAAGAAGACGGCTTTTGCGGTTACGAACAAAGATGACAAGAACGGGTTAGTGATGACGCAGAACTGCAAAGCGACTGTTCATACCTACTCCACCCGAGCGTTGGCGGACTATAAGGCGCAGATACTGGAAGAAGGATTTGAGGGGATGATGCTGAATATGAACGGCAAAGAAGTGTTCGTACCGTTGGTGGGTCGGTTTAATGTAAGTAACCTGCTCTGTATCTACGGTGCGGCTTTGTGTCTGGGATTTGAGGAGTTGGAAGTGTTGCGCGTACTGAGTACGTTGAAGCCTGTGAACGGTCGTTTTGAGACTATTCGGAGCGAAAAGGGATGGACGGCGATCGTCGATTATGCCCATACGCCCGATGCGGTAGATAATGTGATACAGACTATACGCGAAATCAAGAAAGAAGGCGCTAAACTGATCACGGTAGTGGGTTGCGGAGGAAATCGGGACAAGGGTAAACGGCCGATGATGGCAAAGATCGCCAAGAAAGGCAGTGAGCAGTTGATTTTGACGAGCGATAATCCTCGGGACGAGGAGCCGAAGGATATTCTGAAAGACATGACGGACGGTTTGACGGCAGAGGAGTTACGCAGTACCTTGGTGATTGAAGACCGAGCCGCAGCGATCCAGACCGCTTGCATGTTAGCCCAGAAAGGCGATGTGATCTTAGTTGCAGGAAAGGGTCATGAGGACTATCAGATCATCAAAGGTGTCAAGCATCATTTTGATGATCACGAAATCGTTAAACGATTTAGTTGAGAGTTTAGAGTTGAGAGTTTAGAGAAGTTTTCAAGTTGAAAGTTAAAATATTATGCTATATCATCTTTTTGATTATTTGACAACGGCGTACGGACACTTGGCGGGTGCTCGATTGTTCACCTATATCTCGTTCCGTGCGATCATAGCAGGCATCATTGGTTTGCTGGTGAGTATCTGGTTCGGTAATTGGTTCATCAACTACATGAAGCGTCATAACATCAGCGAGACGCAACGCGATGCTTCCATTGACCCGTTCAATGTGGCGAAGAAAGGTGTTCCGACGATGGGCGGACTAATCGTGATCGCAGCAATTCTTATCCCCTGTCTGCTTTTCGGTAAATTGAACAACGTCTATATGATCCTGATGCTGATCACGACGCTGATGATGGGTTCGCTGGGTTTTGCGGACGATTATATCAAGACCTTCAAGAAAAACAAAGAAGGTCTGAACGGTTGGGTGAAGATAGGCGGTCAGGTTGCTTTGGGTTTGATTGTCGGTCTAACGTTACGTTTCTGTCCGGCAGTGAGCATGAACGAAGTGGTGACAAGTCATATCGAGAATAATGTGGTTGTGGTGGAGAAGACGCCGGAGATCAAGTCCACACAGACAACGATTCCGTTTGTCAAACATCATAACTTCAACTATGCCGACTTGTTCAGTTGGACAGGAGAGGCGAATAAGTACCGCTTTGGTTGGATTTTCTTCGTGTTACTGACTATTTTTGTGGTAGCGGCAGTAAGTAACGGAGCTAACTTAAACGACGGTATGGACGGTATGTGTGCCGGAAACTCAGCGATCATGGGTATCGCGTTACTGGTATTGGCTTATACGAGCGGTAGTGTGATCTGGGCAGAGTATTTCGATGTGATGTACATACCGGGCAGTGAGGAGTTGGTTGTCTTTTTGGCATCGTTCGTAGGCGCCTTGGTCGGTTATCTATGGTGGAACGGTTTTCCGGCACAAGTCTTCTTGGGCGATACCGGTAGCCTGACGGTAGGCGGTATCATCGGTGTTTGTGCGATGATGATTCACAAGGAGTTACTGGTACCTATCATCTGCGGTGTTTTCCTGATGGAGAGCGTATCGGTTATCTTACAGACGCAGGTATATAAGTGGAACAAGAAACGCGGGCAACATGTGCGTGTCTGGAAACGTGCACCGCTGCATGATCATTTCCGTACCAGCGTAGAGCAGGTTTTGAAGAACGACCCAACATGTAAGATATGCTTCAAGGGCAGCCGTAACCTGCATCATGAGACCAAGATCGTGTTACGGTTCTGTATCGTGACCTTGATCTTGGCCGCATTGGCATTGTTAACATTGAAAATAAGATAGTTGAAATGAAGCGAATTGTTGTTTTAGGCGCAGGAGAAAGTGGTAGCGGAGCAGCTATCTTGGCGAAGGAGAAAGGGTTCGATGTATTCGTGAGTGATTGCGGAACGATCAGCGAACCTTATCGGGCATTGCTGAACCAGAACGGAGTCAAATGGGAAGACGGGAAGCATACGGAGGAGTTGATTTTGAACGCTGACGAGGTGGTGAAGTCTCCGGGTATTCCTTTGACAGCACCGTTGATACAGAAACTGCAGGCACAAGGCACTCCGATCATTTCGGAGATTGAGTTTGCGGCACGTTATACGCATGCGAAGATGATCTGTATCACCGGTTCGAACGGCAAGACCACCACGACATCCTTGATTTACTATATCTTACGTCATGCCGGTTTGAATGTAGGTTTGGCAGGAAATATCGGTAATTCGTTAGCGTTGCAGGTGGCGCATGAGGATCATGACTACTATGTGATTGAGTTAAGTTCGTTCCAGTTGGATAACATGTATGATTTCAAGGCGGATATCGCCATCTTGCTGAATATCACGCCGGACCATCTGGATCGATATGATTATAAGTTCCAAAACTACGTCGATGCCAAGTTCCGTATCACCCGTAATCAGACAGCAGACGATGCGTTCATCTATTGGGCAGAAGATCCGGTTATCGACCGGGAGATGAAGAAGCTGCAGTTGGGCGCCAAACTCTATCCGTACGGTTTTAGTCAACCGAACCCGCTGCCGGTAAGCGAAGAAGAATTGGCGTTGAAGGGACGGCATAATGTACTGAACTCGATGGCCGCCACGATTGCTGCTAATGTATTGAATATCAAGAAAGATGTCATTCGGGAGAGCTTGATGCGTTTTCAGGGAGTGGAACACCGTTTGCAGTATGTAGCCACGATTCGGGGTGTGAGATGGATTAATGACAGTAAGGCGACGAATGTCAATAGTTGCTGGTACGCATTGGAGAGCATGAAGACGCCGACCGTCTTGATTTTAGGCGGTAAGGACAAGGGCAATGACTACAGTGAGATTGATGAGTTGGTGAAAGAGAAATGCCATACCTTGGTGTTTATGGGGCTGCATAATGAGAAACTAAGAGAGCACTTCGGTGGTTTTGGTTTGAATATTATCGATACGGACAACCTGCACGACGCAGTGATGGGTGCTTACAATGCCGCCAAGGACGGCGATACGGTACTGCTTAGTCCATGCTGTGCCAGTTTCGATTTGTTCAAGAGTTACGAAGACCGTGGCGAGCAGTTCATGCAAGCGGTGAGGGCATTATAAATGAAGCGTATAGCAATCATAGGGTTAGGAACGATTGCGCGGCATCATCTGGAGGCCTTGCAACACATACCCGATATAAGGGTTGTCGGTTTGTGTGATTTACGTAAAGAAGCCGCACAAGAGCCTTGCTATGCCGGTATTCCCTTTGATACCGATTGGACACGGTTGGTGGAGAACGTACAACCGGACACCGTGCTGATCCTTACGCCTCCTCAAGCGCACCGTGCATTGGCAGAGCTGTGTATGGGGCAAGGGCTGGAAGTGATCATCGAGAAACCTTTGGCTGCTACGTCACAAGACGTGCTTAGCCTTTTGCAAACACCCGAATGGACGGCAGTCTATCACAGTATCTGCGGTCCGGAAGTACGTTGGTGGGAAACCAACCGACCGCAACAACCGATAGACGCTATCCGTATCGCTTTCTCTGACCCTTATGCCGATGAGCAGGGACGGATACAGAAAGCCAAACGGGTGTTAGGCGGTTCATGGTTGGATAGCGGCGTCAATGCCTTAGCACTATTGGCGTTATGGGTGCCGTTAGAACAGATGCGAGACAGTCATATCAGTCATTTGACAGACCCGACCTGTGGACTACACTATCGTTCTGATTTTAAGGCTAATGCAGGCCTTACTGCGATTGAGATTGAGGTTCGTTGGGATAAAGGAATTAACCATAAGCAGACCGTGATTGAGACAGGTGGACATACCTACGTGCTGAATCATTCGAGACAGTCGGTGGAATGCGACGGAAAGGTGCTCTTCCAAGACGAATCGTGTGAACGGTTGACGGCACAATACACCGCATTTTACGCCCATTATCCGGAGTTTAGTTTGCCTATCGAAACGACGGAACAGATATATAAGATATTGTTTGACAACCTATAAATCAAGGAAGTATGGAAGACGAATTAAAAAGATTCTTTAAGTTTAAATGGGGGAAAAGCAAACTTGACGTAACACTAATGGTTTTGTTGCTTATATCTCTTTTCGGAGGTATAGGTTATCTTTTACATTCAGTAAAAGATTGTTGGGATACAGGATGGGATGTATATATTAACCTCATCGCTTCCTTGCTGGCTTTTATTTTTGCATTTTTAATTATCTTGCTTATCTCTTGGGTGTATAAACGTCATGAGGATGAATTGAAAGTGAGTTATAAAAACTCGCAAATGCTCAAGATCTACAAAAATATAAATAAAGACGAAAAACATAAATATCGCCAAGAATTTCTCCTGCATCCAGAGAAGGATGAGCAACCTTGTATTGTATATTGCGACAAGCTATTCTTTTGCAACGAAAACGCGAATGGTATAAAAATCATTGATAAACCGGACACGTATTTCGAGGTCAATCATTTCATTGAACTGCATGCGGTAGAACTTTTAGGAGCCCATTCGGCAAGTAAGACTACCAATGAATTCACCCCTCGTCTTCAAGATTTTGAGAAGGCATCGGATAAAAATGGCAATAAACACATTATCACCATTGCGCGTAGTACCTATGTGAACCATCTGCTGACTAACCGCGTGTTGGATTATCAAATAGCGGAAGATGTTTCCTTACGTCGTATGTATGAGAGTATCGATGTGCTAACGGAACTCCCCATCTCCAAGATGTCAAATCATATCGGCATCAACGCCTTGCTTTTCTTGGTAGAAAATGGCACAAGATACCTTGTTATGCCGCATCGTGGTAAAGATGCAACGGTAGTCAAAGACGGCGTCACGGCAAGCCTTGCCACACGCTTAATGGTAGAAGGGTACCAAGAGGCAACAAATAAAGAGGAGTATATCAAAGAAACCTGTGTGCGTGAAGAGATAAAGAAAAAACTTCCTTGGACCAAGGACAAAGAGAAAGAGACTGCTTTAACAAGCCTATTGGACAACATGAAAATCTGTTTCTTAGGCTTGGCTCGTGATCCCTATGAAGGAGGTAAACCGACCTTGTTTTATACTATTGATTTGGAAACCACATGCGATAAGTTCGCAAGTCTCATGTACCCGGATTATGTCCCCCAAGATATCGATGCAATCAAAGATATCATGATCGTGGAATGGGATAATATCTCCCTGGATGTTGCTGAGCCCTCTAAAGTCGAAAAAACTACGACCAGGACAGATGACAACTATACGAAATTGGATCAATTGGAAGCCGAAAGATACGATGAAGCGAAATTAAAATTAATCAATCCTCGACGGATTGAAAAAGACAAATCCAAGAAGTCAGAAAAACCTATCTGTATCTTAAAGGACATTAAAGATAAATCTTTCATCTTTGAGCAAAATCTGATTGCCAACTTCTGGTTCTACACGAAACAGCAGGAATATATTAAGCAGCAAATAGACAACAAGGCATGAAACTGAATTTCAAAAATATCGACAAGACCTATTGGGTGATATACCTGTTTCTGATTGTGGCAGCGGTTATTGCGCTATTCTCCGCCTCGTCCACTTTGGTCTATTCGAACCACTCCGCCTTGGGTCCCATCGGTCAACAGATGTTCTTCCTGATCCTGGGTGTGATTGCTGCTTATACGATTCAGTTCATTCCTACCTACTGGGTGCGATTCGGAGGGTATATCTTATTGGGTGTCAGCACCTTACTGGTCTATTCGACGATGATTCCGCATAATCCTTTGGTGGTTACCATCAACGGTGCATCCCGTTGGATCCGGTTGGCAGGCATCACGTTTCAACCTTCCGAATTGGCGAAGTTATCGCTGATCATCGTCATTGCGGACCAGTTGGCACGTATCCGAACGGAAGCGGATAAGAAGAAGTATTTCTACCGAACGCTGATCATCTCCGGTGTAGTGATGCTGCCTATTATGGCATCTAACTTATCCACCGCCGTACTGATCGGTTTGATCATTTTCTGCCTATGGGTACTGGCACGTATTCCTTGGAAATACACGCTGTCCGTAGTAGGTATTGCCGTGTTGGTTCTGGTTCTGGGGTACTGTATAGTAGAGTTCGGTTTTGTACGGCCCCAACGGAATATGCATGGTCCGTTCAAACGTGCCACCACTTGGGTCAGTCGAATAGACCGGCATTTTGAGCACGATAACGCATCGAAATACGTCTTGACGGACGATAATATTCAGGAGGTCTATTCCTCTGTGGCGATCGCCAGAGGCGGGGCATCCCCTTTGGGTGTCTTGCCGGGGAACAGTAAAGAGCGTGACTATCTGCCTTTGGCTTTTGCCGATTATATCTTCGCGATTATTGTGGAGGAATGGGGTATCATAGGCGCCTTTGCACTTATCTTCCTATACATCGCCATCCTCTTCCGAGCCAGTAATATATCGAGCCGGTATTCGGACATGCCGGCGATGTTGATGACGATGGGTCTGGCATTGATGATCACTTGTCAAGCCTTGATATCCATGCTGGTAGCAGTAGGTATCGGTCCGGTGACCGGTCAGCCTTTACCCCTCATCAGTAGGGGTGGTACGTCGGTGCTCATCACGTCTATCTATTTCGGAATCCTGATGGGCGTGAGTCGGGAACAGATAGCCTTACGCGAACGCGTCCAAGAGACCAAAGAGAAGAGCGAAGAAGAAGTACCGATCGTTACTCTTGAGTAACGAATTTGATATTTGATATTTGATATTTGAAATAATCGTTTCGAAGAATAAGAAATTTGACATTTTATGAGATATCTTATTTCCGGAGGGGGAACCGGTGGACATATCTTCCCCGCAGTAAGTATTGCGAATGCACTGAAGGAGTTGGATCCTGAAGCGGAGATCCTGTTTGTGGGAGCCTTGGGCCGCATGGAGATGGAACGCGTTCCGCAAGCCGGGTACAAGATCATCGGACTTCCGGTAAGAGGTTTCAACCGTGCCCAACCATGGAAAAACGTGTCGGTGCTTATTGACCTGATGAAGTCATTGCGTCAGGTGAAGAAGATCATTCGGGACTTCCGTCCGAATGTAGGTGTCGGTGTCGGCGGTTACGCTTCCGGAGCAGCGATGTGGCAGGCTGCCAAGATGGGTATTCCTATCCTGCTGCAAGAACAAAACGGTTTTGCCGGAGTGACGAATAAGATCCTCAAGGACAAGGCTGCCAAGATCTGCGTGGCATACGAAGGCATGGAACGTTTCTTTCCTGCCGACAAGATCATCCTTACCGGTAACCCAGTTCGTCAAAACCTATTGAAAGGTGAAAGGATAAAGGTGAAAGGTGAAAGGAATTTATTGATCATCGGCGGTTCGCTCGGTGCACGCACGATCAACGAAGCAGTCATCGCTTCGCTTGAAAAGCTAAAAGCTAATAGCCAGGAGTTAAAAGTTGTTTGGCAAACGGGTAAGGTTTATTACGAGAAATGCAAGGCGGCATGGGAGGCGGCAGGAAGTCCAAGCAATATCGAGTGTCTGGATTTCTTGGCTGACATGCCGGATCGGTACGCCAATGCCGATTTGGTGATTAGCCGTGCCGGTGCCTCGTCTATCAGTGAGTTATGTCTGCTTGGTAAACCGGCTATACTGGTTCCGTCCCCCAACGTAGCCGAGGACCATCAGACGCATAATGCGATGGCATTGGTTAACAAAGAGGCTGCTGTTTTGGTGCGTGATGTCGATGCTGCCGAACAACTCATCCCTACGGCATTGGAGTTGATCGGTAATAAAAAACGATTGGAAGAGTTACATACCAATGTGCTGAAACTGGCTCAAACAGACTCTGCCAAACGTATCGCCGAAGAGGTGATTAAACTGGCCAAAAAAGCGAAATAAATGGATATCCGGAAAAGGGAAAAGCGAAAAAAATCGCGAAAAGAATGGCATACGCTTGCGTATGTCATTTTTTTTTTGTAATTTTGCGGCGAATTTATAATGACATTATAAAATGGCACAGATTTTACCCTATATACTGCTGGTGGCAGTGATGATTTTGGGTTTCTGGTTTATCCTTCATACGTTTTACAAAAATGAGGAGCGGAAACGACAATGGGACTTGAAACGAGAGAGTCAGAAAGCCGTTTCTCCTATCCGTTTACGCGCTTATGAGCGTCTGGCTTTGTTATTGGAACGAACGAAGCCGGAACATATGTTGATGGAGTTGCGCAAGAACGAGCCGGAAGCGCTGAACACATGGACGGTCGGACAAGTACAGCAATATCTGCTCCAGACGATCCGTATGGAGTTTGACCACAACCAGAGTCAGCAGGTTTATGTGAGCAACGAAGTGTGGGATGCGGTGATCAGTGCACGGGATCAGATGGCCTCGTTCGTCATCGCCATCATGGCGCAGATACCGCAAGATGCCAATGCGCAAACCTATGCGACTGCCTTGCTGACCGCCTATATGAGTAACGGTACTACCCCTACAGATAAAGCCATCGAGATGCTGAAGAATGAAGCTAAGACGCTTATGTAACATAGTACTGATCCTGCTGCTTACGGCGAACTGCCAACAGTTGACAGCCAAGAACGACAGTATCTACATGGGAACGCAGGTGAAATTTGATATCGCTTCGCCCATTGTCGTTCCGGCGTTGAATAACTGGAAGATGCAGCAGTATGAGGTAGCGGTGAACGTCCGTTTGGCGAAACGGTACTACCCTACTCTCGAACTCGGTTATGCAGGCGGACAACTGATGCGAAGCGACACGGTGGCATACCAAGGACAAGGCGGATTTTTTCGAGTAGGTTGTGATATCAACATGCTCAAGAAACATCCGAACAGTCCGCACGCCTTGCTCATCGGTGCACGTATCGGAACAGGGATGCAGTCCAAACGGACCGATTGCTGGGGAGAGATAGATGCCGGTTGTCAGGTGGAGATCTGCGAAGTGAACAACACCGCTTTTTACATGGGTTGGATGGGACGATTGAAGGTGCTGTTTACCCGCAAAGGAGAGGATATCCCCGAATACATCCCCGGGTTCGGAGCCAGAGACAATATCGGTTGGGGGTTAAACTACTACCTAGGATGGAGGTTTTGAAATTTGAAATTTGATATTTGATATTTACTATGAACAAGACACAATTAATGAATCGTGCAGCGGACAACATTCGCATTTTAGCAGCCGCAGCCGTAGAGAAAGCGAAGAGTGGTCACCCGGGTGGAGCCATGGGAGGCGCAGACTTTATCAATGTACTCTTCAGTGAGTTTCTGGAATACGATCCGGACAATGCGGGTTGGGAAGCAAGAGACCGTTTCTTCTTGGATCCGGGTCACATGGCTCCGATGCTTTATAGCCAACTCTGCCTGGCAGGTAAGTTCACATTGGAGGACCTGCAGAACCTGCGTCAATGGGGTTCGGTTACACCGGGCCACCCGGAGCGTGAGGTAGAGCGCATGATCGAGAACACTTCCGGTCCGTTGGGACAAGGTCATACCTTTGCAGTAGGCGCAGCGATTGCCGCCAAATGGTTCAACACCCGTTACGGAGCGATTCATAATCCTACTATCTATGCCTTCATCTCGGATGGCGGTGTGCAAGAGGAGATCTCGCAGGGGGCAGGTCGCTTGGCAGGTCACCTGGGTTTGGATAACCTCGTCATGTTCTATGACTCCAACACCATTCAGCTCTCCACCGAATGCGGCGAAGTGACATCGGAAGATGTGGCTGCCAAATACCAAGCATGGGGATGGTTCGTGCAAGAGATACCGGGTAATGACCCTGACGCTATTCGTGAAGCGATCATACGTGCTAAAGCACATAAAGGCGAACCGTCCCTCATCATCGGTCATACGACCATGGGCAAAGGCTGCGTGACGGCAGAGGGTGCCAGTTGGGAAGGCAAATGTGCCACGCACGGTGCACCGCTCAGCAAAGCCGGTGCTTCGTTTGAGAAGACCATCGAGCATCTTGGCGGCGACCCGGCGAACCCGTTCGTCATCTTCCCTGAAGTGAAGAAACTGTATGATGATCGTGCAGCCGAACTGCGTGAGATATGCAACAAACGATATGAGGCTTATTACGAGTGGAAGCAAGCGAACCCGTTAGCAGCCAATGAGTATGAGACCTTCATGTCCGGTGAGACGCCTTGTGTGGATTGGAGTCTCATCGAGCAGAAAGCCGGTGACGCAACGCGTAATGCAAGCGGTAAGGTGCTCTCTTTCTTAGCGGAGCATGTAGGAAACATGATTGTTTCGTCCGCTGATCTCTCGAACTCAGATAAGACGGACGGCTTCCTCAAGAAGACCCACGCACTAACCAAGGGTGATTTCAGTGGTCAGTTCTTACAGGCCGGTGTAGCCGAACTGACGATGGCTTGCGTATGTATCGGTATGGCGCTGCATGGCGGTATCATTCCGGCATGCGGTACGTTCTTCGTGTTCAGCGATTATATGAAACCTGCCGTTCGTATGGCTGCCCTCATGGAGCTTCCGGTTAAGTTCATCTGGAGCCACGATGCGTTCCGTGTAGGCGAAGACGGTCCTACCCATGAACCGGTGGAGCAGGAAGCACAGATCCGTCTGATGGAGAAACTGCATAACCACCACGGCGCTCCGTCGATGTTGGTGCTTCGTCCGGCTGATGCCGAGGAGACCACCCTTGCTTGGCGTGCAGCACTCGAGAACACGGATACTCCGACGGCACTCATCCTGAGTCGTCAGGACATCGCTCCGGTGCCAAACGTCAACCTCGACGGTTTCCGCAAAGGTGCATATATCGTATCCAAAGATGAGAACCCGCAGGTCGTTCTGTTGGCTTCCGGCTCAGAGGTATCTACCCTACTCGCCGGCGCAGAACTGCTGCGTGCAGAGGGTGTACGCCTGCAGATAGTAAGCGTTCCGTCCGAAGGTCTCTTCCGCGAGCAACCGAAAGAGTATCAAGAATCCGTTCTCCCGAAAGGCGTTAAGCGTTTCGGTATGACCGCGGGCTTACCTTGCACCCTCGAGTCCCTCGTGGGCGAGAACGGTGCGATCTGGGGCCTCAACTCCTTCGGTTTCTCCGCTCCTTACAAGGTCCTCGACGAAAAACTCGGCTTCACCGCCCAGAACGTCTATGACCAAGTGAAGAAGCTGCTGTAAGAAATTATTGATGGCAAAGACAAACGACATAGAGAATCCCTATATTCCGGAGTTTGAGAAATATCTTCGAACTCCGGAACCCTCTGTGCGTGAACGTGCAGATTATTGGCGTACGGCTATAGGTCTGCAGGCTGTCGATCAACTGACCGTTTCAGACTTCCTCAAACAAACGGCTCAACAACATATTGAAGGGCAGATAAACACAGAGGAGGCAGAGGAACGGATTAAGACCTATTACCAAGCCAAAGAGGCTCGTTTGCCGGATGACGATGAGAAAGAGGAAGCCGATAAAGTCGCAATGAATATCACTAAGTTACTTAGTGAGCAATCGTTTACGTTTAGTGTGGCTGGATTCGCGGCTATTCATCGCCAGATATTCAAAGGAGTTTTCAAGCATGCAGGTTCGTTCCGAGACTACGATTTTTCTAAAAAAGAATGGGCACTGAACGGAGATTCGGTTCTTTATGGTAGCTGTCTGGAATTGCGAGCAACCTTGGATTATGACATAAACCAAGAAAAGCAATTCGATTATACGAATCTTGCGCTTCCCGATGCCATCAGTCATATCGCTAATTTTGTGGGTCTTTACTATCAAGTATCTGCGTTCGATAGGATTCCAGAATATTGATAATACCCTTTTTGAGCAACACTCATGGTATTTTAGAAATGCATTAGTTCGTGCCAACTATAAGAGTGTTGCGAAATCTGTCAATCCGGATAGTTCATATCTTGTGGCGTTCTTTCGCAATTTACTATTAAACGAACAAACACCTCTGAATAACAGGGATTTGCAAGTCGGGATTACCAATACACCGAACAAGTTACCCGAACAAGTTCAGGACAAGCACAGGACAAGTACAGGACAAGTACAGGACAAGCTTGGGGTAAGTAACCCTATAAGTGCTGAAAATCAACTATATACAAACGATGAAAATATCATCCGTTTGCTACAAGCAATGAAATTTGAGAAGTTATCCATAAAGGATATAATGGCGGCTATAGGACTTAAAGGCCGCGATAATTTCTTGAATTTATATCTCAATCCTGCTATCGAAAACGGCTTTGTGCGTCTACTTTATCCGGATAGTCCTCGTCACCCTCGGCAGAAATACCTACTGACGGTAAAAGGAATGATGTTGTTTAATCAGTTATCCAATAAATAACCTCAAATAAAATCCCGCTTATGGCTAAATAAAACAATCGTCCCTCTCCGAGCGGTGCTTCCGAGCACTCGGGGAAAGGTGCATAATCCCAATTTTAATTATGGCGAATTCGACATAATAAAAAGTCAGGCAGGTCTTCATAGTTTTCGTTTGAGTGCAAAAGAGTGGCGTGACGCTCATCCTGAGGATAAAGGTAATATACGCGATTATGCGACGATAAACCAATTGATTTGCCTAAGTAATATGGAAAACCTCAACGCGGTCTTTATCAACGAAGGTCTGCCGCAAGGCGAACGACTCCAGAAACTTAATCAAATAGCAATCCAACAAATGACCGTGCTGGAAAATGTGGAGAGCAAGCATATTTTGAAAGGATAGCACAAATCATGCCCTTTAGGGCTAAGACTAATCGTCCCTCTCCGAGACGTAAAAGATGGAGAAAGACAAGCGCAAAGCGTTGCGCAATAAACATATTTATAATTTAGCGTTTGCTATTTATTCGAGATACCTCTAAAATTTGCCGATAGAAGAATGTATCACACGAGTAAGTTCAGTGAACGTCCACATTGTGGGCGGAACTTATGTGATACGGGTGTCGGCAAATACCTAGAGGCTTAAGGGAAGCCCATTTTTCTTTTGTCTCTGTATTTGCTGATTCTCGTATAGCGTATAAGTAGCGAACCATAAACAAACGCTACCATGAACGAATTTATCTCCACGTATATCAAGGAGATCAATCAATTGTATCAGACAGGTCTGACGACCGAGCATTCTTTCCGTCCTGCGCTCCAGCGTCTCTTGCGCGATTGCACGGGCTGTACTGTCATCAATGAGCAAAGTCATATTGATTGCGGTGCGCCGGATTTGACCTTGCTCAGTAAACAACTGCCGATTGCTTATATCGAGGCTAAAGACCTCGAAGACGGAGACCTCGACGGACGCAAGAAGAACAAAGAGCAGTTTGACCGCTACAAGGCTTCGTTGGACACGATTATCTTTACCGATTATCTGGATTTCCATTTGTACGAACACGGTGAATGGCAACAATCCGTTCGCTTGGCAGAGATACAAGGCAATAAAATCCGTTTGTCGGACGCAGAACGTTTTGTCTCGCTCATGGAGCATATCAAAAATGCGCGTCCGCAACGTATTACTTCTGCCTCCAAATTAGCGCAACTAATGGCAGGTAAGGCGCGTTTGTTACGAGACATCATCGAGCAGGCACTCATCCAAGACGGAGATAATCCTACGGAACTCCGTTGCTACATGGAGGATTTCCGTAAAACGCTTTTGCATGATATTACTCCCAAAAAATTTGCGGATATTTATGCTCAGACTATCGCTTATGGTATGTTTGCCGCACGTCTGCATGACGAAAGTCCGGATGATTTCTCACGCTCCGAGGCTGCGAATCTCATCCCGAAAACCAATCCCTTCTTGCGCAAGATCTTCCAACAGATAGCCGGCTTTGACTTGGACGAACGTATCGCGTGGATTGTGGATGACCTCGTTTCCGCGTTTGCGGCTACCGACATGGAGAAAATCATGCAGGGATTTGGGAAAGACACCCAACAGACTGATCCTATTCTCCATTTCTACGAAGATTTCTTGTTCCAATATGACCCTGCCACCAAGAAACAATGCGGCGTCTATTACACACCCCAACCGGTGGTCGAGTTTATTGTGCGGGCTGTGGATGATATTTTGCGTACGGAGTTTAACCTGCCGATGGGCTTGGCGGACACCTCAAAAACGGAAGTAGAGCAAGAGATACCGCAAGACCCCAGACATCGCAAAGAGAAGAAACTTGTCCATCGCGTCCAAGTCCTTGATCCGGCTACAGGAACAGGTACATTCTTGGCGGAGGCGGTACGCCAAATCAAACGCGACCTCGGCGGACAGTTGGGCGCTTGGCCGAGTTATGTTCCGGAACACCTGCGCCCTCGGTTATTTGGGTTCGAACTGATGATGGCACCCTATACCATCGCACATATCAAACTGGATATGGAGATAGGCGTCAAGATGGATAACCGTCTTAATGTATATCTTACTAATTCGCTGGAAGAAGCCAATATGGATTCAGGTACGCTCTTTGGAGATTATCTGGCACAAGAAGCCAATGCCGCTTCCTGTATCAAGAAAGAGAGCCCTGTGATGATTGTTATGGGCAATCCGCCGTATTCGGTTAGCAGCAATAATAAAGGCGAATGGATAGGCAAATTATTGGACGATTATAAAAAGAATCTTAACGAGAAGAAGCTTAATCTGGATGACGACTACATCAAGTTTATCCGTCTGGCGCAGTATTATGTAGAGCGTAATGGAGAAGGAATTGTGGCGTATATCAGTAATAGTTCTTTTATTGATGGTCTCACATATCGCCAAATGCGTAGCGAATTGATGCGTGTCTTTGACGAGATTTATATCCTAGATCTGCACGGCAATGCTCGCAAAAAAGAGACTTGTCCTAATGGTAGCAAAGACGAGAATGTCTTTGATATTATGCAGGGCGTAAGTATCAATATCTTCGTCAAGAAATCCGCTAAAAGCAAAGAACCGGCAATAGTTCGGCACTTTAACCTGTACGGCACACGTGAATATAAGTATGAGTATTTAAAGCAACACGATTTACGTTCTGTTGAATGGCAAATGCTTAATCCTCTGGCTCCAATGAATTTCTTTGTCCCTAAAGATTTTAGTGAGCAAGATGAATACGAAAAGGGATTTAAGATTGATGAATTGATGAAACTCTGCAACTCTGGCGTACAGACAGATAGAGATCCTCTTTTCGTAGACTATGATCATAATGTTTTAGCCTCTAGAATTAGAACTCTGCTATCTTCTGCGCTTGAGAAAGATTTTGTTGAACAATACAATGTTAAAGATTCAAGTTCATATAAACTTACACAAAAGATCCAGTCTCGGCAATTTGAGAAGGAATATGTGAAGAAGTACATTTATCGTCCATTTGATTTTGTTTATGTTTATTACGATAGAAATGTAATATCTCGTCCTGCATATGAGGTTATGCAGCATATGTTAGAGGAAAACATTGCGCTCCTTGTAAAACGCGGATTCCCATATCAAGACCGCGCTCAAGCATTTGTTACCGATAGCCTTTCAGATAGGCGTGCTTGGTCAAGTTCTGGAATGCAGGGCGCAGAATCTGTCTTCCCTCTCTACCTATATCCGGAATCAGGCTCTTTCGAATCGGAACGTCGTGCCAATATAGACGAAACGATAGCCAATAAGATAGGCGATATACTTCATTGGGCATATGTCCCGGATAGCCGTATTGTCGTTGATTTGGCAGAAGGGTATGAAAATGTGCTATACCCCGAAGACATCTTCGATTATATCTATGGTGTTTTGCATTCGCCTGCTTATCGTGCGAAATATAAGGAGTTCCTAAAGGTTGATTTCCCGCGTATTCCTTACCCGAAAAATGCCGATGAATTCGAGCATTTCCGCTCTTTTGGCAACCAACTCCGTGAACTTCACCTCATGCACAATGTGCCGGATTCGCCTGTTTCTTTCCCCAATGCCGGATCTATGCAAGTGGATTATCTGCGTTGGGAGTGGAATAAAGATGACGGTTATTCGGGCAATATATGGATCAACGAAACTCAATGTTTTGAGGGTGTTCCGACCGAGGCATGGAATTTCTATATCGGTGGTTATCAGCCTGCACAGAAATGGCTCAAAGACCGCAAAGGTCGCGTGCTCTCCTTTGACGACATTGAGCACTACCGCAAGATTATATCCGTACTCGTGGAGACAAGTCGCATAATGAAAGAAATAGATTAACCTTTCAATTCCCTCTATTATGACGATCATCCCGTTCATGGACGTAAGATAACTATAGCAAAAGTACTAAAAAAGGTAAAAAGTCATAAGTATGCGATTTACAAAATACATAGACATGCGTCTTGAAAAAGTTTGCAAAATAATCGAAGAAATCAGGAATTAACAAAAACAAAGACAGAGGCGGCAGATATGTCGCCTTTGTCTTTATAGTTGTTGGCGGATTTGGGCGATGACGAAGCCACGGAGGGTTTTGTATTGTTTAGCACGGCGGTTGGATAGCGAGTCGTGCCATTTATGGAGCCATTCGTCGTGCTTGAGCGGGTCTCGTAGTTCGGCATCTGCTTTAGCAGAAGCCTCTTTGATGAGTTGGAAGGCATGACGTTGTGCCTCCGTTACGGAGTCTGGATCTCGGTGTTCGGGCATGTGGGAGATGATCTCTTGGCCGAAACGGTTGGTGAGATAGAAACGGTGTCCGTTAGGCGGCAGTTTGCCTGTGTAGGTTTTGAACTTTTTGTTTAAGGTTGCTTTAGCCATATTAGTTGTTGTTTTAGTAGCATTTTAGTCCGTTTTAACCTCGAGATTCCCTCGGTTCGATTCTCTCTCGATAGTGTCTCGCTAGTCTGATTTGCGCACGTATAGTGCTTAATCATCGTGCGAGACGTTCTCAGTCGGCTTTGGCTCCCCGCCAGCTTCTCTATTCGAATGTCCACCGGACATTCTCCACCCTATTTCGAAGCCAAAAGTCAATTGGCTTCTTCACACTAGTCTGATTTGCGCACCCATGTGAAGTAAATGAAGAGAAATAAACGGGGGCTTGGAAATTCGATGCAAAAATACAAAAAATATTTCATATATGCAAATTTCTATGACATTCCAAGTGCAATTTTTGTATAAATTTATACAAATTCTTGCATATGTCAAAAAAAAGTAGTAAATTTGCACGCAAATTTGTTTTTAAGTATGGAATACAACTTTTCAGAGATTGAGAAAAAGTGGCAAAAAGCGTGGGAGGAGAACGGCGTTTATACCGTTTCTAATGAATCCGACAAGCCGCATTACTACGTGTTGGATATGTTCCCTTATCCTTCGGGAGCGGGTCTGCATGTCGGTCACCCATTAGGCTACATTGCCAGCGATATTTACAGCCGTTACAAACGTTTGAAGGGCTTTAACGTACTCCACCCGATGGGTTTTGACAGTTATGGTCTGCCGGCAGAGCAGTACGCTATTCAGACCGGCCAACACCCGGAGAAAACGACGTTCGAGAACATCGACCGCTATATCTCGCAACTCAAGAAAATCGGTTTCTGCTACGACTGGAACCGCGAGGTGCGTACCTGTGACCCTAAGTTCTATAAGTGGACACAGTGGGCATTCGTGCAGATGTTCAACAGCTATTTCGATCCCAAGACGCAGAAAGCGCAGCCGATTAGCAAACTGATTGCCGAATGGGAAGCCAATGACCCCAAATGGGCAACACTGAGCGAGAAAGAGCAGCAAGAACGCTTGATGAAATACCGTATCGCCTATTTGGCTGATACGAAGGTTAACTGGTGCCCGAAACTCGGTACGGTGTTAGCTAATGATGAGGTGAGCGAGGGCTTGAGCGTTCGTGGCGGTTATCCGGTAGAGCAACGCGTGATGCGGCAGTGGTGTTTGCGCGTGAGCGCTTATGCCGGTCGCTTGTTGGAAGGCTTGGACCGTATCGATTGGACGGAGAGTTTGAAAGAGACACAACGTAACTGGATCGGCCGTTCCGAAGGAGCGGAGATGCAGTTTGCTGTCAAAGGTCAGGATGCGCCTTTCACCATCTTCACCACCCGTGCGGACACGGTCTTTGGTGTGACGTTCATGGTGTTGGCACCGGAGAGCGAGTACGTACAACGTGTCATCACGGATGAGCAACGCGAAGAGGTGGAGGCTTATCTGCAACGCTGCAAGAACCGTACGGAACGGGAGCGTATCGCTGACCGTCGTGTAACAGGTGTCTTCACCGGCAGTTATGCCATCAACCCGCTCACGCAAGGCGAGATTCCCATCTATATCTCGGACTACGTACTGGCAGGTTACGGAACCGGTGCCATCATGGCGGTTCCGGCACACGACAGTCGTGACTATGCGTTTGCCAAACACTTCAACCTACCGATTATTCCGTTGATCGAAGGAGCAGATGTAAGCGAGGAGTCGTTTGACGCTAAGGAAGGCAAGATGATCAACTCCGGTTTCCTCAACGGCATGGAGGTCAAGGACGCGATTCAGGCAATGAAGGAATATATCACGAACACCGGCATCGGTCGCGTGAAAGTGAACTATCGTCTCCGCGACGCTATTTTCTCGCGCCAGCGTTATTGGGGCGAACCGTTCCCGGTTTATTACAAGGACGGTATGCCTTATACCCTGCCGGAAGACAAGTTGCCGCTGGAGTTGCCGGAAGTAAAAGACTTCAAGCCGACGGCTGACGGTCGTCCGCCGTTGGGCAATGCGGAGAACTGGGAGTACGAAGGCAATCCGTTAGAGTTGTGTACGATGCCGGGCTTTGCCGGTTCATCGGCTTACTATCTCCGCTACATGGATCCGCAGAATGATGAGGCGCTTGTGGGCAAGCAGGCGAACGATTACTGGCGTCAAGTGGATCTGTATCTGGGCGGTTCCGAGCACGCTACTGGACACTTGATTTATTCGCGTTTCTGGAATAAGTTCCTCTATGATCTCGGCTATGTATGCGAAGACGAGCCGTTCAAGAAACTCATCAACCAAGGTATGATTCAAGGTCGCTCGAACTTCGTTTATCGCTACATCGGCGAGGGTGCGACGGGCAATCTCTATATCAGTTACAACCTCATCGAGAACCCCGAGTACAAGGACAAAGTGCAACCGATTCACGTGAACGTGAATATCGTCAACAATGATGTGCTTGACATCAACGCTTTCCGTGCATGGATGCCGGAGTTCAGGAACGCCGAGTTCGTCTTTGCCGATGGTACCTCGTCCGAACTCACGGGTTACACCGCCGGTGCAAAGCAGTATATCTGCGGCTGGGCGGTAGAGAAGATGTCCAAGTCGATGTTCAACGTGGTCAATCCCGATGATGTCATCGCGAAGTTCGGAGCGGACACGCTGCGTCTCTATGAGATGTTCCTCGGTCCGCTGGAGATGTCCAAACCGTGGGATACCAACGGTATCGACGGTGTGCATCGTTTCTTGCGTCGTCTTTGGAATATGTACGAGAATATCGTGGACGAAGAACCGACGAAAGAGGAGCTCAAGAGCCTGCACAAGCTCATTAAGAAGATCACGTGGGATATCGAGAACTTCTCGTTCAATACTTCCATTCCTGCCTTCATGATCGCGCAGAACGAACTCTCCGCACTCAAGTGCAACAAGCGCGCGATCCTTGAACCGATTGCGGTTCTGTTAGCGCCGTACGCTCCGCATATTGCAGAAGAGGCATGGCATCGTTGCGGCAATGAGAGTTTTGTGGTGAATGCCGAATGGCCAGAGTGCAACGAGGCGTACTTAGTCGAGGATAGCCAGAAATACCCGGTTCAGTTTAACGGCAAAGTGCGTTTTACCTTCGAGTGCCCGAAAGACACTCCGAAGGACGAAGTGGAGAAACTGGTCCTTGCCCACGAAGATACGACCAAGTACCTGAACGGCGCTGAGATCAAAAAGATCATCGTCGTCCCGGGCAGGATCGTAAATATCGTAATGTGATTTATTAAGAAAAAAACATTAAAAACCCCTTTGAATCCTTTTGAAGCTTTGCTTCCTACGCGTATTACTGCTAAAAAATCCTTGTGAGGAGCCTTCGGGCACACCGATACACCTCCCAGATATTTTTTATCACTAATCCGCGACCCTTACGGGCAAAAGGATTCAAAGGAAATAAACATACAAAACAATTTATGCAATATTCGCTCAAAAGATTAATGGACACGAAGCCGGAGTTGGCGATGCAGTTGAAACAACGCTGCTATGCTATCAACGGTTGCTGCGCGGCGGTTCACCGCGAGTTGGGTCCATTTCTCAATGAGTATATGTATCAGGAAGCGTTGCAGATTCTATTGGATGAGCAACAGATACCTTACCAACGAGAGTACTACTTCTCGGTAGTCTTTCACGGCAGGCCCATACAGCACAAGCATTTCGTAGATTTTCTCGTGGAGAAAGAACAAGCGTCCGATAGTGGTAACCGTTGCTGACCCATCTATTTTTAGTGAGTTACGTTGAATAATAATTGTTTTTTATGTTTATGTCCGAAGTGAATGATTTAGGGTGTTTGAAAGCAGCAAAAGCTGCTGCGGAATTGGCTATTAAGGCGCGCTGGGAGCTCGCTCACAAGCGCGAATTAAGAGGCAAGTACGCTCAGGCCGCGTAGGCCCAAACACCCAAAAACATACACGAGGGGTTTTATAGGTTTTTTTCTAAATTAATCAGAGTATGAGAATAGAAGTAGTACATAAAACAAAAAAGCAGCCGGTTGGCTGCTTCGTGAACCAGCTGGGGCTCGAACCCAGGACCCCATCCTTAAAAGGGATGTGCTCTACCTGCTGAGCTACTGATTCAACACAATTTTGTTGCTTTTTCACAAAAGCGGGTGCAAAGGTACTACATTTTTTTGAATTGAGCAAATATTTTTGAACTTTTTTAACAAAAAATAGCATTTTAGGGCATTTTTATGCAAATAAAATTAGAAAATAAGCGAAGAAAGACCATAAATGTGCAAGTCGGCAACATTTTTTTGGGTTCCGACTACCCCATTCGGGTGCAGACGATGGCGAACACCGACACCAACGATATAGACGGTTCGGTGGAGCAAGCAAGACGGTGTATTGAGGCGGGAACGGAGTTATTACGCTTCACCACGCAAGGTATGCGGGAAGTGGAATCGCTACGTGAGATCCATGCGCAGGTTCTGACTGCCGTACCCTTGGTGGCTGATATCCATTTTAACGCCGAAGTAGCTGACGCTGCCGCCGAAGTGGTGGAAGCCGTTCGCATCAACCCGGGTAACTACAGCAAGGATGCCTCCAAACTGGAAGAGCGTTTTGTGCACCTCTTGGACATCTGCCGCGAGCACGAAACGGCGATCCGTATCGGTGTGAACCACGGTTCGCTCAGTGCCCGCATGATGGATAAGTACGGCGACACACCGCAAGGTATGGTAGAGTCCGTGATGGAGTTTCTGCGCATTGCGGTGAACCATGACTTCACGAATATCGTCATCTCCGTCAAGGCGTCCAACACACGCGTGATGGTGGATACCGTGCGCTTACTCGTCAAGACGATGCATCATGAGCAGATGGATTTCCCCTTGCATTTAGGAGTTACCGAAGCAGGCGAAGGCGAAGACGGACGTATCAAATCGGCAGTGGGTATCGGCGCACTCTTGGCGGACGGTATAGGCGACACAATCCGTGTGAGCCTCAGCGAAGCGCCAGAGAACGAGATACCTGTTGCGCAGGATCTGGTCGATTATTTCGCCGATGATGACTCCGTTCGATATGATGGTTCGGTGACCGCCGAAGTGCTTGATAACATTGGCGGCAATGCGGAGATCCGTTACACCAGCTATGAGGAGGATTGGGAACTGTTCTGTCTGCAAGCGGCGGCAGAATGCGGACGGTTGTTGTGGGATTACAAGGCGACCGAACTGACACTCGTCAACCCCAATTTCTCGGAGACCAAACTGAATTTCCTGAGCAAGGACATCCTCCAAGCCGCGCGCGTGCGTATTTATAAAACGGAGTATATCTCATGTCCGGGTTGCGGACGAACAATGTTCGATCTGGAAGAGACGATCCATAAACTGAAAGCAGCCACAGCCCACTTGACCGGTCTTAAGATCGCCGTGATGGGTTGTATCGTGAACGGTCCCGGCGAGATGGCGGATGCCGACTACGGCTACGTAGGCGCCGGTCGTGACCGTATCTCCCTCTATCGCGGCAAAGAGTGCGTGCTCAAAAACATACCGCAGGAAGAAGCCGTTTCTCAACTCCTCGCCCTCATCGAGGCAGATAAAAACGGTAAATAGGATCAATCTGTCTGCCGAATTTTGAATTCCAATTAGGCGCAAAGGCTCAAACCTTTGCGCCTTTTGCTTTTCTCATATCTTGGCTACTAATGTGAGGCCGTTCTTACCACCGATGGCATAGCCTTCGTAGTCGGCATCTCTCGTATGCAAATGATCCACTATCAACGCTTGATCTTGCGCTATCGTGCGGCAGGAAAACGTGTCGCCGGCATGCAGCTTGCTGTTGACGGCTTCCTCCACGCGCCATCGGTAGTCGCCAAAATAGCTCAACACACAAACGCGGTTCGGTAGCCACGCAATCCGTACGCGGTCACCCTTTTGACACTCATCAGCATGAATAGCGGCGGTATGAATGAAGTCCGATTCTTCGTTTGCTTTTGCGTATTGTTCCAACACACGCACCGTGCTTTGCCGAATGGAAGAATAGCCTTTCTTGTAACCCCAAATACGGCTGAGGGTGTCCGGACTGATGCGTTCGCCGGTGATCCTAAATACGGCAATACTCAACTCTCCGAAGTCGGCTGGTGTTGCTGGAACATGTCCGAAACGCACTTCAACTGCCTTTTTCAGTTGGCAGATGGCGATACTATTTGTTTGAAAAGAAGTCTCCATAATCTGAAAATTTGCACAAAATTATAAAATTATTTGCACATACGCAAATTTATTTGTACTTTTGCACCGTCAATGGATACTAATTCGTTCACATCGGGTCCTATCCGTCCGCTTAGTTCGCAAGAATTAGGTGCAAATCGTCTCACGGATTATGAGTTGTTGTCCGACTCCGGGCACAACCTGGTTTATCGTGCACAGATGGGAGGCAAATGGGTGGTTTTGAAAGCCGCCAAACCTACCGAAGGCGAACAGACTCGCAATCAACTCTTATTGGAGCGTGAGTTTGAAATCATGCATCGTTTGGACTCAATCTATGTGGTTCAGACAATATCCATGGTGGATGACCCGCAGTTAGGACGTGCTATCCTAATGGAGTATGTACACGGCCGTTCGTTGGACAAATTTGTAGCGGAAAATCCTTCTTCTACAGAGCGTCGCCGCGTAGCAGACGAACTAATGGAGGCATTGATTTTCCTCTATGAACGCCAGATAGTTCACGGCGATCTGAAGCCAAGCAATATTCTCATTACCGACTCCGGCAATCATGTGCGGCTGATTGATTTCGGCTTTGCGGACAATGAGGCGTATATCGCTAAGAATATCGGTACGTCTCCGTCTATTAGCATGGGAGAACAGCTGCCGACTGATGCCTTGCTTCCCGAGAGGGATATCTATGCGTTAGGCAAAATCCTCTCGCTCCTTTTCCCGCATTCCGCCAAACCAATTATCCGTCGTTGCCTTGCATCGGATAGAAGCCGTTACACTTCCGTTCGCCAAGTCCGTGCTGCGCTTCACCGCTATTGGCGGATGATGTGGCTATTACCGGTGATGATGGCTGTATTGCTTGCTATAGTTGCCTTTCTGTGGTTGTCGCCTTCCGATAAGTCGTCACCGCAACAGATGACCGAACAGCATTCAGTCGATTCTACATGGCTAAACCTGAAATACGAAATCGACAAGCAATATACATCTCTCTATATCACTTATGCCGATTCACTGTCACACATGCCGGAAAAGACGATGAATGCCGCTATCGAACTGCTTTCCGGCTATGCAAATGAATTATTGAAGGAGCATAAACATTTAGCAGACGCTTATCCTCAATATGAAGATTCGTTGCAAGAACTCTATCTCATGCACTTACTACGTGACTATAACCGCTTACGGAGTATCTGCGAGGATTATCCGTTAATCTACTCAAACGCAAATAAAACGGAGTAAATTCGAAATTTAGGGCTAATTAGGGCGTAAAGGGTCAAACCTTTGCGCCTTTCGCTTTTTTGTAGTATCTTTGCACACGCAAATCGCGTGGTGGTACACCAAACGTGCGGTATGTTGCAAAAAATACAAAAAAATGCAGAATTATTTGTGTAATTCAAACTTTTGTTGTATCTTTGCAGCGTCTTTATGAAAGACGCCCCGTGTCAGCGGACACGGATTACATATTTGAATAATCTAACACACCAATTGGGTTCACAGAAATCTCGCAAGTTTCACAGGAATCGTATATAATTGGCGGATGTTAGTACACGTTTGGTGTACTACTTTTGCTGTATTTACGATTCGGGCAATGCGAGAGCCTCTGTGAAGATACAACAGAAGTAGTACTTTTTTGTGTGTATCTCTATGAATCCTTGAATGACTGCTGAATATCCGTTGAAAATTCGCTGTTAATCCGCAGGTAAACAAGAAAGTTAGTGTCTCGCCTGTCTGATTTGGATAGTATAGGTATAAAAACAAACTAAAAAAATAATAATGGAGGAAGCCGAAAATCCAATAAAGAGTAGGCATAATTATTTATTTTATTCAATAGTAATGAAAAAGTATTTATTTGTTATCCTAGGAGCCATTATTCTCGTAGGATGTGGAGGTAAATCAGAGCAAGAGAAAGCACTTGAAGCTGCTATTCAAACGCAACAACTATCTGTTCTTCGTGAGTTTGCAGTAACTTACCCTGACAGCATTATGGAAACTAAGGTGAAAGCCGACTACACAGTAGCTCTCGAAGCACTCATTAAGGATTCTACGTACTATGAAATGGCCACCAACGGTACTAGCATTCTTATGAAGTATAACGCAGCTAGCGCATATGTGAAGGAATTCCCTAACGGACTCCATATAAGCGAGATGCAACTTGTCATTGCTGCAACTCAAGAAACTGCAGAATCTCTAAAAGCACAAATTAAAGAATTAAGGAATGTCTTTGAACAATATAAATTTGTAGAAAAAGACAACGATGGAGGTACGTACGAATACGATTTTCAATCTCCGGATGAATATGGTCAAGGAGACGTAATCATTGAAGCCTCCCCTATAGATTCGAAAATTACGAATGTATTTGGTGGGTATAAGTTAGGACGTGTTACCAGAAAGTGTACCGGTAAGTATTATATAAATGATAACTTGAAGGTGGTTCTTGATGTAGATGAGACAAGAACATATGGTCGTCAACCCGGTGCAAATCAATACGATAAGGAAGGAATGGAAGAACTGATTTATAGCCTTAAATATTATTATCCGACTCCTCCTCATAGAAAGTCCATTTTAACTTATTCAGATGAAGATTTCCCGCAATTTAGCGGAAAAGATAACAAAAATAAAACTATTCGCATGAGCGCAGTCGTAAAATAAAGCGCCCTTATGTTTAACAAATAAAATCAAACAAACATGAAAAAATTATTCTTCTTGATCATGGTCGTAATGTTCGGCCTGACCATCAGCAACAATGCTAACGCTACTAGCACTTCTGCAATGACATCCACATCTGTGGCTGCAGCATCTTCCTCTTCCGATTGGGATAGCGTCCTGGATGCGTATGAAAAGTATGTAAATGAATACATTGCAGTGTACAAGAAAGTACAAGCCGGCGACATGAGTGCTTATTCTAAAATGGCTTCTCTGATGGAGAAATATCAGAAATTAGCAGAGCAACTTGAGGAGGCTACAGATGAGATGACTACAGCTCAGTTAGCTCGTTTGCAGAAGATTAACGCCAAACTGGCAAATGCTATTCAGTAACAGCAAAATATATAAATAAACTCGGAAAGTGAGTTCGGTTTTATACCGAGCTCATTTTCTTTAATAGATATACCTTTTCTATATTTTTCTGAAATTTTTGAAACATTTTTTATATTTTTGTATGATTTTCTTGCATATGTCCAAAAAAAGCAGTACCTTTGCAGGCGCAAAGGTTTAGCGTACGTTAAACGCTAAACTGTGGAATTGACACATTGATAAAAAACTAAATATTTAATCTTATGCAAAAAAGTCCATTACAAATTGCGCGTCAGGCATATCAACCGAAGATGCCGGTTGCATTACAGGGCGCAGTTCGTCTTGTAGAAGGCGAGAAGACACAGTCTGTTGCAGATCAGGAAGAGATCAAGGCTTTGTTCCCGAACACCTATGGTCTGCCACTCATCACCATGGAACCGACCACAGGTAAGAATGCCTGTTCAGAACCGTTTAACGTAGGTGTTATCCTGTCGGGTGGTCAAGCTCCCGGCGGTCACAATGTCATCTCCGGTCTGTATGACGGTTTGAAGGCACTGAACCCGAACAACAAACTGTACGGTTTCCTCGGTGGTCCTTCCGGTCTGATCGACGGTAAGTACCAGGAGTTGACCGGTGACATCATCGACGAATACCGTAACACCGGTGGTTTCGATATCATCGGTTCGGGTCGTACCAAACTGGAAGAGACTTGGCAGTTCGACAATGGTATTGAGATCTGCAAGCAGCTGGGTATCAAGGCGGTTGTCATCATCGGTGGTGACGACTCGAACACCAACGCTTGCGTGCTGGCTGAGTACTATCTGCAGAAACAATGCGGTATCCAAGTGATCGGTTGCCCGAAGACCATCGACGGTGACCTCAAGAATGAGATGATCGAGACCTCCTTCGGTTTCGACACTGCTTGCAAGACCTATGCCGAACTCATCGGTAACATCCAGCGTGATGCCAACTCCGCTAAGAAATACTGGCACTTCATCCGTCTGATGGGTCGTAGTGCAAGTCATATCGCACTCGAGTGCGCACTGCAGAGCCAACCGAACATCTGCTTGATCTCGGAGGAAGTAGAGGCAAAGCGAATGACCCTCAACGACATCGTGGAGGATATCGTTAAGGTGATCGTAGCTCGTGCCAACGCAGGTCTTAATTTCGGAACAGTGCTCATTCCGGAAGGTCTGATTGAGTTCATCCCGGCAATGCGCGTGCTGATTCAGGAGTTGAACGACCTGCTCGCTAACAACGAGGAGTTCACCTCGCTCGACGGCGACGATGCGAAACGTGAGTACGTCAAATCGATGCTGACTCCGGCTTCCTGCGAGCTTTTCCGTTCGCTGCCGAAGGGTATCGCTAAACAGCTCACCCTCGATCGTGATCCTCACGGAAACGTCATGGTTTCGCAGATCGAGACCGAGAAACTGCTGATCGAGATGGTTCAGAAACGTTTGGCTGTCCTCAAAGCCAACGGTGAGTACAAAGGCAAGTTCAGCGCGCTCAACCACTTCTTCGGTTACGAAGGTCGTTGCGCTATCCCGTCGAACTTCGATGCCGACTACTGCTACTCGATCGGTGTGAACGCAACACACCTCATCGCAGCAGGCAAGACCGGATACATGTCGCTCGTTCGCAACCTCACCAAACCCGCTGCTGAGTGGATTGCAGGCGGTGTGCCTATCACGATGATGATGAACATGGAGAAACGTAACGGTAAGATGAAACCGGTTATCCAGAAAGCACTCGTCGATCTCAACGGCAAGCCGTTCCAGTATCTGCAAGCACATCGTGAGGAATGGGCAGATCCTGTAACCAGCTATATCTATCCGGGTCCGATCCAGTATTACGGACCGAGCGAAGTATGCGATCAACCGACTCGCACGTTATTGCTCGAGCGCGGCAAGTAATTGCTGCTTTACTCTTCAGCATCTCACTATCCGCAGGGACTTTCTCTGCGGATAGTATCATGCTGGATGCCTATCTACGTGAAGACATGACGGAGTGGAAAACGTATGTGGACACATTACACATTACACATTACACATTACACAATAATTCGTTACTCTACGAATACGGTTTCTGCGGGTACATGGTCGATCGGGATAAGGCACATGCCTTGCCGTACGTCAAGCAGTTCAAGCAGCATGTCCAAGCACATAAATCACAACTGCCCAAAGGCCATTATGAGATGTACATGTCGGCGGTCTATGTGTATGAACTGCGGTTACATGAGTCGATGCGTCCGGTCAAGGCGATGAGTCTCGCTCAATCAGCGGTACAACTGGCACCGGAAGATCCGCTGACCTTGGCATATTTCGCCACCTGCCTTTTCTTTGCTCCTAAGCCTTTCGGCAGCAAGCAGGCGGCATTGCAGTGGTTCGAACGGGCAGATAAACTGTTTGAGGATCCGCAATGGGAGTACTGCTGGGTACGCGCCATGACAAAAATGTATATCGAGCAGTGCCATCAGAAGCTAAAAAAGTGACAATTTTGCATTTTTTTGCATTTTTTTGCGAAAATATTTGCGTATATCATAAAAAAGCAGTACCTTTGCAGCCGCTTTTGAAAAAAATCGTGCCTTCGGCTAAGAAAAGCAGTGCCTAATGGTGTAATGGTAGCACTACAGATTCTGGTTCTGTCTGTCTGGGTTCGAGTCCTGGTTAGGCAACATGAAAAAGAGACCTTTGTGGGTCTCTTTTTGTTAACCGGCTCTCACCCAGAGGTTCTTATCTCGGCTCATAAGCCTCGAACGATTAATCAGCAAGCTGATTGCTCGAGTCCTGGTTAGGCGACAAAGAAAAATACAGAAAAAAATTGATGATTGATTTTTGTACTTTGTACCAGGAGTCTTATTTTGCTAAACTGCTCTCATAAATAAATTTACAGACCATTTTATCAAAATAATTCTCATCAATGCTTGATAAAATCAATCATCACAAAAATACCAAAAATACAATTTCTTTCAAAAATCTCTATATTTTTTGATAAACCCTTGTATATTCCAAATATTTGTTGTACCTTTGCAGCGGAATTGGAAAAAGGATGGAATATCATATAAAAGATGTTTTTTCGCCCAAGCTGTTTCAGACGATGCGGCACTATAGCCGGGCGCAGTTGGGTCAGGACGCCTTAGCCGGTATCATCGTAGGTATCGTGGCTATTCCTCTGGCGATTGCGTTCGGTATCTCGTCCGGTGTGGGTCCGACGGAAGGTCTGATCACCGCTATCATCGCCGGTCTGTTGATCTCGTTGTTCGGCGGCAGTAAGGTACAGATAGGCGGTCCGACGGGTGCGTTCATCGTCGTGATCTACGGCATCATCCAGCAGTTCGGTACGTCGGGTCTGGCGATCGCCACTATCATGGCGGGTCTGCTGTTGGTGCTGATGGGTCTGGCGCATCTGGGTAATGTGATCAAGTTCGTTCCCTACCCTGTCATCGTCGGTTTCACCGCCGGTATCGCGTTGACGATATTTTCGACGCAGATGAATGATTTCTTCGGTCTGGGTCTGAGCAATGTGCCGGCAAACTTCGTCGATAAATGGATCTTCTACGCGCAGCATTTTCATGTGAACTGGTGGGCGTTCGGAGTGGGACTGTTCTCCTTGGCGGTATGTATTGTGATGCCTAAGATCACGAAGCGTATCCCGGGTAGTTTGGCGGCAATCGTGTTTGCGACCTTCGCCGTTTGGCTCCTGAAGGAATACGCGCCGGAGGCATGGGGTGTGACGGTTACCACGATCGGTGATCAGTTCACCTTACCGAACGGTATCCCGGCGCCCTCTTTGCCGTCGATAGATATGCCGGAAGGCGAGACGTTCTTCACGATGGTACAGAAGCTCTTCCCTGCTGCGTTCACGATCGCGATGTTAGGTGCGATAGAGAGTTTGTTATCCGCTATCGTAGCGGACGGTGTGATAGGCGACAAGCATAACTCCAACACCGAACTCATCGCACAAGGTATCGCGAACATCGCCGTTCCATTCTTCGGCGGCATCCCTGCTACCGGCGCAATCGCACGAACGATGACAAACATCAACAACGGAGGCCGCACACCTGTAGCCGGTATCATCCATGCGGTGGTACTCTTGCTGGTGCTGCTGTTCTTGGGACAGTTGGTAGGTATGATCCCGATGAGCTGTCTGGCAGCGGTGCTGATCATGGTGGCATACTCGATGAGCGGCTGGCAGACGATCGTGGGACTGTTCAAACATCGTAACCGTGATTTCTGGGTACTGCTGATCACATTCTTCCTGACCGTCATCTTCGACCTGACGGTAGCGATTGAAGTGGGTCTGCTGTTGGCGATGGTGCTGTTCCTGATGCGTACGAACGAGCAGACACATATCCGCACTTTACATAAGGAGATCGACCCGAACGAAGACACGGATATCCAGTTGAACTTAGAGCATCTGACGATACCGGAAGGTGTGGAGGTGTATGAGATCGACGGTCCGTATTTCTTCGGTATCGCTAACCGCTTCGACGATATCATGACGCACGTGAGCGGAAAAGACTATCCGATTCGTATCATCCGTATGCGTAAGGTGCCGTTCGTCGATTCGACGGCGATGCATAACTTGAGTATGCTGATTCAGCGTAGTCACAAAGAAGGAATCACGATCATCCTGTCCGGCGTGAACGACCATGTGCATAAGCAGTTGATGCAAGGCGGTATCGAGCAGCAGATGGATCCGCATAATATATGCGCGAATATTCATTTTGCGCTGCGCAGAGCGAGTGATATTATAGAAAAGAAAAATACATAAAAAATTTAGCACAGATAAACTTTTATATTAACCCTTAAATTTGTAAGATTATGACAAAGAAATTTATTTGCCCGATCTGCGGTTATGTACACGAAGGCGCAGAGGCTCCGGAGCGTTGTCCGCAATGCAAACAAATCGTTGAATGGAAAGTAGCATCCGACGACAAACTCAATTTCGTTTGCGAGCATGTACTGGGCGTAGCAAAAGACGTGAAAGACCCGATTATCGCAGAGGGTCTGCGTGCACACTTCATGGGTGAGTGCTCCGAGGTGGGTCAGTATCTGGCTATGGCTCGTCAAGCAGACCGTGAGGGTTATCCTGAGATCGCAGCTGCCTTCCGTCAGTATGCCTACGAAGAGGCAGATCACGCATCGCGTTTTGCTGAGTTGTTAGGAGAGATCGTTTGGGACACCAAGACGAACCTCGAGAAACGTATGATGGCAGAGGCAGGTGCTTGCGAAGATAAGTTCAAGATCGCTAAACGTGCAAAAGAACTCGACCTCGACCCGATTCATGACACGGTTCATGAGATGGCACGCGACGAAGCACGCCACGGTAAAGGCTTCGAAGGTCTGTACAAGCGTTATTTTGGAAAATAACTGGTCTAATGGTCAACTGGTCTACTGGTTTACTGGATTATTCCACCGCCAACGACCAAATCGTCTGAATAGAGCACGACCGATTGACCCGGCGTGATACCCCAGACGGGAGTTGCAAATTCAATGCAATTCCCGTCTATTTTTTTGACAGGAACGGCCTGGGAACGATAACGCACCTTCGCCGTTAATGGCGAAAGGCCGAAAGGACGAATGGCGAATGGACGAAAGTGCAACTCCGTTGCCCACATATCGTCATTCGTTCCCAACGTAATGCGGTTCGTTTTCGCATCAATATGGGTGATATAAGCCGGGTGACCGAGTGCAATTCCCAGCCCCTTGCGTTGACCGATGGTGTAGTTCACATATCCCTCGTGCATACCTAACACCTTGCCCTGTGCATCCACGTACTCACCTGCGTGTACGCGTTCCTTATAATCGGGTACGTGCGTGCGTAAGAACGAACGGTAGTCATCATTGGGTATGAAACAGATCTCCTGACTTTCTTTCTTCACCGCCAGTTTCTCGTAGCCGTGTTGCCTTGCTATTTTCCTCACCTGTTCCTTCGTGTAGTCGCCCAAGGGAAAGATCGTACGTTTCAACTGTTCCTCCGTCAGCATCCATAGGAAATAAGTCTGGTCCTTCTTCGTGTCCGCCCCCATGCGCAGATAGACATGTCCTGCTTTCTCAGCAACCCTTGCATAATGACCCGTCGCAATAAAATCGCATCCCATCTCATCGGCCAAATGCAGCATCTCACCCCATTTGATCGTACTGTTACATAGCACACACGGGTTCGGTGTCCTACCGGACATGTACTCATCGATAAAATTCTGTATCACGCAGCGCTTAAAGGTCTCCCGGAAATCCACGATATGATGTTCAAAACCCATCTTCTCGGCATTATGCTTCGCCTCCATGATAGACTCGATCGTGCAGCACCCTTTCTCTTTGGCGATACAAGACTCTTTCATCGAGTCGTAGGTTCGGAAGGTGACACCGATGACTTCGTAGCCCTGCTCCAGAAGGAGCATGGCGCTGACGGTGGAGTCTATTCCACCGGACATACCCAGCAAAACCTTAGGTTTTGCATTTGAGATTTGAGATTTGGGATTTGACATTTTACCTTTCGTCATTACGATTGCATATCTACGAGTTTGGTGTAGTAGCCTCCAAGGGCGTAGAGGTACTCGTGCGTGCCTCGTTCGACAATACGTCCTTCGTGCATGACGCAGATGAGGTCCGCATGTTTGATGGTGGAGAGACGGTGCGCGACAACGAGGGTCGTACGGTCTTTCATCAGATGTTCGAGGGCTTCCTGCACCAATTTTTCCGATTCGGAGTCAAGCGCCGAGGTCGCTTCATCGAGAATGAGTATCGGCGGGTTCTTGAGGATCGCCCGTGCGATAGAGAGTCGTTGGCGTTGGCCGCCGGAGAGACGGCTGCCTCGGTCACCTATGACGGTGTCGTAACCTTCGGGCATATCAACGATGAACTGATGGGCATTGGCGATACGTGCTGCCAGCTCAACGGCTTGCTGCCAGGTCATGCCGTTAGGAGCCGGTTGGGTGGTATCGACGCCGAAAGTGATATTGTTATAGACCGTATCGTTGAAGAGGATGGGTTCCTGACAGACGATACCCATCAAGGCACGCAGGTCATGCGTCGTGAAGCAACGGATATCCGTTCCGTCTATCTGCACGGTACCGGAGACGGGGTCATAGAAACGCGGCACGAGGTCCGTGAGGGTGGTCTTACCGCTACCCGACTGTCCGACCAAAGCGATGGTCTTGCCTTTGGGCACGACTAAGTTGATATCGGTCAGTACTTCCCTATCCGGTTGGTAATGGAAGGACACATGGTCGAAAGTGATACCTTGGTGGAAGGTGGAAGGTGTAAAGGTTTGAGGTTGTTCAGGTTCCTTAATCGTGGACTCGGTATCCAAGATGGCATCGATACGTTCGAGCGACGCCATGCCTCGACGGATCCCGTAGGACGCTTTGCTGAGGTCCTTGGCGGGGTTGATGATCGAGTAGAAGATGACGAGGTAATAGATGAAGGTCGATGCATCGATGGTGGCATGGTCAGAAAGGATGAGGATACCGCCGAACCAGAGGATGACCGCTATCAGGGCGGTACCTAAGAACTCCGACAAGGGATGCGCCAGGTAGTAACGACGGTTGATGCGGTTGAAGGTAGCCCGGGTGGCATTGATGAGTTTATCAAAACGGGTACGTAACTTATCCTGCGCGTTGAAGCCTTTGACGACCCGTAAGCCCAAGAGCGTCTCATCAATGGATGAGAGAATCTCCGCATTCTGTTCCTGTCCTTTGGTAGAAGCCCGTTTGAGACTGCGTCCTATACGACCGATAAAGAAGATTGCGATGGGTAGAAGTGCCATCACGAAGAGGGTCAGCTGCCAAGAGATAATGAGCAGGGTCGTCAGATAGACGATGATCATGATGGGGTTTTTGAATAAGATATCCAAGGTGGACATGATCGATGCCTCCACTTCGTTCACATCGTTCGTCATGCGGGAGATGACATCGCCTCGACGCGCCTGGGTGAAGTAACCCATCGGTAAGGACAGCACTTTATCGTATAACTGCTTACGCAGGTCGCGTAACACACCGGTCCGGATAGGCACCATGTAGTAATTGGCAAGCCATGCCGCCAGACATTTGAGTCCGGTCATCAGTACGAGGAAGAGCCCTAACCAGAAGAGGACCGTTCCGGCACCACGAAGGGCGATCTGGTCATTGAGCAGGCAATAGAGGTTGTTACGCACCGCACTGATCGTCTCTTGTAAACCGTTGACGCTGCTCATCTTGATCCATGTGACATCGCTGGTGGTCAGTCCGAAGAGGATACGCAGCACCGGGATGATCGCCGCAAAAGAGAACAACGACAAGAGCGTTGAGAGGATATTAAAGAAGATATTCAATGCCATCTGTCCCTTGTAAGGCGGGACGAAACGACGAAGGATATGTACGAATTTGACATTTGTCATGGACCCATTTACGATTTAACGATTTACGATTTACGATTTATGCTTGTTCTTGCGAACGTATTTCAGGATCTGATCATCAAAGTGTTTGGCGGGAGTCAGGAAACGGGTTTGGATCGATTGTACGACTAAGGCTTTGCCTTGTTTGAGCAATTCCTGCTCCAGAGAGGTATTACGCAAGCGCTGCATGTCTTTGTCGGTAGTCAGCACAAAATCGAAGTGTTTCGCCTTTTGCAGGATGGCGTTGATGTCCCGTTTGCTGAAGGTATGATGATCGGCAAATGCCATCAGTTGTGCTTGGGGATAATGTTGTTGCACATGCGTCATCAGGTATTCGGGTTGGGCGATGCCGCAAAGCACGAGCGGCGTTCCTTTTTGCGTCAAAGGAGCGTACGCTATGCCGGCAAAATGCAGTTGCTGATAGGTAGGCTGATGCAGCCGGTTATCCACCACCCGCATGTCGATGGGTCGTATCGTTTCCGGACATTTGGTTACCACGATAGCATCTGCTTTGAGGGCACGTGATGGGATATCGCGCAGGGTTCCCCAAGGCAACATATGGTCGTCTATGTAGAGCCTGTCGTACGGGGTGAGCATGACGGTCATGCCGCAGTGGATTGCCCGATGCTGCATGGCATCGTCTAAGACGATGACATCTATGTTCGGGACCTGTTGCTGCAGACGATGCACTCCTTTGACACGGTTCTCACAAACGGCAACAGGTACCTTCGGGAAGGTGAGATGAAGTTGCATGGCTTCATCGCCTATCGTTTGTGTGGTGGCATGTTCATCCGCCAATACGAAACCCCGGGTCTTACGTTTGTAGCCACGTGAAAGGACAGCAGGATGGTAACCGTGGTCCAAGAGGAGTTGGACGATATAAGCGGTCATCGGGGTCTTGCCGGTTCCACCCACCGCTAAGTTACCTACGCAGATAGTAGGGATCTCTACTGCGTGCGCACGCAGCAGATGATGGTCGAACAGTTGATGCCGTATCCAGACACCGAACTGATAGGCCTTACTGAGCGGTATGGTTAAGAATCGTTTCACCTTTGCCGTTTTTATTTGATGATGACGTCATCCATACGTGCCATGATACGGGGTTGCGAGAAGAGCGCACGCATCTTCAGGATCAGTTTCTCTTCTTCCGTCGTGTCATCCAATGCCGCCAATAATTCCTCTAACGGATCTTTCTTCTCCGGATAGAAGCTTACTTTATAGCTCTCCAGCCCTGCCAGTTCAACGGCTTTGGATACGGCATCATGGATATTACCCATCTCGTCCACCAGTTTATTATCCAAGGCATCGATACCTAACCACACGCGTCCTTCTCCAATGGACTTGATGTAATCCTGGCTGACGTTACGTCCTTCGGCACAACGACGGGTGAAGAGGTCATAACCGCGTTCCACCATTGCTTGCATCATCTGTCGCTCTTCGGGGTTCATGCCTTTGTAGATCATGTTGCTCTCCAAGTCCGAATGCTTGTTGGTGCTTACGCCGTCGATATCCAGACCTATCTTATCACGTAGTTTGCCTGCATTAGGAACGACACCGAAGATACCGATAGAACCGGTGAGTGTCGTCGGTTCGGCATAGATATAATCGGCACCGCAGGAGATGTAATAACCACCCGAAGCCGCCAAGCCGCCCATCGAGACAACGACAGGTCTTCCGGTCTCCTGGAATGATTTGACAGCATGCCAGATCTGCTCACTGGCATCGGCAGAACCGCCGGGAGAGTTGACGCGCAGCACAAGGGCTTTGACATCGTCGTCTTTGCGAATCTTCTTAAGGGTCTTCACCACTTTCTTTCCCACGATACCTTCTCCGGACTCATCGGTGATCTCTCCTTCGAGGTAGAGAACGGCTACTTTATCTTGCGCAAGCGGTTTGTTGCGTTTGACTTGTGCCAGTTGGGAAGTCTTGAGGGTATGATAATCTTTCGTTCCGGCGAAGAGTCGGATGACGTTCTCTATGTCTTGTTCATAGACGAGCGTATCGACGAGTCCGGCGATTTGTTGTTCCGTAGCCGGTTGGAGCCCCATATAACGGTCCGCCAAGGTGTTGAGTTGGGCCGGATCGATATGACGGGAAGCTGAAACGGCAGATCTGTATTCATCCCAAATACCGTTCAGATAATGGGTAGTCTGCTCTTTGTCCGCCTCAGACATAGAGGTGCGGAAATAGGGTTCCACCGCCGACTTGAACGAACCCACTTTGAGGATCTGTGCTTCGATACCGATCTTCTCCATAAGACGGGTGTAATACATCTTCTGTGCCGACAGACCGTTCCAACTCACTTCGCCCGTCGGGTCGAGACAGATGCAGTCAGCCACCGAAGCGACGTAGTAGTTGCTTTGCCCGTAATGGGTTGCGGACGCTACGATCCATTTGCCGCTCCGCTTGAAGTCCACCAAGGCATCACGTATCGCTTTCGCACCTGCCGGCGTCATAGACAGTTGGGCATCATCCAACCAGATACCCAGGACCCGTTCATCGTTCTTAGCCAGACGGATGTTAGAAAGGATCTGATCCAGACCCACTTTATCTTCTACGGAACCGTAAGGCGATATCGAAGCGAAGAGGGCCGCAAAGGGATTCTCTTCCTGTGCCTGCTCTACGAGCGTACCTTTGAGTTGAAGGCGATAAACCGTCTCGGGTTGCAACTTCACCGTGGACGAAGAGAAGAGGTCGCCCATGATCCAGCCCATGATAGCGCTGGAGATGAAATAGATAGCAAGAAACATCAGACAGCCACCAAAGCAGCCGATCTTACGACGGGGACGAGGTTGTTGACCTTCCGTCGGTTGTGTACGATGAAATAAAGACATAATATAATTTACGATTTAACGATTTACGATGTACGATTTATTTAATCATTTAGCCATTTAGTCATTTAACTTTAAGTTAAAACTGATCCTATGGTAGGGGGTGGGACCGAACTGCTTGAGGGCTGCATAATGTTCTGCCGTCGGGTAGCCTTTATTGGTATCCCAACCGTACTGCGGGTATTCGTTATGGAGCCTCAGCATGTAGTCATCCCGGTAAGTCTTGGCCAGCACGCTTGCAGCCGCTATCGACATATAGGTAGCATCGCCATGCACGACCGTGTGCGCCGGTAACTCCAACAGTTCTCCTTCGGGCACGTAGGGTTTCCATTTGTTACCGTCCACCAGAATATGTTGGGGTCGAACGTTCAGTTTGTCCAAGGCCCGTTGCATGCCGATGATCGAACATTGCAAGATGTTGCGTTCGTCTATCTCTTTGGCGCTCACTTCAACGACTGCCCAACTGACCGCTTCGCGTTCGATGACAGGACGTAAGGCGTAACGTTGCTTATCCGTCAACTGCTTGGAGTCATTGAGCCATGCGAACTCAGGGATCTGCTCTACCCTTGCCGGGTCCAAGATGACCGCTGCACAAAAGACGCTGCCTGCCAACGGTCCTCTTCCCGCTTCATCACAACCGGCTTCGATGAGGCCTGATATCATAAATGATTTGAGCATTTCAAATTTCAAATTTATGATTTAGAAGGGGTAACCTATCGCGAAATGGAAGGTCATGTCATTCTTCCATCCAAGTCCGTTAGCGGCAGTACGCCACTGTTTGCCTTCCCAGATACGACTCGGGTCATGCAGTTTGACACCGAAATCCACACGGAAGATGAACACGGACAGGTCAAAACGGATACCCACACCGTAGCTCCAAGCGATCTGTTTGTAGAACGAATCCCACTTAAACACGCCGTCCGGTTGCGACTCATACTCCCGAATGGTCCATATGTTTCCTGCATCGAGGAAGGCAGCCAGTTCGAGGAACGATAGCACTTTGTACCGGTACTCAAGGTTCATATCCAGTTTGATATCGCCCACCTGCAAGTCATACACCATGGCGTTACCGCCTCCTTTGAAGGCACCGGGTCCCAGGGTTCGTGCCTGCCAACCACGAATACTATTCGCACCACCCCCGAAATAGCGTTTCTCGAAGGGCAGCACGGAGGCGTTCAGGTACGGTACGGCTACGCCGACACCGAGATGCCCCACCAGATGATGTTTGGGTAAGAGGATGCCGTGGACGGTGAAATTGATATCACCTTTCGCATACTGGGCAAAGGGGATACGCCACAAAGCGTACTGTCCGGCATCGTTCTTGGAGAGTTTCGCCAGTTTGGAGACACCGTACAAAGCGTTACCGGCAGTCTCCGCCCGAAAAGCGAACTGCACGTACGAGCGGTTCGGGAAACGAGGATTGAAAGAGGTGTAGGTTGCCGTATAACTCCAATCCAAGATGAAATGGTCCTCATAGCTGGCGAGGAGCACTTTCGAACGATCGAGGAAAGTCCGTTTGAAGGCATCCGACATCCAAGGGACATAGATATAACTGATATCAACGAGTCCGAACTGATGGGTCCAACGCGTACCGGGTTTATGCACGAAATAACTGAGTCCGGCATTGGCGATGGTACGGGTATACTCGTCGGGTCGCTGCTGGTAGTTATACGCGACATTCACTTTGACGTTAGAGGGGAAAGTCAGTCCGGCTTCGGCTTTGGCTTCGATCGCCCGACCGCCGTTAGCCCGCCATTCGTACGAAGCCCGAGCACCTATGTTAAGCACTTCGGCTCCTTTGAAGAGGTTCTTATTCGTATAGTTCAGTCCCGCAGCCACTCCCCAGTCGCCGGCACTGTAAGTTCCTTCCACTTCGGCTGCGATTGTGTTCATTCGTCCCCGAGCCACCGTCACGGCGCAGTCGAGCAAGGAGTCCCCGACGGGTGTGAAAGCGATGTCCACATATTTGACAGGCGCTAAAGCGTTCATGCGCGCGTAGGTTCGTTCCACACGCCACTCAGCGTATTTCTCTCCGGCACGGATACGGCAGGCACGACGCAGAGCGTTCTGACGCAAGAAGGGTTTGTCGAGTTTGTACTCCACATTCCGGATCGTGTAACGGGTACGCAGGCTGGCAATGGAAGCGGAGTCGAGATGCTCCACGTAAGGCGCTATATGCATGGTGACGTCCACTTCGTGCGAGTTGAGCGAACTATCCGCCGTGAACTCCAACATCGATTTCTCGAAGTAGAAATAACCTCGGTTACGCATGACAGTGGTAATACGGTCCCGCTCCTCATCGAGCGTAGCGGTAGAGAAACGTTCGCCCTCCACCACTTTGCAGCGACTGTCTTCGGCTATCTCCTGCACTTCGGGGAAAGGCAGGTTGACGGAGTAATGGCGTAAGGTATAAGGTTGATGCGCCGTAACGACATATTTGAGATTCACTTTGCGGTCCTTAACCGTCTTGACGGTATCCACTTCGGCTTGGAAATAACCCATGTTATTCATCTGCTGACGTAGTTGCTGCATGCTGATGGAGGTTAGTTCCTCATCATAGATGACGGGGGCCTCGCCCATCTTATGCGCATTACGCGCCAGACGTTTGTTGGACTTGGTAGTGGTGTCCTTCGGCGCCGTGTTGTAGATATGCAGTTGGAGTTTCCAGAAACCCAGTATCTCGGTGTTCTGTCGCTGACGAAGATAGCCACGAAGGTTGGACTCCGAAACAGATTTATCGTCCACTACGTCCACCCGTGCCTTATTCAAAAGGCACTTGTCTTGCGGCACGAATTTCGTGGTGTTGCAGGAATAAAATGAAAATTGAAAAATGAAAATGGAAAGGACTATCCATCCTGACCTTTTTATACTATTTCTCCTTTCATCTTTCACTTTTTACCTTTCACTTTACATAATTGGCGTGCAAAATTACAAAAATATTTTGATATATCAAAATTTTTTACTACTTTTGTGCCCGATTTCGGTATTATTATGGAGAAAATCAGCAAAGCGCAGGTCAAACTGGTTCGCAGTTTGCAACAAAAGAAGTTCCGTGACGAGTTGGGTTTGTTCGTTGCAGAGGGGGAGAAATGTGTGGGTGAATTGGCGAAATCGTTCGAGTTGGTGTATCTTATTCGGAGCACAGAATTTAGAGCACAGAACACAGGACACAGAACACAGACCGATTATCTTTTGGCGAGTCCGACGGAGATTGAGCAGATGAGCGGATTGAGGACACCGCAGGGAGTGATCGGAGTGTTTAGAAAACACTCCATTTGTGATTTCAAATTTCAAATTTCAAATTTAATTCTTGCTCTTGACGGGGTGCAGGATCCGGGGAATCTGGGGACTATTATACGGACTTGCGATTGGTTTGGGGTGCATGATATCGTTTGTTCCAAAGACACGGCAGACTGCTATAACCCAAAGGTGGTTCAAGCTACGATGGGAGCATTGGCAAGAGTACGGGTCCACTATGTGGACTTGCCGGAGTGGCTGAAAGAGCAACAATGCCCGATCATCGGCACTCTTCTCGAAGGCAAGGACATGTATGAAAGCCTTTCAACTTTCAACTTTCAACTTTCAACTATTATCGTGATGGGCAATGAGGGCAACGGTATCTCGCAGGAAGTACGGAAGTTGATCACCCACCCGATTCGTATCCCCTCCTATCCAAAAAACGGTGCTTCCGAGCACTCCGGAAAAAGCGAAGAGGCTCCCGAAGTTATCGAAAGCCTCAACGTTTCTATAGCGACCGCTATTGTCTTAGCAGAATTCCGCCGTTAATACGCGCTCATCTGCTCTTTAACGGTGTTATTGATGAAGTCGGCGAACTCTTGGATGGTCATCTGACCCTTTTCTTCTGCGCCTTGTTGACGAACAGAGACAAGTCCTTGTTCCGCTTCTTTCTCACCGACGATCAACATGTACGGGATACGTTTGAGTTCGTTGTCACGAATCTTACGTCCCAGTTTCTCGTTACGGTCATCTACGATGACGCGTACGTCTTGTTGTTCGAGAATCTCTTTGACTTTCCAAGCATAGTCATTCGATTTCTCGGAGATCGGGAGAACGACAGCCTGGTCGGGCGTTAACCACAAGGGGAACTTACCGGCGGTATGCTCGATGAGTACGGCTACGAAGCGTTCCATCGAACCGAAGGGGGCACGGTGGATCATGACCGGACGATGTTTCTGGTTATCTTCACCGGTGTATTCGAGTTCGAAACGTTCCGGCAGGTTATAGTCCACTTGGATGGTACCGAGTTGCCAACGACGACCTAGTGCATCTTTGACCATGAAGTCGAGTTTCGGTCCATAGAAAGCGGCTTCGCCCGTCTCTTCGCGTGCCGGCAGGTTCATCTCACGACAAGCTTCACGGATCGCGTTCTCTGCATGCTCCCAGACTTCGTCTGAACCGACATATTTCTCGTGATTATTGGGGTCACGGAGTGAGATCTGCGCTTCGTAGTTCTCAAAATTGAGGGCTTTGAAGATGATGTTGATGATCTCCATGACACGGATGAACTCTTGTTTTACCTGGTCCTGACGGCAGAAGATATGTGCGTCATCTTGGGTAAAGGAACGCACACGCGTGAGACCGTGGAGCTCCCCTGACTGCTCGTAACGATAGACAGTACCGAACTCCGCACAGCGGAAGGGCAGGTCTTTGTACGAACGAGGCGAGTTTTTGAAGATGGCACAGTGGTGCGGGCAGTTCATCGGTTTGAGCAGATATACTTCGCCCTCTTCCGGAGTAGTGATCGGTTGGAAGGAATCCTTGCCGTAATGATCCCAGTGACCGGAGGTCATATAGAGCGATTTGGAACCGATATGCGGGGTGATGACTTGCTGGTAGCCGTAACGCTTTTGGATCTTCTTGAGGAAGTCCTCCAAGCGCAAACGGAGCGCTGTTCCTTTGGGTAACCAGATAGGCAGACCTTTACCTACCATATCGGAGAACATGAAGAGTTCCAGTTCTTTACCGATCTTACGATGGTCCCGTTTCTTGGCTTCTTCGAGCAGCGCCAGGTACTCGTCCAACATCGCTTTTTTCGGGAACGAGATACCGTATATACGGGTCATCATCGGGCGTTTCTCATCGCCACGCCAGTAAGCGGCAGAGCAGCTGAGCACTTTGACCGCTTTGATGGGTTCGGTGGACAAGAGGTGCGGCCCCTTACAGAGGTCGGTGAAGTTACCTTGGGTATAGGTGGAGATATGTCCGTCTTCCAGTTCGGAGATCAACTCGCATTTATACGTCTGGCCCTTGTCGCCGAAGGCTTTGAGTGCGTCGGCTTTAGCGATGGAAGCTTTGACTACCGCTTCTTTCTTCGCACGGAGTTCGAGCATCTTGTTCTCGATGGCTGCAAAGCAGGTGTCGTTGATGACCACGCCCTCAGGCGGCATTACGTCATAGTAGAAACCGTTCTCGATAGCGGGACCGATACCGAACTGGATGCCCGGATAGAGTTCCTGCAGGGCTTCCGCCATCAAGTGGGACGATGTGTGCCAGAAGGCATGTTTGGCCTCTTCGTCTTCCCATTTGTGGAGCTTGATAGCCGCATCTTCGTTGATGGGGAAATTGAGTTCTACGATTTGATCATTGATGGATGCGCAAAGGATGTCTTGCGCTAAACGAGTGCTGATGGACTCAGCGATTTGCAACGGCGTCACGCCGTTCTCATACTCACGGACAGAGTTGTCCGGAAAAGTAATTTTAATCATAAATACAAATAAATAAACCTACAAATGTTTACGGCTTGAGGCTCACAAATGCCCCTTCGCACAAAATCGGGTGCAAAGGTACTGCTTTTTTTTGAGATATGCAAATTTTTGAAGATTTTTTTGTGTTAGTGGCTAGTTAATAAGAAAATAAACAAAGATAAACACTTTTAAATGCTTTCAATGCTTCGCATTCTGTGTATTAAGCGCTTGAGCATCTATATAAGTGAACTTCTCTATCTGCTCAATCCCCTTAATCCACACTCTGCGTGTCAAACCATTTAAAAGCGATAAACATAGATAAAATTCATTGCTAATCAATCATTACAAATGGTATTGAATCACGCAATAATCACGCAATAATCGCCCTATAATCACCCAATACGCCTACGGTGCAAGCCTTGAATTTACAGGGATTGCATAGGTATCGATGGTTGAGTTCGATATGCCGGATTCAATCCGGCGGAATGGACATACAAGAAAGGAGATACAAAGAACGCGCGTCTTTCGGCGCGCGCACTTTACGAAAAGGATGACCTAAATGGTATTTCGGAACAATGGACGAAATAGGGAATTACTTCAGTTCTTGGCCGGTCATCGTGTAGGTCTTGGATCCACGGAGGATGAGGATTTGGCCATCACGGATGGCCTTATTGGTGATTTGTGATTGGTCATTGCCGATTTGGTCGATGGCTTGGTGTTCATCATAAGGTTGCACAAGACGAACGGAGGCACCAAACTGAAGCTGAAAAGCATCTCCAGAATACATATGGGATGTTTGAAATTCCACCACGCAACCTGCAGTTGTTGTCCAATAATGGCCTCTACTATTTACATATTGTATGGAGGTGCCATTATAACGCAGTCCTGCAGCCGGCAAGAAGACAGCTCCAGCTTGTTCCATCACCTGCCATTCTTCAGAAGTATATACATTATCCGGATAATGGTCTGCATAGACCGACTCATCATAATACATACATATTTTGGGATTACCATTCCATTGCGTTTCAAAACCTTTTACTGCGCAGGACGCAAACTCCATACTAATCGGTTTCTCCCAATCATCCGGAAGGAGAATGAGACCGTTAACGCCGTTTACTTTTCCTAAACCAAGACGACTTTTCGCATTTTGACGCTCATGAAAGATATATGCCCATTCGTCGGGACTCATCGTTCTCCAGTGATTCGGTTCATTACCTCCATTGCTGATAGCATTTGCTCCCCAGTCATGGTTGAAAGTCGTCTCATAATTGTCGTAATATTGACTTCGCTCCGTAGGTTTATTACCGGTACTAAAGCCGAAGAGATCAATCCAACCATCATAAGACTCTGATATATTCTTATTGGCTACGCCAACTGTATCCCATTGGTTCTCGGCAAAACGCCAAGTGTCTGTACTTGCTTGATACTGCAAGTTACCTTTGGCGAATTGAATTTTGTCTCCATGAGAATTGATAGTAAAACCTCCGTGCAACGCACCTTCGATAGCGTTGATCGTTACTGCACAGCAGAGGGCTGCGATAAAAAGAAAAAATTTCTTCATAATTATGTATGTTTTTGAATTTGTAATTTTCCAAAGGGATGACCGCATACAATGCGGTGAAAATAGACGGAGAAAAGTAGCATGATTATGCCGCTGTGCCTATCTCGTAGAGATACTCCGGGGCAAAGCCGATTTCATTAGACCAATCTACAGTAAAAGGGTGAAAGACGCAAGATATGATCGCGAACGTAATCGGCATTTACTACTTTTAAGATGGGGTTTGTCATAATGGCCTCCTTCCTTATTGCAACGGATTTTGCGTGCAAAATTACAAAAAAAATCTGATATATGCAAATAAATGTGAAAAATTATATGGAATACGCGAAAAATTATGAAAATGCACTATTTTTTGCACAAAATCGTGTGCTCACTTGCATATATGCAAAATTTTTCGTACCTTTGCGCCCGATTTTATTTTGCAGTAATGTGCACGTGCAGATAGAGGATCTGGAAATACTGTTTGGGCAGCATCCGCAGATAAAGGTGATCGGCGAAAGGTTAAAGGCGAAAGGGGATAGACATGTCCTTTTGAGCGGGTTACATGCATCTGCACGCGCGCTGGTGTTGGCGCAAGTACGCACGCCCTTATTTGTGATCTTTGACAACGCAGAAAGTGCACAGTACGTGTATAGCGACTTAAGAAGCCTCATCCCGCGATGTTCTACGGACGGCCACTGGCAGTCCGATCGAGCAAAGCTCTTCACCCCTGAAGGGAAGGGTGAAGTCTTATTTTTTCCGAGCAGTAAACGCAGACGGACTATCGATGATGCAGCTGTGATACAGCGGACGGAATGCCTGACGGCGTTAGAAAGGAGCACAGAACACAGAACACAGAGCACAGACCGAATTACACATCCGCTTATTGTAGTAACCTACCCTGAGGCGATGGCGGAACCGGTACCGGCGAAGGAGGAGTTGATGGCGGTTAGTTTTCAGGTGAAAGTGGGACAGGAGATACAGCAGTCAGCACTCAGTAGTCAGTTATCAGACTTGGGATTTGAGCGAGTGGATTTTGTGTTCCAACCCGGGCAGTATGCGGTAAGAGGAAGTATTGTGGATATATACAGTTATAGTCACGATAATCCCTACCGATTGGACTTCTTCGGAGATGAGATAGAGAGTATCAGGGAGTTTGATATAGAGGATCAGTTGTCGAAGAACAAGATCGATTTCGCGGAAATTGTTGGTTCTTCGAATGGTGCGAATGGTGACTTGCTCGATTCGGATGGCCACAGGCAATCCTCCGTGCTTAATGGAGCAAATGATGCATTCATCACGGAGTATCTGACAGAAGATTTCGTGTGGGTGAGCAATGATTGGACGATGGTCAAATTTAAGTTGGACGGCTCTGCGAGCCTACAGGACGCTAGCGCTACAGGACGGCCTACAGCCTATAGATTAGAGGAACACAGAACTATTGAAATCAATGAGAAGAGTACGTTTGCGGAATATACGAAGGTGAGCTTCGACACGATGCCGCAACCGGTATTCCATAAGCAGTTCGATATATTGACGGAAGATCTGAAAAAGCATATCGACGAGGGGTACAAGATATACATTCTGGCAGAACAGCAGAAACAGCTGGATCGCTTGAAGGCGATCTTTGAGAGTTTAGAGGACGGCTCTGCGAGCCTACAGGACGCTAACGCTACAGGTATTCGTTTCATCGGCATCAACGCGACGTTGCATGAGGGGTTTGTAGATCGGGAGTTGAAGATATGCTGCTATACCGATCATCAGATCTTTGAGCGTTTCCACCGCGTACAGATGAGTAGCGAGAACGCACGAAGAGGTAAGGCGATTATCACGTTACGGGAGATTAACCAGTTGCAGATCGGCGATTATGTGGTTCATAGCGACCATGGAATTGCGAAGTTCGGTGGTTTGGTAACGACGCCCGTGAACGGGAAACCGCAGGAGATGATTAAATTGAACTACCGTGACGGCGCGAATGTGTTTGTGAGTATCCATAACTTGCATCGGATTAGCAAGTACAAGGGTCGTGAGGGTTCGGAACCGACGATAGCACGTTTGGGTTCGGGTGCCTGGGAACGGCTGAAAGAGCGGACGAAGGATAAAGTGAAGGATATCGCACGGGACCTGATTCGGTTGTATGCAACCAGAAAGCAGCAGAAAGGTTTTGCCTACTCGCCCGACGGATACATGCAGCATGAGTTAGAGGCTTCGTTTTTATACGAAGACACACCGGATCAGGCAAAGGCGACCGCTGATGTGAAGCGTGATCTGGAGAGTCCGATGCCGATGGACCGGTTGATATGCGGCGATGTGGGATTCGGTAAGACGGAAGTAGCGATGCGTGCGGCGTTTAAGGTAGCGACAGACGGCAAGCAGGTAGCGGTATTGGTTCCGACAACGGTCCTGGCGCTGCAACACTATAATACGTTCACGGAACGAATGAAGAACCTGCCGGTGAGGATTGAGTACCTGAGTCGTTTGAAGAGTCCGAAACAGATAAAAGAGATCTTGGCGGACCTGGAAGCGGGAAAGATAGATATTTTGATCGGTACGCATAAGATCATCGGCAAGAGCGTGAAGTGGCACGATTTGGGATTGCTGATTATCGACGAGGAGCAGAAGTTCGGTGTGGCAGCGAAAGAGAAGTTGAAGAGTCTGCGAACGAACGTTGATGTGCTGACTTTGACAGCAACGCCGATACCGAGAACGTTGCAGTTCTCGTTGTTAGGTGCACGGGATCTGAGTATCATGACTACTCCCCCCCCGAACCGGTATCCCGTTCAGACGGAGTTGATCACCATCGATGATGAGGATATCATCAAAGAGGCGATCGAGATGGAGATGGAGCGGAACGGACAGGTGTTCATCGTCAATAACCGCATTGAGATGTTACCGCGTATCGAGAAACGGATCCGGAAGTTAGTACCTGAGGCGCGTATCGTAACCGCACACGGACAGTTGCCGGCAGAAGAGATGGAAGAGCGGCTGGAAGCGTTCATCAATTATGACTATGACATCCTGCTTTCGACGACCATCATCGAGTCAGGTGTGGATATACCGAACGTGAACACGATACTCATCTTCAGTGCGGACAAGTACGGTCTGGCGGACTTGCACCAGTTGAGAGGACGCGTAGGACGAAGTAACCGCAAGGCGTATTGTTATTTGATCGCGCCGGAGAAAGAGTTGTTGACCGAAGATGCAAGACGGCGTTTGGAGGCCTTGAGTACGTTTGCTGAGTTAGGGGCAGGATTTAATCTGGCGATGCAGGACTTGGATATCCGAGGAGCCGGAAACATGTTGGGGTCCGAGCAAAGTGGCTTTATTGCTGATTTGGGATACGAGACGTACCAACGGATACTGAACGAGGCGGTGGAGGAACTCCGCGAAGAACTCGCGGTAAATGATGAAATGAGCGCGACTACGTCGCTCAATGATGAAAATGGTGGAAAACATCTCTGGTGTCAAGATTCGCAGTTAGAGACGGATTTGCCGGTTTGTTTTCCGACCGATTATATCGAGAACATATCGGAGCGTATCACGTTGTATCGGGAGTTGGACAGCCTGAGCAGCGAAGAACAGTTATTGGATTTTCGCAAACGGCTTATTGACCGCTTCGGGGTGTTACCGGAACCGGCAAACGAGTTGTTGGAAGTAGTACGGTTGAGGTGGTTGTGTTGCAAGTTGGGTATCGAGAAAGTGCTACTGAAAGGTGAACATCTGACGATGTATTTTGTGCAACATAAAGACGCGTATTGGCAGAGCGAGGCATTTGGTAATTTTGTGCAATATGCCGTTACGCGACCGGAACGCTGTTCGCTGCACGAAGAGAAAGACAAGAAAGGATTGAAGACCGGAAGGAGATATATCACCATTACGAATGTACGTTCGATAGGAGGAGCGATAACGCTCCTCTCGAAAGTTGAGAGTGGAGAGTTGAAAGTTTAAGGTTGAAAGTTGAAAGTTAAGAGATATGAAATTTATAGGAATTATACCGGCGCGGTATGCGTCCACCCGTTTTCCGGGCAAGCCGTTAGCAGAGATCTGCGGTAAGACGGTTATCCGCAGGGTCTATGAGCAAGCCAGTAAGGCTTTGGACACGGTGGTTGTTGCCACCGATGACGAACGCATCTATGATGCGGTGGAGGCTTTTGGCGGTAAAGTTGTCATGACGCGTGCGGATCATAAATGCGGTACGGACCGTTGCCTGGAAGCCTACGAAGCGATTACCACCACTTCTTGGCGGGAGCAGAACGACACGGACACCGTGGTTATTAATATCCAAGGGGATGAGCCGTTCATTCAACCAGAGCAGATAGAGGCGCTGATGAAGTGTTTTGACAAACCGGGTACGGATATTGCTACCTTGGTTCGACCGTTCACCGACAAAGACAGTCAGGCGGATCTGGAGAACGTGAACACGCCGAAGGTCAATTGGGACAAGGCGACGGGCGTAGCGAGGATGTTTACCCGTAAGGTGGTGGCATGTGCAGACGGTAGTCATTACCGGCATATCGGTATCTACGCCTATCGGGCAGACGTACTGACGAAGATCACGAAGTTACCGCAGAGTCCGTTGGAGATAGCAGAACGCTTGGAACAGTTGCGTTGGTTGGAGAACGGTTATACGATTCGGGTAGGCGTGACAGAGACACCGACGATAGGAATCGATACGCCGGAAGATTTGGCGAAGGCCATTGAATGGTACAAATTTAATGGTTGAGAGTTGAGAGTTGAGAGTTGAGAGAAGTTTAAAGTTGAAAGTTGAAAGAAAAAATATAATAACCTTTTAAAAAACACATTATGAGTAAAGAACAATGTCCTACTCCGCATATTGGTGCGCAGTATGGAGAAATTGCAAAGACGATGATTATGGCAGGTGACCCGTTACGTGCCAAGTTGATGGCTGAACGTTTTTTGGAGAACCCTGTTCAGGTGAATAACGTACGCGGTATGTTAGCTTACACCGGTACCTACAAAGGCAAGAGAGTGACGGTGATGGGTCACGGCATGGGTATCCCGTCCATCGGTATCTACACCTATGAGTTATTCAATTTCTACGACGTAGATACGATCATTCGTGTGGGTTCGTGCGGTGCGCGTCAGATGTATGTTAACCTGGGTGATCTGGTGATTGCGCAAGGCAGTTGTACCGACAGCAACTGGGATCAGCAGTACAACCTGCCGGGTCGTTACTGTCCGATTGCCAACTTCGATCTGTGCCGTAAGGCCGTTGATGCTGCCGAGAAACGCGGATACAAATACCACGTAGGTAACGTCTTCTCCGCCGATATCTTCTACTGCGAAGACGAGCGCAAGAAAAACTGGACGAAGATGGGTGTATTGGCGGACGAAATGGAAGCTCCATCGTTATATATGAACGCAGCTCGTGCAGGCAAGAGAGCGCTTGTTATCTGCACCGTAAGCGATCATATCCTGACCGGTGAGGCTACTACGGCTGAACAACGTCAGAATTCATTTACCAACATGATGGATGTCGCTTTTGACATCATTGAACAAGAATGAGAAAACATTTAATCATGATGGCTTTGGTTCTTCTGCCCTTGGGTCTGATGGCTCAAGAGCAGGAGGCCGAGGACCGTCCTGTCAAAGAAAAAAGTTCCGGTTCTTCCCGTCCCGTCTATACGGGTTTCTCCGGAGGTATGATGCTGCACGGCGGCTATCTGTTCTCTGATACGCCGGAGAAAGTATTCAGTAATGAAGGTTTGGGTAGTAAATCTTATGTAAAAGGTTTGCCTAAATCCGGTTTCGAATACGGTCTGGGTGGTGCACTGCGTGTTCATCTGATAGATCATATTCACTTGGGCGCTGAAGGATTCGTGAGCACGATGCCTTTGATGAGCACCGGTTCGAATGTTCGCACCGCTTGGGGAGGCGTGTTCTGCGATTACTACGGCAACTGGGGTAACGTGCGTCCGTTGATCGGTATGACCATCGGAGGCGGTTCGATGAAACGCCTGTATGTACCCGAAACGGAGTACGTACCTGTGTCTGCAGGAGGTGCTGATTCCACCATTTACAACTCATCGTACGTCAAAACGCCTATTTTCCTGTTAGACCCGTATGTAGGATTTGAGATCGGGTTGGGAAATCACATGGCGCTACTTATTCGCATCGACTATATGCTGTCGTTCCGTATTCCGAATGACGGTATTGCCCATTTGGGAAAGAACCTCAAATGGAGCAGTTTTGAGACGCCGAACGGTCCTCGCTTGTACGTAGGCGTTATGTTTGGAAATTTGAAGAAAAAGAGATAAGAGTTGAAAGTTGAAAGTTTAAAGATTTAGATATATGGATAAAAACACATGGATCGGCTTTCTATTGATCGCCGTAATCGTTGTGGGCTTCACGATGTTCGGTAGTAAGAAAGCACCGAAGGAGTCTGCACAACAACCGAAACAGGAGTTGATTCTACCTGTAGAACAAGCGCAACAACCGGAGCAGGTCGTTGCGTCCGCACCGGAGAAACCGGTAGTAAGTAAACCTGCTGAGATGGGTGTCTTCACACCGGCTTTGACGGGTGAAGAGAAGATGGTGAGTTTGGAGAACGAGCACCTTCGGGTGACCTTATCCACCTTAGGCGGAACGATCGAGCGCGCCGAGTTATTGGAATACAAAGCAGCCGGGGACACGGTGAATCCCTTGTGCCTGTTCTTCGGCAGTGAGTCATCGATGAGTTTCTCGTTACAGACCGCAGAGAACGGTACGCTGCACACGGCGAAGCTCTATTTCGAACCGGTACCTACCGACTCAGCGAACACGGCTGTTTTGCGCATGCCGACTTCTGATCCGGAAGCATGGATCGATTTCGTCTATACCTTGTCTGAAGACTACATGCTGCGTTTTGAGGTGGCACCGCATAACATGCAGGCGCATATCGCACCTAACGTATCCTCTATTCGTTTGGATTGGATTCAGTTGATCCCGCAGCAAGAGCAGGGACGTAAGTTCGAAGAGCGTTATGCCCAACTGCAATACATGATGGTAGGCGGTGAAATGGAGAAGTTAAGCGAAAGCAAAGAAGATCGGGAACAGGAGAGTACCGGTGTCAAATGGATCGGATACAAGGATCAATTCTTCTCGACGGTTTTGATTGCCGATGATGCGTTCCGTGAGTCCTATTTCCACTCTATCCCACAACAACGTCAATCGGGTTATATAAAGAAATACGAGACTGCCACTTTGGTTCCTTTTGATCCGACCAGTGATGCTTCGATAGGTTTCCGTTATTACTTAGGTCCGAACCACTACAACACGCTCAAGGCTTACGACAACGGTAAAGAGAAAGAAGAAAAGTTATATCTGAAGAAACTCGTTCCGCTGGGATGGAAAATCGTCAGTTGGATCAATACCGCGTTGGTGATTCCGATGTTCGATCTCTTCTCCGGTTGGGGTTTGCATATCGGATGGATCATCGTGTTGATGACCCTGGTGATCAAACTGATTATCCTTCCGTTTGTCTTCGTGTCGTATAAGTCGAGCGCGAAGATGCGTGCATTAAAACCGCAGATCGATGAGATCAATGCCAAATATCCGGCAGAGAAGATGCAGGAGCGTCAGGCAGCTACGATGCAGCTATACCGTCAGGCGGGTGTCAGTCCTATGTCGGGTTGCTTACCGATGCTCTTCCAATTCCCGGTATTGATGGCGATGTTCTGGTTCTTACCTACCGCTATCGAGTTACGAGGCAAGTCGCTCTTCTGGGCAGATGACCTGTCCACCTATGACGCTGTCTTCCATTGGGGAACGAACATCCCGTTGTTAGGCGACCATCTGTCCCTCTTCTGTTTGCTGATGACCATCTGTAACATCGTTTATACCTATATCACGATGCAGTCGCAGAATACGGATCCGAGCATGAAATTCATGAAATACATGATGTATGCCATGCCGCTCATGTTCCTATTCATCTTCAACGACTACGCAGCCGGTTTGAGTTTCTACTACCTCGTTTCGTTGTTCATCACGATCTTCCAAACCATGATCTTCCGTTGGACGTTGGACGACAAGAAGATGTTAGCGGAGATCGAGGCGAACAAGAAGAAACGGGCAGGGAAACCGCAGTCCAAGTTCATGCAGCGTTTGGAACAAATGCAGCGTGAGCAACAACAAATGGCGCGTGAGAACGCAAAGAAGAACATGCGTCGTTAACGAGTGCTTCTCCGGCGGGAGAAAGCGTCACACCGTCCAGTTCAAGCAAGGACAGGTATTGTTCATGCTTGAGCATCGGACTTGTGATATCGACGATATGCACACATTGCAAGGCTGCTAAACGGAACAGCGCCAAGTTGTACATCTCATAGATGTTACGCAGGCGCTCCGTTTCGCCGCCTAACCACGACAGGACGTTGATACGCTCTTGCGTTGACATGCCCCGTGTGACATAGGCGAAATAGCGGTTCTCATCCATGAGCGGAAGACTGACCAGCACGGGTTCCAAACCACGTGCGCGCGCCTGTGCGATTTTATTAATATAGAGTGCTTTGAAAGCAACAAGATCCACTTGAGGACGATGAACACCTGTAGGGTTGGCGGCAACTGCTTTCCAATCATACTGCAGCACCAGTTCAGGACGAATGATAATGATGTTGTTCATACTAGTTGAAAGTTGAAAGTTGAAAGTTTATAGATTATATACCAAATAGGCGATTACAGCCGGTAACTGTAAGCAATACAATGCGACCAAGAGGTCAAATCCGATTCGTTTTGCAGTTTTCATATGTTTAAAAGTTTAATTGGTTATACAATTTATTTCGTTTGACGGTGCAAAATTACTGCTATTTGGCGAGCTGTACAACTAATTGTGATGAGTGACGAAAAAAAGTGACCAAATAGGTCAAAATGGTGACTAAAACGGCTATATAGGGACGAAAATCGGTTATTTCGTATTTCGTCACCTTAACAAATGAGACTAAATTATGGCTAAAATTCCTTCCTCTTTGCTATCCGTACCCACCTTATTGGTACATGTGATAGGTATTCCGGTTTTTTACCTTGGATTTATACTGACGTATAAGAGTCAATGGATGATGACGTTCTTCGACGGGGGTCAAGACCGAGCGGTTTTTAATGCGCTGATGGTGACCTGTATCTTAATCGGCGTGCTCTGTGCATCCCGTATCCCGATGACGGCGGTCCGTTCGCATCTGAGGATGAGTTGGTGGCAATATATCCTTTGGTCCCTGAGCGAAGTGATTGTCTTCTCTGCCTTTGCGGCCCTTTATATGGCATTGGCATGGAAGGGATACGGTTATTTTCCGGCTTTAGGCGAGTGCATGCAGATCTCGTTGGCGGTGTTGGTATATCCTTACCTCCTCTTCGGTCTGCTGATGGCATATATCCGTCCGGACGAAGTGGAAGTAGGCGAAGAAGACCTTGTGCGTTTCACCGATACGACGGGTAGGTTGAAGTTAGTCATCGCCAATAATGTCATCCTGTTTGTGGAAGCGCAAGAGAACTATATATCCATTCATTATCTGGAGGGAGATAAACTCAAAGAGTACTCACTGCGTCAGTCGATGCGGCGCATTGAAGAGCTGATGGAGAAACACGGTATCATCCGTTGTCAGCGTTCGTACTTTGTCAATCCGCGTCACGTGAAGGTGCTGCGCAAGGATAAAGAAGGATTTATTCAGGCGGAGTTGGATGTAACCAACAGCAAGTCCGTACCCGTTTCGCCGAAGTACTACGAGCAGTTGAGCAAGTTACTGTGATGGAGGTTCTGTTAGGTAAAACATTAGAAGAATTGCAGCAAGTGGCGTTGTCCGTCGGTTTGCAGAAGTTCGCCGGTAAACAATTGGCAGAGTGGCTCTATGTGCGTCGGGTCAGTACGTTCGATGCGATGAGCAATATCAGTCTGAAAGGACGGGAAGCGTTAAAAGCCAACTATACCATCGGTCGTCATGCACCGGTTCGGGAAGCGGTCAGTGCAGACGGGACACGGAAGTATTTGTTTGCGGTAGGCGAACAATTCATTGAGTCGGTTTATATCCCGGAAGAGGATCGCGCTACCCTCTGCGTATCCACGCAGGCGGGCTGTAAGATGGGCTGTAAGTTCTGCATGACGGGAACTCTTGGTTTTCATGGTCATCTGTCGGCTGCGGACATCCTGAATCAGATTTTCTACTTTGATGATTTGACCAATATCGTCTTCATGGGCGAAGGGGAACCGATGGATAATATCGACAATGTCTTGCGCTCCTTGGAGATCATGACCGCTCCGTACGGGTGCGCCTGGTCACCGAAACGTATCACGGTATCGACGGTTGGTATCCCTGCCATGAAGCGGTTCTTAGACGAGAGCGAGTGCCATCTGGCGGTATCGATGCATAATCCCTTTGCTGCAGAGCGTAAAGAAATCATGCCGGCAGAGAAGATGCTGTCCATCACGGATGTCGTAGCGTTGCTCAAGCAATACGATTGGTCGCATCAACGACGCGTCAGTTTTGAATATATCTGTTGGGCAGGTCAGAACGATACGATCCGTCATGCGAAAGAGTTATTGCGCCTGCTGAAGGGACTTAACTGCCGCATTAACCTGATTCGTTTTCACGAAGGCGTAGAAGAAGTCAAAAGTCAAAAGTCGAAAGTTGAAAGACATTTTCCTTCCTCAGACGAAAAACAAATGGCGTGGTTCCGCGATTATCTGACCGATAACGGCATCACCACAACCATTCGTCGTTCCCGAGGCGAAGATATCCTTGCCGCCTGCGGTATGCTTGTCAATGCACTATCTCAATGTGCGGATAAGCAAATGTAAAGCCTTGCGGCGGTAGTTCGGTATAGAACCGCTCCTGCAGATCAAAGAAGACATCCCAGTAATCATCCGCTTTCACCCATGCACGCACCACAAATGTAATGTCGTTGCTGTTCAGGCTCTTCAGTCCCACAAACGGTGCCGGAATGGCTTCCATGCGATAGTTGACCGTGTTGAGTTGGTAGGCGGAGATGTTGAGTTGTTTGTACAACGCCTTCATATTTGTATCCGCTTTGAGTACGCGTTCGTCACTGTTAACGATATCCAGGATGGTTTGTTTGCATGCCGCCGAGTCCACCCCGTACGACACGCTGACGTTCCACTCTACCCTTCGCATCGGACGTCCGCTGTAGTTATTGATGGTTCCGTTAGAGAGGGCACCGTTGGGTAAGATGACGACGCGGTTATCGGTGGTAAGGATCTTCGTAGCGGTGATATTGACTTCGATCACTTTGCCCATATGTCCCTGCGCTTCGATGAAATCACCGGCTTTGAAGGGTTTGAACGCCAGTATCATGAGTCCGCCTGCGAAGTTCTGCAGCGTACCGGACAGCGCCATACCTACCGCCATACCTCCGGCTGCCAGCAGAGCGGCTAAGGAGGTAGTGTTAACGCCTAATGTGCTGACCGTTACCACGATGAGCAGGATGGTCATCGAGATGGATACGAAAGACGTGATGAACGAAGCGATGGTAGGTTCGGTCTGCTTGCGGTCAAAGACACGTTTCAAGCCTTTCTTCACGATACGGATAAGCCAGATACCGATGAGGTAGATAACGAAGGCGATCAGCACTTTGATACCAAAATGCAGTACGGTGTCGCCTACCACACTCCAGAACCCTTGCGGATCGGATTTGGCATACTCGATCATCTGCCGCGCACCGGCACGCACCGAGTCAGGCGGCAACATCTTCGTCTGCGCATCGGCAGCCAAAGTAGTTATGTCTTGTAATAAAAGCATAAAAATGATTGACGATTGGACGATTGACGATTGGACGATTTAACGGATGCGGTCTGCGGCACGCACGAGGGCTTCATCTTTGAGAATACGACGGGTAGCCATGAAGGTCAGTACCAGACATACGGCAGGGATGGACGACCAAGGCAGGATACGCCACTCGATGCCGATAGCCTCTTTGGCCAACCAAACATAGATAGCCAACACACCGTAGTAACCAAAACAAAGCATGACGGAGAAGATATTCAAGCGTGCTTGCAGGATACGTTTCTTAAAGAGAAAGATATCCACCAGTGCCAACAAGGGGATCAGAGCTGTTGCTACGGTAAGGCCCCAAAGACCTTGCAGGGTCACAGGTGCCAAGTCCGTGACGGTGGTCTCCGTCAGACCTAATGCACCAAGTTGCCAGATACGCAACACTTCTGCGTTCTCCGGGGTATAAAACTCAAGAACCGGCATGAAGCATAAGGTGATTCCCAATGCCACTACTGCCAACAAATAAAGGGTTTGAATTCGCTGTATCATAAAGCCATTTACCATTTAGTCATTTACCATTTACCATTTGGGCCTCTTCGAGGGATGCGCATTTATCGCCATGGGCGTTGACCCATCCTATTTGGCGGGCAGGGTTACCGACCATCAGGGCATAGGCAGGCACATCTTTGGTTACTACCGAACCGGCACCGATCATGCAGTACTCGCCTAAGGTGTGACCGCACACGATGGTGGCATTCGCTCCGACAGAAACACCGCGTTTGAGGAGGGTCTGTTTGTATTCATCTTTGCGACTAACCGCTGCACGGGGATTGATGACGTTGGTGAAGACCATCGAGGGCCCCAGAAACACATCGTCCTCGCAACGCACACCGGTATAGACGGATACGTTGTTCTGGATCTTGCAATTACGGCCTAAAACCACATCGGGCGATATCACCACGTTCTGACCGATATTGCATTTCTCACCGATGATGCAACCGGACATAACATGGCTAAAATGCCAGATCTTCGTGCCCGCACCTATTTGACAACCTTCGTCCACGTAGGACGATTCATGGACAAAATAATTCATTGATTATACTCTATTTCAAAAATTACACTTACAAATTTAGATGAAGCTGCCGATAAAATACCATACCCGTTTTCTACATTACTATACAGTTGTACGCTTTCCTCTGAGCCAAACATACCTGAAATGGCTGTGCTCATATCTACATCTTCCGATCCTTGTATATGTTTATAGTTGTATAGCGATTTCCAATATCGATAAGAATGTTGGCTATGTGTAGTAAAGGTAATCCCTACACGTTCATCTACTACCATTACATTTGCGTTCGACAGACTTAACCCGACGGGTATTTCAAACTCTACTTCTCTATTGCTGGCATCTTTCGTTTTACAAAACAATTCTATTGGCGCATTATATCCTCTTTCCGAAGAAAACGCATTTCCAACTCCTGAAAAGATAGCATCCTTACTCCGGATTTGACGAGAATCATACTCTTTAGCGGTTCCATAAGGTGCATTTTTGTATTTGATATAAACATATCCTTTGCATCCTAAGAAACCTTCGTATCCAGTATTATCGCCAAAACGCACGCGTACGTGAAATACATTCTTTATAGAATCATACGTGTATGCGACAAGGTCCACTTCCGGTCGCGGCACAATAGTATCGCAAGCCTCTATATCCGGATAACCGGAACACGAAGCACGAAAACGGATAACATCGCCGACCTGAAAAAACGGTAGCGCATTTGTAAACGCATACACCCCTTCCCCCACTCTTTGTAACGCTATCGGTTCATCCTCATTGCGTTGCATAGTTACGGAGGCATCGTTTATACGCAATTCCGCAGGACTAGATAACTTATCCAAGAAAAAAGCAGAACGAGATATCAAACATCCTACATAATATGGCCCTTCCGGTAATTCCTCCCTTAATTGCAACACCAGTTTCGGGTCTTGGTATTCCCCATTATACGGTATCTCCTGCTCACAAGAAGTAAGGACTGCGATAGTCAATAATAGGTATAGACATCTTTTCATTGCGTTCAGAATTTAAAGGTATAACTGACACTGGGCAATACAGGAAACAGACTTAGTTTATACAATCTGCTCCCTTGCGGATAGACCAGAAACGGATTAAAATTACAATAGACGTTATAGACCGACATATTCACGATATGCTCCCAACCCGCATGCTTCTTATCCGGAAGATGACAGGTTGCGCCCAAGTCCAAACGATGATAGTCCGGCATCTTGTAGTTATTACGTTCCTCTATTGCGTAAACTAATGACGTTGTACTTGTCGTTCCTATTCCTTGGTAATAAGAATAACGATCTTCATATTTCTGTAGTCCGAGCGTTCCGCGCGTACCGGTTCCATAGACGAAAGTGGAAGCTATCTCCCATTTCTTATTTATCTGGTACTGCAGCGTAATACTCAGGTCATGCTCACGATCATACTTGGCGTGAAAAGGTTTGCCGAAGTTAATCTCCTGCCCGGGTTTGTCAAACTGGCGCATTGTACGGCTCCATGTATAGCCAATCCATCCCGTTACGGGTCCTATCTTGCGCTGCGCAAGGAATTGAACGCCGTAACTCCACCCGTCTCCTACACACACCTGACCCTCCCAATTTTTACCATTCATATAGGACGCACCGTCTTTGTACTCCAGCAAGTTCAGTGAGCGCTTGTAGTAACCTTCTACGGAAAGTTCTACTTGGTTAAGCACATTATACGTCACCCCCGCAGCCACCTGCATCGAACGCATCGGTGGGATATCAGATGTGACCGGTACCCACAAGTCGGTAGGCAATGAGACGGAGGTGTTGGAGAGCATATGCACGTATTGGGACATGTAGGCATAACTCAGTTTGATTGCCACATCTTTATGCGGCAGGAAGCGCAACCCGACGCGCGGTTCTATAGAAGGATAGGTTCGTCCGTCAGTATGATACAAACCGGCATGCAGACCGATGTTCATCTTGAACCACGAACACGGTGCGTATGTATCTTCTATATAGATATTAGCTTCGTGCGTATGATTGGTTCCACCCACAGAGAAAGTGGTATCCACATTAGCAACCGTCCCACTATCGGCAGGCCATGTTGCATCCAGACGTCCTACTTGAGGACGAAACATATGATAGGTGTAATTGCCTCCGAAATGCACTATATGACGCGTATTCGGGCACCATTCGAAGTTCATCTGCGCCATCAGATCCATGATATAAGAGTCATAGCTCATACGCACTTCCATTCTTTCGTTCGTCTTTTTGGACTCTTCCTCCATGCCCGCAGACAGTTTATACTTATAACGCGTATAGCTCACTTGAGACGTACTATACAAGCGACCGTTGAAGCGGTGCTCATAGTTAAGCGCAGCAAAAAGGTTACCCCAGTTATAGCGCATTTTCGTATAAGCGGAATATGCATCCCCTTCAGAGATAGATCGATCACGCATGCGCGCGTAAACGACATCATCACCCATATAGAACGAACCGCTTAACTTATCGTTCTCAGAGAAAGTATGGGTCAATTTGGCATTGACATCATAGAAATAATATCCTCCGGTAGCCGTTTCCTCTCCATTCGTTTCATACCGAGTTACCGCCGCAGCGACAGGTGCCATAAAAAGGTCGTATAAGGTTCGTCGAGCGGAAATATTAAACGTCGTCTGTGCTTTCACCGTTTCTTTATTCCGGTACCTTCTCCAATCTTCTTTCGTCCAATATATTGGGCCTTCAAGGCTGAACTTGGTTGCAATTAATCCGACCGTCAGGTTACCATGATAACTATACGCATCACCATCTTTCTGTCTCACATCAATGATAGAAGACAACCTACCGCCGTACCGTGCCGGGAAATTACCTTCATATAGGGTCACATTCTTAACAGCGTCCGCATTGAAGACAGAAAAGAAACCTAACATATGATTGACCGAATAGAGGGGCACCCCGTCTAACATGATCAGGTTCTCATCCGGTCCTCCACCTCGGACGTATAATCCGGCAGAGCCTTCCGAGCCCGACTGCACGCCCGGTAATAGTTGGATTACTTTTAGGATATCCACCTCACCGCCGATAGCGGGTATTCCTTTGATCTGCGATATAGGTATCTCTACCGCAGACATCTGAACGGACTGCGTACCGGATACCGAGTATGTTCCTTCCACCGTCAACTCTTCCAACACATTCGATGAGGTTAATGCTATCTCCACCAAGGTATCGGTCTTAAGCACAAACATAGATGAAGATACCGCTTCGTATCCCACATAACTGGCTCGCAGTTGTACCGTATCTGCCGGAATCGTCAATGAATAGAAACCATTTACATTCGTCGTTACCCCGACTCCTGATTGTAAGTCCAAGACGGTAGCACCTATCAGTCGTTCGCCTGTTTGAATATCCACGACATAACCGCTGACGGTAGGATTCTTTGTCCATGCCATTAGAGGAAACACCATGAGTACATAACAAACAAAACGTCTCATAATCAGAAAAACAGCTTTAATAAATCGTTACCGTTCGCCAGGATAAGGAGGAGGAGCAAGAGCCAGAAACCGATCTCGTTGGCTTTCTCCAAGAACTTATCGCTCGGTTTGCGGCGGGTGATCATCTCTACCAGCAGGAAGAGGATGTATCCGCCGTCCAAAGCCGGTATGGGCAGGAAGTTCATGAAGGCAAGGATGATACTGAGGAAGGCGGTCATATGCCAGAACGATTGCCAACTCCAAGTGGAGGGGAACATCGAACCGATTGCACCGAAGCCGCCTACCGATTGTGCGCCTTCTTTGGTGAACACCAGACGGAATTGCTTGACATACATCGTCAAGATACCCCATCCGTACTCGATACCGGCAGGGATGGATTCCAAGAAAGTATAGTCCCGGTGCTTCACTTTGAAATCCCATTTAGCAGCAAAACCCAGCGAACCGTTTTTGACGATGGCCTGTACGGTGCAGTATTCTCCGGCACGGTAATAAGCAACGGTTATCGTGTCGTCCGTATGATGGCGCATCTCTCGATTCAGCAAGGTCAGACAAGGCGTAGGGATATCGTTCACCGTGACGATGCTGTCTCCTTTGCGCAAGCCTGCCAGAGCGCCCGCTTCGTTCGGGAAGACGGTATCGATGACACACGGGATCCATTCGGACACCAAGGTCATACGTCGCTTGGTATAGTCTTTATTCGCCCGTTTCTTATCCCGCTCCGCTTTGTCGAACGCGTTCTGTTCTGCCAAGTAACGGGTGCCTAAGTCCTCCGACATCATCAGTTGTACGGTGTCCGAACCGCGCAGCACGACGACATTCTGCTTACCTTCGATGAGGATGGCTTCAATCACTTCACCCAGGTCTTCGGGTTCTTTGCCGTTAATAAAGAGGATCTTATCCTGTTGCTCGAATCCTTCATCCAACAGAATCTGCGAATAGCACAGACCGGTGGTCACGTTACGCAGCGGTAAGGTGTCCTGTCCCCAGTGCCAAAGGAGCATGGAGAAGATGACGAGGGCACCGATGAAGTTAACGAGGATACCGCCTAAGATGATGAACATGCGTTGCCAAGCCGGTTTGGAACGAAACTCCCAAGCTTGCGGTTCGGGCGCCAGGTCTTCCGTCTTGTGCGTCTCATCGACCATACCTCCGATGGCGCAGTAACCGCCAAGAGGCAGCCAACCAAGTCCCCACTCCGTATTTTCCGGATGTTGCGCCCATTCATCTTCCTCTCCCTGATTCCTGGTAAAGAACTTAAAATGCCATTTACCATCGAATTTCTTCATCTTGATGATGGAGAACCAAGGGTTGAAGAAGAGATAGAACTTCTCCACACGCACATGGAAGATCTTGGCGAAAGTAAAATGTCCCAACTCGTGAATCAACACGAGAAAGGCCAATGCGCATATTAACTGTATTGCTTGTATCATAAAGTCATTTACTATTTGGTCATTTACCATTTACCATTTTTTCGGCTATCCGGCGTGCCGCAGTGTCGGTAGCTACGTAATCTTCGTAGGTAGGTTTTGGGATGAAGTCCGCTTGGTTCATCGTTTCGGCGATGATGTCAGACATCTGCAGGAAGCCGCAGCGTCCTTGCCGGAAAGCGAGGTTCACCACTTCGTTGGCGGCATTGAGGACGCAAGGGATGTTTCCTCCCCGGTGCATCGCTTCGTAGGCGAGTGCCAAGTTGGGGAAGCGTACCAAGTCCGGTTGTTCAAACGTCAGGTTCTTGAGTGCGAACAGGTCGGCACGAGGGAAGTCCGATGCGAGTCGTTCGGGGAACGAGAGGGCGTACTGGATGGGCAGATGCATGTCGGGTGCACCGAGTTGCGCCTTGATGGCACCGTCGGAGAACTGAACAGCCGAATGCACAATAGACTGCGGATGAACGAGTACTTGTATCTTCTCCACCGGTACCCCAAAGAGCCATTTGGCTTCCATCACTTCGAAGCCTTTGTTCATCATCGAAGCGGAATCGATGGTGATCTTGGCTCCCATTTCCCAGTTAGGATGCTTGAGGGCATCGTCAGCCGTGACAGAGCGCATCTGATCAAGTGTGAACGTACGGAAGGGACCTCCGCTGGCAGTAAGCAGGATCTTCTCTATCTCACTGCGGTCTTCGCCGACGAGGGATTGGAAGATCGCACTGTGTTCGCTATCCACCGGTAAGATCGGCGTATGGTACTGTTGTGCCAATTCGCAGATGATCTCTCCGGCTACGACGAGCGTCTCTTTGTTGGCAAGCGCGATGGTCTTACCGGCTTTGATGGCTTCGATGGTAGGACGCAGTCCGGCGTACCCCACCATGGAGGCTACGACGATGTCGATAGACGGCATGGTGACTAGCTCAGCGATCGCGTCGGGGCCGGCCCACACTTTACAGTTGAGAGTTGAGAGTTGAGAGTTGAGCGTATCATATAACGACTCATCGGCGATGCAGACCACTTCGGGATGAAACTCCAGGGCTTGTTCCACCAGTTTATCGACACTGCGGTTCGCACAGATAGCATAGACGCTATAGCGCTCGGGGTACGCCCGCACGATATCCAGCGTCTGCGTTCCGATCGACCCCGTCGAACCTAATATACAAAGATTTTTCACCATACGATCACTTCTTCGGGGTTCACGAACTGCCCTGCGTCCCATAGTTCGATAGTGAGGGGAGTCTGTCCGTTCATCTGTCCGAGCGACTCACCTGCCTCGACTGTTGCACCTTGTGCCTTGAACGACTGCGTCACATGACGATAGACCGTCACGAACGAACCGTGCTGCAAAGTGATGGCGAAGGTGTTATCGATCATTCGTTCTATCGTCACGATCGTTCCTCGTGTCGTAGCCAGTACGGGTTCGTTCTTCGCTGTCTTTACCGTCACCGCATACAGCCGTTGATCGGGGTTGGCGGAAGAGACGATCACACCTCGAACGGGACGTTGCAAACGTCGGAGGGTGCGTGCGGCGGTGTTATCGAAAAGCGCAAGACGGTCCCGCTCTTTCTGCTCATACTGCGCCAAGAAAGCCTCCGTCACTTCGCTGGACTGCGTCATCACGATCTGTGCACGCTCCACGCGTTGCAAGCTATCCAGACTCTGCACGCTATCCGTCTCCAGTTCGCCTGCCACCATCCGTTTGATATCTTCCAAGTACTGTCGTTGCACACTCAGACTGCCTTGTAAGGAGTCCACACGTGCCGACTCTTCGATCAACTGTTGGCGCAGGCTGGCGCTGTAACCGGGTAAGATATTACGGATCGGGGTATATACGATGAGGGCGGACAGGATTCCTACCAACAAGAGGAAAGCGACCGTCATGACGCTGATGGCACCTAACATACTGACGCGGAAGTGAAACACTTCGCGCAGCGTGGTGTCATCCAGCATCGCTAACCGATATTTTCTTCTTTTGTTTGACATTGTTTGCTTTTGTTTGATGTTGTTTGAACGATTTCAAACTTTCAAACCCTCAAACTTTCAAACTACAAAATGGTGCAACCCTGGCAGGGTTTGAGTTGTTTGAAGAAATCATTGCCTTTGTCATCGACCAGGATGAAAGCCGGGAAGTTCTCCACTTCGATCTTCCAGATGGCCTCCATACCTAATTCGGGATATTCGACGCACTCGATGGACTTGATGTTGTTCTGCGCCAAGATAGCAGCCGGACCACCGATCGAGCCGAGGTAGAAACCGCCGTGTTTCTGACAGGCGTTCGTCACGTCGATGGAGCGGTTACCCTTGGCGAGCATGATCATACTGCCGCCGTGATCCTGGAACTCATCTACGTAGGGATCCATACGACCGGCCGTGGTCGGACCCATCGAACCGCAGGCCATGCCAGCCGGAGTCTTTGCCGGACCGGCATAATAGATCGGATGGTTCTTGAGGTATTCGGGCATCGGTTCCCCTGCATCGAGACGCGCTTTGATCTTCGCATGCGCAATATCACGGCCTACGATGATGGTACCGTTCAGACTTAGACGCGTACCAATCGGATATTTGGTCAAGATCGCGCAGACATCCTTCATCGGCTGGTTGAGGTCGATACGAACGGCATCGCCTTCACCTGCCTGACGCAGTTCTGCCGGGATGAGGGATGCGGGGTTGTTATCGAGTTTCTCGATCCATATACCGTCTTTATTGATCTTACATTTGATGTTACGGTCGGCAGAGCACGATACGCCGAGACCGATGGGGCAACTTGCACCGTGACGGGGCAGACGAACGACGCGTACGTCATGCGCCATGTATTTACCGCCGAACTGAGCACCCAGACCGATCTTATACGCCTCTTGGAGCAGTTGTTTCTCCAGTTCGATATCACGGAACGCACGACCGGTCTCATCGCCAGAAGTAGGCAGACTGTCATAATAATGGGTAGAAGCCAGTTTGACGGTGAGCAGGTTCTTCTCCGCCGAAGTACCACCGATGACGATGGCGATGTGGTACGGGGGACAAGCAGCGGTACCGAGGCTCTTCATCTTCTCCACCAGGAACGGAATGAGCGTACCCGGGTTCTGGATACGTGCCTTGGTCTCCTGATAGAGATAGGTCTTGTTGGCAGAACCGCCACCTTTGGTTACGCAAAGGAACTTGTATTCCGCACCTTCGGTAGCCTCGAGGTCGATCTGTGCCGGCAGGTTACATTTGGTGTTCACCTCATCATACATGTTGAGCGGTGCGTTTTGCGAATAACGCAGGTTGCACTCGGTATAGGTATTGAAGACACCCTTGCTGAGGGCCTCTTCGTCACAGAAACCGGTCCATACTTCCTGACCCTTCTCGCCATGGATAATTGCCGTACCGGTATCCTGGCAAAGCGGCAGTTGACCTTTACAAGCCACTTCGGCATTGCGCAGGAAGGTGAGTGCTACGTACTTATCGTTGGCAGAAGCCTCGGGGTCACGCAGGATCTTCGCCACCTGCTCGTTGTGACTACGTCGCAGCATGAAGCTCACGTCATGGAAAGCCTGTTGTGCCATGAGGGTCAATGCCTCCGGTTGCACTTTGAGGATCTCGTGTCCTTCAAACTCACTGACCGACACATAGTCTTTGGTCAGCAGATAATACTCTGTTTCATCTTTACCGAGTTGAAACATCGGCGCATACTTAAATTCCATAATTTTATTTACGATTTTACGATTTACGATTGGACGATTTATTGGACGATTTATTGGGTCATTTAGCCATATTTCCCAATTTGGCTGCAAAGGTACGAAAAAAAAATGACATACGCAAGCGTATGCCATTCTTTTCGCGATTTTTTTACGATTATTCGACCCAATAGAGCTTTTTATCGGTGATGAGGCCCCATAAGCCACCGGGTATCTTGGTGAACACGAGTGCCTGTTCTTCAGGGATACGGAGTTGCTCTTTCAGCACATGCCGGTCGTAGTCCAGAATGAGGACGCACAGGTCTCCGGCTTTGTCGGTCAGCACGCAGCGGTACCCCATCTCGTCCGGCAACAAGCAATGCACTTTCTCCCCTTCCGAAGCCTGATAGGCGATGGTCTCACCGGTTATCGGATGTTTGTAGGTCGGTTGCTGTTGGATACGCAGGGGTTGCGCCATCTCGATGAGTTGTTCGTTCATCGTTCGCCACGCACTGTCTTGGGTCGCATGACGTCGGGTGGCTGCCAGTTGAAGAAGCGGGATCAGTTCGCGTATGCTCTGCGGAGCGTTGCTCTGGGCGATGGTCTGTTGGGCTGCTCCGTTCTTAATTGCTTCTTGAAGAAAACGAATCGAGTCCGACTGGTTCGTCTGCCATTCGAGTCGGTCACAACGGCCTAAGAGGGTCTCGTCCATGTATCCGGATATCGACTGCCCGGCACGGTAACGCGCCAACTGGGTCTCTAACTGTCGCTGTTCCTGCGCGGCATCGGTATAGAGCCGCTCATAGACCTGCACCTGTTCCTCCAGGAAAGCGCTTGCCCATTGACTGTAGTCCCAGATGGCGATATCGTTCTGCAGGAAGTCGGTATGGGTCAGTCCGTCCAAACGGTAGAGGACGATAGGTTCCTTATGGAAGACGGGTGCGTAAGCGGGAACGGGTTGCAAAGCAAGTGCCTGCTGATAGGCCTCGATATCGTTGTTCAGACTGTCTGTTGCTTGACGCAACATCTCCAGCAGGCGCCGTTCAGCCGGTAAGAGCTGCAGGTGCGCCGTCTTCTCCCGTGAGTACCGGTTGAGGAAATCGGTGAACAGGTTCTGGCATCGGTTATACCGCTCGGTCATGCGCACGAAGGTATGATGGATCGAATCGCAGGCTGTCTGTTGCCGTTTGACTTCCTCCAACCGGGGTTTGATATACTGCTTGAGCGCATCGTACTCGATCTTCTTCTGCCCTTGCGCCAAGGGTTCGTACTGCCAACCCGGTAACTTCTGATCTTTGGCAAAATGCAGGCAGTTGCCGTAGAACAGACGGGACTGATAGAGCAGACTGCTCAATTCCGTATAATGATGCAGGGGGTCACGCGTAGGCAGCAGGTCGTAACACAAATCGCCTAGATGGTAGTAGATACTGGCATTATCGGGATGCCAGGCCTGGTAATCCATCAGCACGTAGATCGCCTCGTACGGACTGAGCCCTTTCGTTTGCTCCAGCACCACGTTGTATTTCTCCTGTGCCCGAAGCGGGAGAAGGATCAAAGAGCAGATAAGAACTATAACGGATATACGTTTCATACTTTCCTCCTTTCCCTAAAAATCAATCACTTTGATCTCCACGCGGCGGTTGAGCGCACGGTGCTCTTCGCTGTCATTGGCAACGAGCGGTTTGCGTTTGCCGTACCCTACCGTCTCGATACGGCCGGCTTCTATACCCCGTTCCTTTAGCCACTGTTCCACCGCCTTGCCACGCAGCGTAGAGAGACGGTCATTATAGCGGTCCGTACCCTGGTCATCGGTATGGGAAGACAACTCGATACGCAGCGTAGGGTTCATGAAAAGCAACTGTGCCAATGCTTCCAACTCGTCGTTCGAGCTCTCCGTCAACTCATAGGAGTCGTATTCGAACTGGATGTTCCTTAGTTGGAGCACCATGTTCTTCTCAATGGGCAGCAGGCGAACGGCTATCGTGCGATCGGTGGTGTCCGCGCCGGTGTTGAATAAGGTGTCGAAGAAGATATACCCGGGTGCGGATAGTTGCAAGGTCTGCTCTTGGTTGATTCGCAATGCCGCTTGTGGAGCGGTCGGTTGACCGTTCAGACGGAGGTTGAGACCTTCCACCGCTTCGTTCGTTCGGGCATCGGTGATGACAAAACGATGAAGCCGCTTGAGGGGCTGGAGAGGGATATCCAGTTCGGTTTGGGTGAAGACAGTCGGCCGCTCCGTATTCACGGTCAGCGAGGCGGTCTTATAGCCCTCCTGCGACAGGTTCAAGGTATGGATCTGTCCCAAGCTCAGGACCTCTTGCCGTTTGGTAAGCACCACTTGCGTCTCGGCATCATAGGTGGTCAGGTTCAAGACCAATTGGTCATCCAAGGCGATGGATCCGTAATCACGTGTCTCGCGTTTGGTCAGCCCGTCGGTCTGGATGTCGATATAATGATAGGAGTAACCGGGAGCCGTCAACGCCAAGCGATAATGCTTGTTCTGCTGCAGAGCGATGCGCCAACGTCCCGTCATCGGATGGACATAAGCGGTCTGTAACAGCTGCTCGTTCGTCGCATCATATACCAGCACCTTACCATCCGCCAAGGGTCGGTTGCCTTTCTGCCGAACGATGGTACCGCTTGCTGCCAAGATAGGTTGCGGAGCGGGATTGGACGCCACCTGCATGGGGAGGGTCCAGTTATGATCGTCCATCATCGTGGCGGTGAATCGAAGCCATGCCCCGTCGTGTTTCTTGGTCTGCTCACGCCGTTTGAAGACCAGGGTCATGTTATCTTCCAGCAGCTTGGGTTGGGCATCCTCCACACTACTGATGATGAGGGGAGCGGCTTCCTGCCATCGGTTATTCCGATACCATGCCCGCCAGATCTGGCTTTGGATGTCCGGCGTCTGGTTACGCACCTCGTAGAAGAGCATCTGCTCGTCTCCGCTGATGGACGGATACATCTCATCCGCTGCGGTACTGAGGGCATTGATACGCTGCGGTTCACCCCAGCGCCAACCTTCTGCGTACAGCACGTACAGGTCATAATCGGACTTGCCGGGTTCTTTGGCAGCGAAATAGATGCTGAGCGAATCCCAGCTCATCACCGAATGCTGCACTTTCCATCCCTTCGTCTCCAGCGTCCGCACTTGCGGTAGTTTCTGTTGCGCGAAGCAAGGAGAGAGGGCTGCAACGATTACTAAAAGGAGTATAAAAGATCTTCTCATGGTTTGAGTTTCCAGTTTTGCCATGCGTTGCCGATGGTGGCAGAGGGGGTGACGCAAGGGGTTTGGGGTTTGTTGGTGACAGCAGACTTGCGGCCTACTTCACGGATGACGTACTCGGAGAGGTCTTGGAGGTTGACATCGCCTTGTGTCTCTTGCAGTTTTTTCAAGACGAAATAGGTGAACATACCGTGTCCTTCTTCCTCATTGAAACCGGCTGTCTCGTCTCCTTGTGCGGCAGAGAGAACCACCGTGTTACCCAAGGGGGTACCTTTCTTCACTTTGAGGGCTACGCCCTTGGCTTGTGCGACCATCTTACCGTCACGTGTAGCGCCGGAGAAACAAGCATCGAGCAGGACGGTGACGGATTTGGTAGGCATCTCGCCGAGTTTCTGATAGAGGTCGTCCACTTTGTAGCCGGTAGCCACGTACCGACCGTCTCCGTCAACCGGCAACAGGTACGCCGATTTGTCCGACTCGTCGGGGATGCCGTGACCGGTGTAATAGAAGATGACCGATGCCTCGCCTTCGTATTTCTCGCAGACATTCTTGAGCCAAGCCATGGCAAGGCGGATGTCGTTGTAGGTCGCGTTCTCGTGTACCTTGATGTTCGCGGCAGGGATGCCGAGGGTGCGTTGGCAGTACTTGGCGAGTGTTCGTCCGTCATTGAGGGCAAAGGGCACGGATGCCACGGATTTGTAGTCCTCATTGGCGATGATGATGACGAAAGTGTTGGGGTTGGAGGCATTGGTCTCCGGGATCTGCAGGTCCACTTGGGACTTGCCGATGGTGAGTTTCTTCTGCTCTATAGTCTGCTGACCTTTCTGTACCGAACTGCCACCTGCAGCGATGTCGATGGGGTCGAAGTTATAATCCACCTGTGCCTGCTCGTATTTGAGCGAAGCCTGGTTGGAATAGGTATAGTGCTTGTTGAGAGACGGGAAATAGATGTCCAGGGAGGACAACGCCAGTACATCGTTCTCGATGAAGTATTGGGGTGTCAGTTGGGCGGAAGCCCAGTTCTGCTTGAAGGCGCGGGCTTCGCCGATAGGCACCGAGACGATCATGTTTCCGAAAAGGGGTTCGGAGAGCAGAAAGACCTCATTGTCAGCATCATAGAAACCTGCCAGGCTGACATTGGGTTTGAGTGTGGCGGTGTATTTTTTGAGGTATTCCGCTTCACATTGTTTGGTCAGTTCTTTGATCTTGGCGTTACGGGTAGTCTCGTTGACCCGTTTCTGCCAATCGGAGGTCTTCTCGAACTCATCTTTGACTTGCCACTCGTTGATAGCTTTCTCCACGATGGGCTTGGCATAGTCGCTGAAGTACAGGATCTTATGCGCCGAGATGCGGATGATGTTGGACTCATTGGATTGCGCAGAGAGGGATAGCGGTAGAACAAGTGTTAGGAATAGATAGATGATTTTTTTCATATATGTTTGAAATTTAGCGCAAAATTACGATTTTACTGGATAACGAGGCGGAGGCCTATGTTGCTATAATGCGACTCCGGTGCTTCGTAATTGCGAAACGACACGCGACAGGCTTTCGCATCGTTAATCTCACTGCCGCCACGCATCACGCGGTCAGAGCCGGAAGAAGCGCCTTTAGGATTCGTCTGCGGATTACTGCTATACGAGCCGTACCAATCTTGACACCACTCCCACACATTTCCACTCATATCATAGATATCAAGTTCATTTGCCGTTTTGACACCCACCGGATGCGATAATTGATCACTATTATCTTTGTACCATGCCACACTACCAACCGTATTGCTGCCGCTGTACTTGTAACCCTTGCTCTTTTTGCCTCCCCGAGCCGCATATTCCCATTGTGCCTCGGTAGGTAAAGCAAAACGTTTACCGCTTAATTGCGAAGCAAACGCTCTGTTGAGTTTGTCTATAAACTTCTGACATTCCTCCCAACTCACCACGGCGACCGGATATTTACTCCCATTATATTTTTTTAGCGGAACGTCGCCCATAATCTCTTCCCACAGGCCTTGCGTTACTTCGGTTTGACCAATATAATAATCGCTTAGCGTCACTTGATGAGCGGGTTTTTCATCTTTATCGGTTCCTCTTCCTTGCTCGGAAGTAGCCCCCATCGTGAACGTACCACCCTCTACATAAATCATCTTGAAGGAAATTCTCCCAAGGTAAAACTCCTTATTCATATTCAATGCTACCACTTTAAAACGCGCACGTTCAATTTCCCAATTATGGTCGTCCGAAAAGAGGTTCCAGATAATTTTCTTATGCCCGGGTTGGATGTTCATTCCCACATCGCCGGTAAGGGCTTTTGGGGTTGGGGAATAGGTAGCACCGCCATTAAGGGAAAGGAGCAGGGTTACTTGTGCCGGCTGATCCAGGTCGTAAGTAATTTCTATTGTGTTGCCCACTTGCGCGGCAACGACGTTACTTGCCGTCTGCGCGAATGCGGATAACGGAAGCGCGAGTATTAGGAATAGATAGATGATCTTTTTCATAGATATCCGAAATTTGGCGCAAAGGTACGATTTTTTTTGCATATATGCAAGTACGATGTCGTTTTTTCTCAAAAATAGGTTCGAAAGTGACGTCTTGAGCGGTGATTTGAGGTTGTTGGACGGTGGTGGAGGTGGTTTGCAGTTGTTGCTCGCGTTGTTTCTTCGGGTGCACGGGAGAGAGGAAGAGTTGGAACACGCGGTAACCGTGCCAAACGGCATGTTTGCCTTTTTGGACACGGCTGATGACCCAGAAGCCGCAGGATTCGGCTTCTTTGAGGGTGTTGAGACGACCGGTGTATGTATCGATGGATTCGTTGAGGATGATGATCTCGATACAAGTGGAGGTGGGACGCTTACGGCGATGCACTATCGTCGCCCCGATTCGGTTGTT
>CACYHE010000007.1 GCA_902774185.1 uncultured Bacteroidales bacterium | reverse complement strand
CGCAAAGAACCTCGCTACCTTGGCGCAAGACCAAGCTGCGTTCCGCGCGCAGAAAGACGAAGCCGGAGGTATCAAGACCTTCAAGGCTTGGCTCTGGAAAGTCTGCGGTGACGCCTACGACGAAGCCCAGAACGGCTAATGATGCTAATGATGCAAATGATGCTAATGATGAAATGGTGAATGTTTAACGAAGGAAAAATCGTCCAATTCGGGCGATTTTTCTGATTTAATAGATAAATTCGTCAATTTTTCTACATTGTGGAGAGGAAAAGTGAAGATTTGTACGATTTGTGAGTCGATTTGTACGATTTGTGAGTGAAATATCAAAAAAAAACAGTAATTTTGCCGCAGATTTTGCGTATATACGCACATAACGCATGCACATGACACGTCGCATACATAGCATTCTTCTTCTGATCGCGCTCCTTCTCGGCAGCGCGGGGATGAACTATGTGCAGGCGGCAACATATAGCGGTAACTGCGGTGCCAACGGAAGCAACGTCAAATGGTCGCTCAATACATCTACCGGTGTGCTTTCCATTACCGGTAGCGGAGCCATGGCTAATTATTTGTCGACAGATGGTACTAATACAGATATTTCTACTGCTCCATGGTATAACTACCGCTCGTCCATTACAACCATTACTATTCAAAGCGGAGTAACTACTATCGGAAACTATGCTTTTCGTGCAGCAGCAGTACAACAGGTAACAATCCCAAGTACAATAACAACCATAGGAGAATACGCATTCTTCAATACTTCTTATTTAAAAAACATTAGCGTACCTTCGTCCGTAACAAGTATTGGAGCGTACGCGTATGGATACGCCGGTAGATCTACCACAGAGAATCAGACTTTATCCATTCCTAATAGTGTGACCAGTATGGGACGAGGAGCATTCTTTAAGTGTTCCCGCCTAGTAACAGTCACTATGGGAACTGGGGTTAAAGCTATTCCTCAAGATTGTTTTTATGAATGCACCGCTCTTCAAACGATAACACTACCATCTGCTCTAAAGACTATTGGTGAATCAGCTTTCAATGGATGCACTGCTTTAAAAACAGTTTCTTTCCCTTCGACACTAACAACTATCGGGCCGTACGCATTTAAGCAAATCGGCAATGCAACTACGGTCAATCAAACTATTTCGATTCCTAATAGCGTGACCAGTATTGGACGAGGAGCATTCTTTAAGTGCGCCCGTTTGAAGACGATTACTTTCGGAACGGGGGTTAAAGCGGTTCCTCAAGATTGTTGTTATCAAAGTACTAATCTGCAAACAATATCTTTTTCATCAACTCTAACGAGTATCGGAGAGTCGGCTTTCAATGGATGTACGGCATTAACAACTGTCGAATTTCCGGCCACATTAACCACCTTTTCTCCTAATACGTTTTTGAATTGTACTGCTTTAGCGAACATCTATGTGAATTGGACATCCAATATTCCCCCTTGGAATACAGTAACCAATAATTCAGGGATTACACTTCACGTACCATGCGGAACAAAAGCGCTTTACCAAGCTGCCACAGGGTGGAAAAATTATACCATTGCCGGTGTAACTACATTACAAACGATAACCTGTACATGCGGCACTGGGGGTAAAGTGAAGATTGATAATGGTACAGCCGGCACAAATGTTACCAAGCAGGCCAGTTGCGATGCAAATGTCAAATTGACTGCTACAGCATCTACGGGGTATCATTTCGTTCAGTGGAATGACGGGAATACAACCAATCCACGAACGGTCCTTGTGGCTGGCGCGAAAACATACACAGCGTCTTTTACCAAAAATCAATATACACTAACGGTACAGACCGCAACTGGTAATACTACTCAGGGAACGGTGAAGATCAGCAATGGTACTGCCGGAGCAAGCGCAACCGCTACTATCGTTCACGGTGCATCAACAACTATTACCGCCACTTCGGCTACCGGTTATCATTTTGTGCAGTGGAATGACGGAAATACAACCAATCCGCGTTCCATCACAATGACCGGTAATGCTACCTATACGGCGACCTTTGCCATCAATACCTATACGTTGACAGCCACGACTAATAACAGCTCCTATGGAAAGGTTAAGATAGATAATGGTACGGCAAACACAACTGTTTCGAAAACAATTAATCACGGAGCAAGTGCAACGATTACCGCTGTCCTTACGACTTCCAATTGTAACGTCGATTTCCTTCAGTGGAGCGATGGCGTTAAAGACAATCCCCGTACTGTAACGGTAACAGCCGCTGCCACTTATATTGCTCAATTCGGTACTATCGGTGGCAACTGCGGCGCAAACGGCAATAACCTCACATGGTCATTCAATAGATGTACCGGCGTACTGACTATCAGCGGTAGCGGAGCGATGGCGGATTATACGTCTTCCCCTCAACCGTGGGCTTCCTATATTTCATATATCAATAGTGTCGTACTGCCGGAAGGCATCACTAGCATAGGAATACGTGCTTTTAAAAATCACACAGCGCTAAGTTCCATAAATCTCCCATCAACTCTAACAAATATCGGTCTAGAAGCCTTTCGTGCTACAGCTCTCACAAGTGTTGAGATTCCATCTGGCATGCAATGGATAAGTTATTGGACATTCAAAGATTGTGCAAGTCTAACTACAGTTCGTTTGCCGGCAAGTATTACTTCATTGCCTACTCCGGGCGCATTTTGCGGATGTACTAGTCTCCAATATGTATATGTGTCATGGGAAACAGCAAGTCAGATTCCTACTTGCTCCAATACCTCAAATTTCTTCCATGACCTTACTACGAAACCTATACTCTACGTGCCTTGCGGTACAATTTCTTTGTATCAAAACAAAGGCTGGAATAACAAATTCACAATAACTGATGTTTTGTTAAGTGGCACATGCGGCAGCAATCTAACATGGTCACTTAACACATGCGGCGTACTAACCATCAGCGGAACAGGAGCGATGAGTAATTATCCAGGAATGAATATGCCATGGAGATCGCGTAGAGCATCCATTACATCTGTTGTTATCTCCGATGGAGTCACAAGTATCGGATATAATGCGTTCAATGGTTGCTCAAATCTAACATCCGTTACGATTCCTCCGTCCGTTACCTCTATTGAGCAAAATGCATTCTACGGCTGCTATGCGATGGAGTCGTTATATATTACCGATTTGGCAGCATGGTGTAATGTCGAGTTTGGCGTTTCAGTAGAAGCTACTCCATTTATGCGCAATAATTACAATAGTGGTTCTACAGAATATTTAGGTGGAGGAAACCTATATCTGAATGGAACCCTTGTGACAACATTGACGATTCCTGACGGCATTACGGAAATCAAAAATCTTACGTTCTTAGGATGTTCAAGTATCACTTCCATTGATTTCAATCAGGTGACCACTATTGGTAGTGCTTCTTTCAAAGGCTGCCATGGTTTGATTTCTGTCACGCTTCCGGAAGGAGTGATATCTCTCAAAAACGCATTTCCGTATTGTACCCAACTGCAGTCGATATCTATACCGGCATCGCTCACTTCTTTGGCCAGTCAAACGCTATATCATAGTGATGCACTAACGGATATTTACGTATATTGGACGGATAATATACCCGGTTGGCCGGAATATTTCACCTCTAAATCGCCACAATCAAGTATCACCCTCCATGTGCCCTGTGGAACGGAAGAGTTATATAATACAAAAGCCAATTGGAAGAAATACACCATCGAAGGCGAAGGTGGACCATTTACCGTCACCGTCCATGCCGAAGACCCCACCATGGGAGATGTAAGTATCATTGTGAATTAAAAATTAAAAATTAAAAATTAAGAATTCAAAATTCAAAATTAACAAAAATAGTAACAATAATTAACACACCAAGTTATGAAAAATTTTATTAAAATTAATCGCGCCCTTGCGGCAGAGAAAAAATTATTTGTAGTGCTTTGCGCAAGCCTCGTATGCGCTGTTAACGCTTTTGCTGATGCAACGGCCAGTACCCCTGTTGACTGTAACGGTAGTGTAACCATCACCGCTACTCCGAAAGCCGGTTTCCACTTCGTACAATGGGAAGATGATGCCACCGCACCCGCTACACGTACGATCTCTAACATCAAAGATGCGACGCTCAAGAACTACAAGGCTATCTTCGCAGCGGACGAAACGGATGTTGATCCGTCTATCGACCCGGGTGTTGACTTCCCGGTTGCTCACGGTACGACGCTGCATCTCACTCCGCACACCGATGATGACTGTCAGGAGTTCGACCACTGGAGCGATATCGATGATCCGACCAATCCGCTGTACGCAGCTAACCCGCGTGACTTCGAGTACAACGGTGTACTGCCGACCTTCACCGCTGTCTTCAAGACGAAGGTATTCAACGTAACCGTTAACGCTGACGATGCTACCCACGGTGACGTAACTGTAACGGTTTTGCCGTAAGGACTGATCTTTGAGTTATAAATCAAAAAAGAAGAGAAAAATACGGGATCAACAGTTACAAGATGTAACTTAGTGGATTTGCTTACTAACCTACTTGTGAGCAAGCTCCCAGATAGTTTAATAATCAACTCCACTTAACAGCAACAATAAATTGTCACTGATAGATCCCTCACAAAAATATCCAAGAATGCCGAAAATAGCCATGCGGATAGTTGTAATATAGCTACACGCTGAATAGATTTTTGGAATTTTTGTAAGCAAAGCGCATTTTTGTAAGGCGGACGGACAACTTGTAGTTGTACGTAATGGTTAGCGGGTGGTGGGCTATGGGAGCTCGCTCACAAGAGACCAACATACGATAAACATTAGACCAAAAGGTCGTACCGCCGCATTTTTGATTTACTAAATAAAAAAAAGCATTGAAGCGGAAGTGGCTTCACATATTATTCCTGGCTCTCGCGGTGCCGATACGTGCCATTGAAGTGCCTTGCGGAACGTGGATCGAACTACGTGCCGGCTCTGTTGACGATTGGCATTTTGACCATTGGAGCGACGGAGATACCTCTGCCGTGCGGCAAGTCGAAGTGACAGGAGATGCCCATTACGTGGCGTATTTCGCGCCTAACTGCGGCGACTATCCTGCCCTACCCGTCGTCACGCTCTACGACTGGCTCATCATGCTCGATATGCGAACCATCAACGCGAAAGGGTATTACTTCGGCGAAGACGCCGTGACCTGGTATCGAGTGCGTGGCGTACCCGACCAATTGACCGACGGAGCGTCCGCCGATGATGAACGGATGGGTACCGGTTACTCGCTCACCATCGATCAGTCCTTCTTGGGTACCGGCGACTACTATGCGTCCGTCGATGTGAGCAGCAGTCCGTCCGGCGTACTGTGTACCGACCTCATGCGGTCGCTCATCGTCCATTATGCGTCCACGGCATCACCTGCCCCGCCTTTGTTAGAGCCTACGATGGTGCGACCCAAGGAACCGCAACAACTGCTACGTTTGAACCCCAATAACCCGACGACGGTCACCATCTATGACATCGCCGGACACCGCCTGCAGACACTCACCGCTGATGGTGTGGAGCGGATGAGCCTGCAAGCCCAACCCGTCGCCGGGTGCTATCAAGTCGTCGTCCAAAACGGTGACCAACGAACCGTGCTCCGATACATCGTTATTAAATAGTTTAGAGTTGAAAGTTTAGAGTTTAGAGAAGTAGTTTAGTGGAAAGTAGAAAGTTTATATTATTGATCTGTACTCTGTATTCTGTACTCTGTACTCCTTTATCGGCACAAACCTCCATGCTCTCGATAGGTCTGCGTAGTGGTGGGCAGACGTATCTGCCTACTGCTGCGGTCGGAGCGACAGGAGAAGTGAAGCCCGGCATCGGAGGTGCCGGCGCTCTGGATTTGCGTTATTCGTTCTACGGAGATTTATCGAACAACTTTGAACTCGGTTTCGGGCTCGGGGTAGGTTTTGGTTACGGCACGACAGCGCTCAAAGGGACGAGCACGGATACGTATTCCAACACGGACTATCTGGGCAACCAAATGGACTATACCGTCACTTCAAAATTCAAACAGCAGGATAAATTTGCCAAGATTGACTTGGCATTGCTGTGCGCGATGCGTTTTGGCGGAGTGACGCTGAATATAGGACCGCGTCTTATGATGCCTATATCGGCAACGCGAAGCTTCACTATCCACGAAGCGAATATCGATGCGTACTACCCGACTTACAACGTGCATGTGGTTAACCAACTGATTACCGGTAAGTTAGAGACACCCTACACACAAGCTTCCCCTTCCTACTTACCGACCTACCATCTGCTCTTGGGGATGGAACTGGGCTACGAATGGTCGCTGAACAACACCAATGCGATCGGCGTCCAAGCCTATGCGGACATAGCGGTATGGAGCTCGTCTATTACCTATCCGCTCAGTTCGGATCCGCTCATTCAAGTAGCACCCATTACCAACGCCGACAACCCGGTACCGACCGTAGAAGTGGGGTCTATCGAGGCATTCGTCTCCCACCAACGCTATGTTGGATTCGGGCTTCGGGCATATTACGCCTTCAGCATGGGACCTGCTTCTTCGAAGAAAAAATATTTCCGTTCAGGCAGAGATACGTATTACCACCGAAACCGGTATTATCGGTAATTTATTGCTTGGCAACAGAAGAGCGGATGAGGGTAGCGTTGATGGCGGTCATGATCAGACCGAAAGCGATGGCGGTGCCCCATGCCCATGTGAGCGATGCCGGCCGGAAGTCCGGCGCCAAGAGATAGACTGACGGCATATACACGCCTCTTACGACGCCTAAGATAAGCATCGCGCTCAATACCGACAACAGGTTGGTAAGCAATACAATCAGACGGTACGGCAGCGATACCCTGCCTGCCGTGTAACCGATGGCTTTGAGGTTACGGATGGCTTCCTGGTTGCGCTGCATAAGCAGGAAGATACTCAGTATCAGTACGTAACCCGCCAAGGCGCAGATGATCAGACCGATCGACATGACGATCCCCACCAACAACCGCATGAACCATCCGGCTTTCGATGCATTAAGTTTATCGCCTTCCACATTCAGTTCATGTTCCTTAAAATACGCCGCTATCCGTTCGTCGGCCGGGTTGGTGACCTGAATGATGACGCGGGACGACTCCGGCGCTTGGTTGCCGGGGGCCAATAGCTTATTAGACCATCGGATAAAACGCTCCGGCACCAGAATGGTGTTAAGACGGGAAGAGAACCCGACGATTTTTCCCCGCATATAGATACGCTGCCCGTTTCCGGAAAGGGCAAGGTTCAGTTCGAGTTTACTGATCATACTCTCCGAGATAGCCGGGAAGTCAGACGTAGGCGCGTAGCCGAAGTTATAGAGATTGAGGTAATCACGCGGCACGATAATCGGCAACACCTCGTTACCGGGTTCAAAACCCCACTCCTCCGACTCCACATCAACGAAGCTCTCGGGCACGGACTCGAAGAAGAGATCGGTCACTACATCGACACCGAAGGACTCGACCAGCAATTGGCCGATGATACGATAGTTGGCAGACGTGAAGGAACCGAGTTGCGTCACGAACTCCTGCGACTCGATATCGGCTATCTCTTCGCGGGTGAACGCCGGTTTGCCGCCGGACAAGGCATCGAAAGTCGTCACGGGTTTGGTGACCACCAGATAATCGGGTTTCATGAATCCCGACTTATTGGACACGACCGGTTCCAGATCGCAATAGAGTTGCACCCCTAACACGATGATGCTCAGTCCGATGATATTCGCCAGGACAAAGCCGATCAACTGTCCCACGCTTAAATGCTGCCGTAATACTTTCCAAATCAGTCTCATAGCGTCACATGTTGGTCGTAATGAACAGGCAGGGTCTTGCCCAGCGAAGTGACGATCAGTCCGTACTGACGCTCTTGGCGGTCCTGCGTCAGGATATGCGCCATGATACGCGCGTTCTCATCGTCCAAGTGGCTGATGGGTTCATCCATCAGTAAGAATGAACAGGGTTGGCACAAGCAGCGGATGAACGCCACACGCTGCTGCTGTCCCCAAGAAAGGAGCCGGGCGGGTTGGGTGATCTTATCGCTCAAGCCCAGTTGTTCGAACAAGGAAAGGATATAGGCTTTCGTTCTGAAATGCGTCTGCTGGTTGACGATCTGCACATTCTCATACGAGGTAAGGTTGGGAAACAGACGCAGGTCCTGAAACATATACGCCAGTTCGGTGCGGTACAGTTCGGCTCTCTGCGAAGCAGAGAAAGAACGGACATCCTGCCCGTTCAACCGTACCTCACCTGTATAATCGGTTCGAAAACCGCCTATGAAATGCAGCAAAGAAGATTTACCGATACCCGATGCAGCCGACACGCAGTAAGCCTTACCGCGTTCAAACTGCATCGGATGATAGACGTTTATCGAGATATCGGTAATCATTGTATGGATCGTTTAGAAATCCCAATCCTCATCCCACTCAAAGGCTTCTTCAACAACCTCCTCTGTGGCGGCATCGTAGTAGCTTCTATAGCTGGCACGACGAGCCTCTTCGTACTCCAGATATGCTTTGCCGATCTGGATACCGTTTGCTACCACGAGTGACAAGGAGTTCTTCGACTTATCGTTCAGCATCAAAGCCAATTGCAGACGGTCGATATCTTCGGCTTTCAGCTCCATATAATCCGCCAACGAAGCGAAGTCACGTACCTTGCGGTTGAGTTTGAGCATGTCGCGATCGGTATTGTTGTCCAGTTCATCCATGGCAATCTCAACCAGCGGTTTTGCGTCCACGTAACCGTAGAGATAGCAAGAAGTGGCGTTCGATGCCTTGTCGAAAGAAGACTTCACATTCTCGAAATCGTAATCCGCCATATTGGTCAGCGCCGTCATTTTCTTATCGCCCTCTACGAAGATGCCACGCGGCATGTCGTTGCCCATCAGGGAGAGGATCGGTTTGATTGCTGCCTTCGGCGTCGGCAGGATACAGATCACTTCGGGGTTATCTGCGATGTCCTTACCGGACAGCGATACGATAGCCGTACCATTGGTAGAAGTAGCCAGCGTCTCGATCACATCAGCTACATCGCCTAACAGACCCGTCAGACCATCCATCTCTTCTTCTGCACGGTTCCAGCTCTCTTTACCGTTGACACCGAGTGCGATCAGACCTACAAGGTTACGTGCAGGGATCTGCTTGAAGGCGTCCTTCGAGATTTTCTTAAGCACATCTCTACCGTCTTTGTCCACATTGTCGGCGAACAGGTTCAGCGCAATCTGACCGGCATTGCAGTCGAGGTTCAACGCCAGACGGGTCTCATATACCTTCTCCCATAACTCATCGGTACTGAGGAAGCGGAGGTCACGATCCAACTCACGCTCTACCTCACGACGGAGTTGGCGTTGCTGCTGTTTGGGCAGTGCTTCCATGTTAACCATCACCGTTGCATCTGCGCTGTGCTTTTTCATGAACTTACCGGCATCGGTACTGAAGAAACTCTCACTTCCGCTCAAGTCCAACAGCTCACGATAGACAGCTTTCTGGTTCGAAGAACCGACCAACAGGGCGCTCTTGGTTAACGCACCAACGACACGACCGTCTGCCAGCACCCAAGAGATGTCACCGTCTTTGAGGAACTCGATATCGTTCGAGAACGATTGCACCTTCGACATCAAATCGTTTTGGTTACGTACGGAAGCCAAGAAGAATCCGTCATCGATGGAAGAAGAAGCGAACACGTACATCGGACTGAGGAAATCCAGACCGAGATCCTCCGGACTACGTAAAGCACTCGCGATCTTACGATACATGCGGTTGTCCGGTTCAATGGACTCCACAAGATCCGCAATGTCATTCTTCTGCGTCATGAAATCCGCTTTCAGCGCTACGTTTTTCACATCCAACTCCATCACCACCGGTGCGTCGGCAGGAATAGCGTTCTTGTAACCTGATTTCGCACACGATGCGAGGAACAAAGCCGAGACAACCACTGTGGCCATCATCAGCACCTTTAAGGAGAATTGCTTTTTCATATTCATAAAATTTTGAATTGACGCTGCAAAGATACTGCTTTTTTTTGATATATGCAAAAAAAAATCGCCTAAATGAGCGATTTTTTGTTCTATCCGTCATTTCGGACTCCAGAAATAATCAGTTATCCAACGCGGGATGCGGTCATGGTTGGGGTGGTCGGGGATGATATGCGGTTCGCCCAAGGCACGTTGGATACGGTCTTTTCCTGCACCAAAACGCACGCCTACCACCAGCTGCACTTTCCAGTTCCAGTTGGATAAGTTGATCACATTGTTGTTGACGGTTTTCTCCGATGTAAAACGGATATTGTCGCCACACGCCCAAGCGGACAAATGTACCCATTCATTGATTTCCCAACTGACAGCCGCCCGCACGTTTCCCGTCACATGTACCGGTTTGGCAGAACGCAAAGTAAACAAGGATTCGCCCGGCAGGTGGGACTGGATACTATCCGGAAACATATAAGCTACATGGTTGACCGAATAACAGACCAACATCGCCGCAGCCGACGCATGCAGCACCACTTTGCCATGATTCGGCGTATAGTTGATTCCGTACCCTACTCCAACCGCTATCTGACGCGTCGTGATACTCCGCACACCGGACATCATAGACGGCAAGGTGGGGTTTTCCGCCCCATGCACCATGACCGTATCGCCCAAGGCGACCCTACTGGACATATAGGACAGGTGGAGCAAGACCGAACCCGCACTCTTTCGCTGGATATAGGACTGTTTCAATGCCGCGGCATGAGAGTAATGGGCAGCATTAAGCGCGTACCACACATTCAGGTTTGCATTCCGGATGACCACATTGTTTTCGCTATCCAACAGCGGTATATGCGTTCCGTCCAAGGCGGATTGCGTACGGATGTTCGTGCTGTTCTGGTAAGAGAAATCCAAACCGATATATTTCGATCCGAAGGAGAAATTCATTTTCCGTGCATAAGCATGCAACGCGTCCCATGAGTAACCAAAACCGAAACCACGATAACCCACATTAAATCCCAAATCAACACTGGGCGTCGTGCGGTTATACATACTGATCGTGAGGGGATAACTGAGGCTCTCTGTCGTAGAGGAAATCGTGGAGTTGATACCTAATGTTCCGGAAGTGAATGCCACATTCCAACTATGTTCCGGCAAACCGATATAGTCGGTATCGACCTTGTGCAGCAGGTAGTTATCCACCCATTCTCCGGACCGGTAAAAGAACCGCAAACCCTTGGTAGGCTGCTTATATTCCGCACCCCATACGCCAACACTCATCAGCGCCCAAAGACCTATGACCCATACACGTATTCTCATTCGGCTGCAAAGGTACTGTTTTTTTTTGACTTACACAAGAGAAAAATGGAGTTTTTCACAAAAAAGGGCTGCAGAAATGCATCTCTTGCTGCGTGACAGGATGCACAAACCGTATCTCTGCAGCGTGAAGCTGTAAACGGCTTGCACCATTAATCAATCCATCATTTGCACCATTAAGCGAAGCGTCACCATTATAAAGGCGGTCTCCCACGATAGGAGCGTTCAGTCCGTCGGGATGCGCCGCATGCACACGGAGCTGATGGGTACGACCGGTGAGCGGATAGAAATCGACGAGGATCGTACCGTCGTCCCTGCGTTCCCGAATGACGTAGCGCGTGATGGCGGGTTTACCGTGTTCGAGATCCACCATCTGGCGAGGCCTATCATATGGATTCGGAAGAAGGGGCAAATCGATTTGCCCTTCTGATTGAAGATTTAAGATTTTAGATTTTAGATTTGGCTTACAAACGGCTTCGTAGCGTTTGAAGATATCGCGTCGCTGGAAATAACGCTGCAAAGTCTTATAGACATCCGGGGTCTTGGCAAGCACCAGAAGTCCGCTTGTGTCTTGGTCCAACCGATGCACCGCCTTGGCGCGCAACATACTCTCCACCGAGGGTTCGTCGCTTTTACCGGGCACGGAAAGCAAACCGGAGGGTTTATTGACCACCATCAGGTAGTCGTCCTCGAAAAGGATCTCGGGCTTTGGGACATCTGAAATCTTAAATCTAAAATCTAAAATCTCAAGGTCGTCAAGACCTTGAGTCATATGCCGCAAGATGGGAACACACCTGCCGGAACAAGGAGCATAATATTGCCCTTCCTGCCGAATCTCCGTCTTCGATGGCGCACCGATCCAGAACTCCGCCAGTTGGATGGGTTTCAGACCGTGTGTAAGGGCGTATTGCAGTAACTTAGGCGCACAGCATTCGCCTGCGCCCGAAGGGGGAAGGATGTTTGATGTATGATGTATGATGTTTGATGTATTAAACCACTCGTCGGCAGGAACAATAGGCTTCTCATTTGCAAATATCTCCAGCAGGTTCTTGCTTTCGCCTTTGCCGTTCAGAAAGTTATAGTTCGCAAACAGCAGCCTTTGCAACCGTCTGGACTCCTCTTTGCTGTGCCCTATGGGTTCTTGTGTCATCTCAAAAACCGGCGGCACAAAGCCTTCGTGGTGATAGGAGCCATCGAGTTTGGCAGAGAAAGCCGCCAGATAGCCGCCTTCATACAGCAACACGCCGAACATCTTGCCGCACTTATGCAGTTCGCTCTTCGGATGTTCGCGCATATAGGCGTGTACCTTATCCTGTATCTGCGTAGTAGCTATTTGAAGACTTGTATTCATACCTGTGTAAATGCCCTCCGCCAGAAGGCTCTCCGCCTTCTCTAAAAAGAAAATAGGAGCCTTTGTGGTTCCTAATTTTCTTTTTAAGCGGAAGAGGGGGGATTCGAACCCCCGGTACAGTTACCCGTACGACAGTTTAGCAAACTGTTGGTTTCAGCCACTCACCCACCCTTCCTTTAGCTTGCATCAGAACTATGCGTGACTCGCGATAAATCGCTCGATGACGTCTTCGTTCTGTGCTACGCTCTTCGGTCTGCAAAATTGCATTTTACATCCCGAGATTTTGTGATAGCCAAAACTAATTTTCCAAAAGCGGGTGCAAAGGTACTACATTTTTGGGACATATGCAAATTTTTTTGCACTTTTTTTTGTTTATGTCGCAAAAAAGTTGTAATTTTGTGCGCTAATACGTTATTCTATGTCCAAAAACACCGAAATTGAACGAAAATTTTTGGTTCGCTCCGATGCTTTTAAAGCGTTGGCAACCACCCGTCATGAGATCGAACAGGGTTACCTGTGTCAGGAACGAGGAAAGACGATTCGCGTACGCATAAGCGACGCGCGCGCGTTCCTTACTATTAAATCTTCACTCTTGCGGGAAGGTATTGCCCGATTTGAATGGGAGCGGGAGATTGACAAAAAGGATGCCGAGGAGTTGATGCTGCTCTGCGGACCGGCTGTACTTAAGAAGACACGGTATGTGGTTCCTGCTCCTTCTTACCAAGGGGAGACACGTTGCTGGGAAGTGGATGTTTTCCATGACCGGTTTGAAGGACGCGTATTGGCAGAGATAGAGTTGGGTTCGGAAGACGAACCTTTTGAACGACCGGAGTGGCTGGGCGAAGAAGTGACCGGTCAACCGCAATATTATAACGCAAACATGTTGAACTATGCGTAAGTTATTCATTTCCATTCTACTTTTTTCTTCTTTATGCTCCTTTGCGCTTACTATACCAAGGGGGACATTGTATTTTGACAACAGTAAGACACAATATAGTAGTGTTCGTTTTGTGTATGGATCGGACCAGAGCGCGCAGACCTATGTGGTAGCGATGACGAAAGACGGCAACAAATGGCGCGTCTCCATCCCTCAAGCGAAGTATAACATGTACCGTTATACCTTTGTCGGCGGGAATGTAGCAACCGGTCAGTTTGCCCAAACCTTCAGTGCCTACAAAGACAGTATCAGTCTGCAGTTGGGTATCAACCGCACGGCTACCTCAGAAGTGCAGATGAACGCCAATGAAATCTTTGTTCCCGAATCAGGCGACAACTGGGCACAAGGATACTGGACCACCCTGTCGGCATGGGAAGAGGGACAGACTACCCCTTCTGCTTCTATCACGGGTACGCTTCCGGTAGTATATGTTACCACCAGTGCCGCGATCACCGACAAAGAGACTTATATCTCCGGTTCCTTGTACATCGATCCGCTGAGTACGGGTTATCCGGCTTTGGGTTCTCAGGCTTCTCAGTTGGCTGCAGAGTTCAAGGGTAGAGGTAACTGGACGTGGCGCGGGTTTGACAAGAAGCCGTATAAGATCAAGTTCGACGTCAAGCAGAAAGTATTAGGAATGCCCAATAACAAGCACTGGTGCCTGATGGCGGGTGCCGATGATGACTTGGGATTTCTGCGTAATCCGACCGGCTATATGGTGAGTGCGGCGTTGCAGATGAGGTGGACGCCCCGTATGGTACCGGTAGAACTGGTGATGAACGGCAAATATATGGGGCTGTATTTCTTGACCGAACACGTACGTATCGCATCCAACCGCGTTAAGATCACCGAGCAGGCAGACGGCGAAGCGCATCCGGATTCGGTGACCGGAGGATGGCTCGTAGAGATAGACAACTATCCGTCGGAAAATAATATCATGTTTACCGAAGGTAACGGACAGGAGTTGATGGTGTCGCTCAAGGAACCCGAAGTGCTTTCTGCACAGCAGCGTAGCTATATTGAGAATCAGATGTTTGCCTTGAACGATGCGTTGTATGCATCCACCTCCACCCAACTGGAGAAGATGATGGATATGGAGGAAGCGGCTAAGTTCTATCTGGTGCAGGAGATACTGGATGACTGCGAATCATATCACGGCAGTTGTTTCCTCTACAAAGACCGGGACCGGAACGGTAAGATCGACAAATGGAAATTCGGTCCGGTATGGGATTTCGGCAACAGTTACCGTCATACACCCCGTCCCAATTGGATCTATATCGAACCGGAGTTCTCGCAATTATGGATAGAACAACTGGCATCCTGGCCGGCTTTTCAGAAGAAAGTGAAAGAACAATGGTGGATTTTCTACAATACCCGCAAGGACGATGTTCGCAATCAGATCATCGCTTTTGCATCGACTATCACGTCGGCAGCCAAGAACGATGCAGAGGTATGGAGAGGTACGCAGAACTACTGCGACAACAGTAATATGAACGGGAAACGGGATGATTTTCTGTGGCGCTATGATTGGCGTATCGAGTGGTTATACTCCCAATGGGGCGAAGGTACCAAACCTGCCGCATGGGGCATCTCTACCGTCAAAGACGGCGCACAGGGACATAAGATGCTGCTGAACGGCCAACTGATGATTGAGCGAAACGGCGTATGGTACGATATACTGGGTAAACCGATTATTTTGCAATAAAACTTGTGTGTTTGAAAAAAAAGTAGTAACTTTGCAGCCGATTTGAAGTAGAAGCAATGAAAAATATCCGAAATTTTTGCATCATAGCGCATATTGACCACGGAAAGAGCACGTTAGCCGACCGTATGTTAGAGCTCACCGGCACGGTGGACGTTCGGCAGATGGAGAACCAGGTACTAGACGACATGGAGCTGGAGAAAGAGCGCGGTATCACCATCAAGTCGCATGCCATCCAGATGCAGCATAAGGGTTATACCCTGAATCTGATTGATACTCCGGGGCATGTGGACTTTTCGTACGAGGTGAGCCGCAGTATAGCGGCATGCGAAGGAGCGGTGCTGGTGGTCGATGCCACGCAAGGCGTACAGGCTCAGACTATCTCCAACTTATACATGGCTATCGAGCATGACTTGGAGATCATTCCCGTGCTCAATAAATGCGATATGGATAATGCGATGCCGGAACGTGTGGAGGATGAGATCGTAGATTTATTAGGCTGCAAACGGGAGGAGATACTGCGTTGCTCCGCCAAGACAGGTGAAGGCGTGCCGGAGATCCTGGATGCCATCATCGAACGTATCCCGGCGCCGGTAGGTGACCCTAATGCACCTTTGCAATGTCTTGTTTTTGACTCCGTCTTCAATAGTTTCCGAGGGATCATTGCTTATTTCAAAGTGGTGAACGGCACGATGCACACGGGAGACAAAGTGCGGTTTGTGAATACGGGCAAGGAGTACGATGCGGACGAGATAGGTATTCTCAAACTGGACATGAACCCGCGTAAGGAGATCAGTGCCGGTAACGTGGGTTACATCATCTCCGGTATCAAGACGAGTACCGAAGTAAAGGTGGGTGACACGATCACGCATGTGGCACGTCCATGCGAAAAAGCGATCGACGGTTTTGAAGAAGCCAAACCGATGGTCTTCGCCGGTGTCTATCCCATTGAAAGTGAGGACTATGAGGACCTTCGTGCCAGTCTGGAGAAGTTACAGTTGAATGATGCCAGTCTGACCTTCCAACCGGAGAGTTCGATGGCTCTGGGTTTCGGTTTCCGCTGCGGATTCTTGGGTCTGCTGCATATGGAGATTGTGCAGGAACGTCTGGATCGGGAGTTCGATATGGACGTCATCACCACCGTGCCGAACGTTAGTTACAATGTCTATACCAAAGACGGAGGGCTGGTGGAAGTACATAATCCTGCCGGCATGCCGGACTTGACGGAGATAGACCGTATTGAGGAACCCTATATCCGGGCATCGGTCATCACAACCGCCGATTATATCGGCAATATCATGACCTTGTGTCTGGGCAAACGCGGCGAGTTGGTAAAGCAGGAGTATATATCCGGTAACCGTATGGAGCTGCTCTTCGATATGCCCTTAGGTGAGATCGTGATTGATTTCTATGACAAGCTCAAATCCATCAGTAAAGGTTACGCTTCCTTTGACTGGCATATGAACGGATTCAGACCGTCTAACCTTGTTAAGTTGGATATATTACTGAACGGCGAACAGGTGGATGCGCTGAGCACATTGACACATCGGGATAATGCAGTGGATTTCGGACGCCGCATGTGCGAGAAGTTGAAAGAGCTCCTACCTCGTCAACAGTTCGATATTGCCATTCAGGCAGCTATCGGTGCCAAGATCATTGCGCGGGAAACGGTGAAACAGGTTCGTAAGGACGTGTTGGCGAAGTGTTACGGCGGTGACGTGAGCCGTAAGCGTAAATTGCTGGAGAAGCAGAAACGCGGTAAGAAGCGTATGAAGCAGATCGGTAACGTAGAGGTTCCTCAAAAAGCCTTCCTTGCAGTTTTGAAACTGGATTAGTTTCAAAACTTAATTAAAAATTAATAATTAAAAATTAAAATCTCGCAGATGGAGCCGCAAAAGATATCCAATTTAGGCGTTTTAGAAGATAAAACATATTCGTTTGCATTACGAATTGTAAAAGCACACCAATATCTCATTGATAAGAACGAATATATCTTATCCAAACAACTTCTTAGATCAGGAACATCTATCGGAGCTAATTGTAGGGAAGCAACTTTTGCACAAAGCAAACAAGACTTCGTTAGCAAATTAAGTATTGCATTAAAAGAAACGAACGAAACAATATATTGGATAGAATTACTCCACGATTCAGGATATATTTCCAACGATAGTTTCAAATCTATTCATAAAGATGGCCTTGAGATTTTAAAATTATTAGTTTCAATTATTAAAACAACAAAAACGAATTTGCAAAAATAAAAATATTCATTTTTAATTATTAATTTTTAATTATGATTGAGCATGACATTCCTGTATGGATGTTAATTCCATTTGCGGTGATGCTGCTATGCATCGCCGTGCTGCCCCTTATCCACAAAGTGGAAGAATGGTGGGAGCACAATTTGCACAAGTTGTACGTATCGTTGCTATTAGGTGTGCCTGTTGCTATTTGGATGATTTGCAATGGCATGTTAGAGAATGTGGAGCACCAGATCATCGGCGATTACATTCCGTTCATCTTATTGCTGATGGCGCTGTTTGTGACGACCGGAGGTATCTGTATCCGTGGTGACTTGAAAGCGACACCGAAGACCAACACGCTGATCATGGCATTAGGTTGGGTGCTGGCTTCCTTTATGGGAACGACGGGTGCTGCTATGTTGCTTATCCGTCTGCTCATCAGCACTATTCAGCAACGTAAGTACCGCGTACACACGATCTTATTCTTCATCGCCATCGTGGCTAACTGCGGTGGTTTACTCTCGCCTTTAGGAGATCCTCCTTTGTTCCTGCTCTTCCAGAAAGGTACGCCGTTCATGTGGTGGATGCAGAATATGTTGGGCGAATGGCTCGTAACGGGTGCTTTACTGCTGATAACGTATTTCTTTGTGGACCTGTATTTCTATAAGAAAGAGCCGACAGAGAACCTGATGGCAGATGTACGCGAATCAAAGAAACTGGAGGTAAGCGGATTGATCAATATCGTATGGTTGTTAGGCATCATCGCTTCTACCATGTTCCTTACTCCGGCTAATTTCGCAGTATGGTTCGGTTATGCACCCAAAGACGCATCGCCGGAAGTACTGGAAGAGGCGGCAAAACATCTGCCGATGTATATTGCCCGTATCCGTGAGTATGTCTTTGTGCTTATTATCTTGCTCTCGTGGATCACCACGAAGAAAGAGGTTCGTGTAAAGAACAACTATTCCTGGACACCGATCATGGAGGTTGCCTGCGTCTTCTTGGGTATCTTCATCACGATGACGCCGGCTTTGTTATTCTTGCAGCAACATCCGCTGCCTATTCACGAAGCTTGGCAATTTGTATATAGTACAGGTTGCTTGAGTGCGTTCCTCGATAATGCGCCTACGGCGATGGTCTTCCATGCGACAGCTACCACTATTCCGGCTGACGCAGCTACCGCTGTTGCCGGTATTGCTCCGGAGTTCATGAAAGCGATCTCGATGGGTGCCGTCTTCTTTGGTGCACTGACCTATATCGGTAACGGACCTAACTTCATGGTGAAGTCCATTGCCGAGCAGGATGGAATCAAGATGCCGTCGTTCTTCGGCTACATGATCAAGTTCAGTCTGATCGTCTTGCTGCCGATCTATATCATCGTTCAATTGATCTTCATCTGATGAAACGCATTCTTGTAATACTCTTATTGGTAGTAGGCCTCATGCCTGCTACCAATTTGTTTGCCCAAGAGCAAGCCATGGACACTACGCTCACCCGATCGTGGATCACGAAAGTGAGTGACTGGTATAGTGCCCATATGAACTACGGTTCGATTACTGCGCTGATGACGATTGAGTCGTCTTTCGTTCCTTTCCCCAGTGAGATTGTCATCCCGCCGGCTGCCTATGTAGCGGAAGACCCGACGAGTGCTGTCTGCGTGACGGATAACTATATCGTCAACGTCGCCTTGATCGTGCTGTTCGGTACGCTGGGTGCGCTATTAGGCGCCATCATCAACTACCTGCTATCCATGTGGTTGGGACGTGCCATCATCTATCGCTTTGCGGACAGCAAGTTAGGTCATTTATGTTTGCTGAGTCGGGAGAAAGTGGAGAAAGCGGAAGCCTATTTCAATGAGCATGGTAAGATCAGTACGTTCGTCGGACGTTTGATTCCGGCTATCCGGCAGTTGATATCCATTCCGGCAGGACTGAGTAAGATGCATTTCGGGCAATTCCTGCTCTATACGTTCTTAGGCGCGTTCATCTGGAACTCGGTATTAGCTACCTTGGGTTATCTCGCCGGAGGCAACAAAGACCTCATCAACGAATATAGCCACGAACTGAGCGTGGCTATACTGGCACTACTGGGTGTAGTGATACTCTATTTCGTTATCAAGAAACTTATTGTTTCATCCAAGCGCAAATAGCTTTGCGTCTATCGATCAGTTCTGCTATTCCGCAACCCGCACACCAAGCGAGGATACCGAAGAACAGGACATATTTACGGCGACCGTTTACGGGTTTTGGGTCCACACGGAAGTGGTTCTCCAAAGTCACCGGATCGGTCGCTAACTGTAAGCGATAGTCCATACGCTGCATGTATTCGTGCTGCTTGTATATATCCTCCAAAAAGAGACGTACACGACGGTCTCCGTAGAAATTAAAGCCGCCTTGACTGCGACCTATCACCTCCTGTTGCGACAAAGCCGAGTTGAAGAAGTAATACTGGCTGGTAAGGCTGTCCAGTTTCTGTGCCTGACGATGGTTGAAGGCTACTTCTTCACGCAGGTTACGCAGGTAAGTCTCATAGGACTGCTGCAGTACCGGATCGTTATTCAGCAACTCCAACATCGCCTGCTCGATCGCCGGTATCTGTTGGATGTCCTGTAACTTGACACGGAACTGGAGACACAGACGGTCTTTCATCTGTACCTGCACCGTATCGGTAGCTTTTATTTTATGCTTGAAGTCGATAAAATCCGCTGTGCCGTCATTCAGACAGTCGATGACACGATAGGTAGCAAAACCATTGGCGGTGCGGCTGTGAACGAACGGAGCGATGGAAGCCTCATCGGGTAAGAGTTGCCCTGACTGAAGAGGTGCATACGCTTGACTGAACTGCTGGATAGAGGGTCCGTTGAGGAAAGCCACGGCATTGACCTTGAAGGTCAGGTTATCCGGCCGGGTATAGTACCATGCGCCGCCGATGCCGAGTGCCAACACCGGAAAGACCAGCCACCAGAAACGGAAGCTAAGACGGGTCATACGACCTAAGATACGACCGCATGCCCGGCATGCGCGACCGAACGCACGGCATCCTGCCGCACATAAATCAAAGAAATTAGTTTCGCTGTTCATATAGATAATTGACGATTTGACGATTGACGATTTGACGATTTATTGGATGATTTATTGGACGATTATTTTCTACGGATCCAACCGAAGGGAGAGTGACGAGTTTCCTGCGGTTCCTCCACTTTAATCTCCTCTTCGACGGTGATGACGATGTCATCAGCGGAAGGCGAAACAGCATGCGGACGTGCCGATTGATCGATCGTGACGCCTTCTTCACGAAGGGTCTCACTCAAGTCAATAAACGTAGCTTTCTCATCCTCAAGCGGTTTGTTCGCCTGCTGCGGATAGTTATCTTCGATGGCTTCGGAGATGGTCTTCTTTCCCGCCTCTTCCTCTTCGGAAGGCAGTCCGTCCACCTTATAACCGGTAGCGATGACGGTGACACGTACTTGATCTCCAAGACTCTCATCAATGGAAGCCCCCCATTGTACTTCGATATCATCGCCCACTTCTTGTACGAAAGCATTGATCTGATCGATCTCCTCCATGACGATGGCATGCTCGGTTGAGCAATAGAACTGGAGCAGGATACGTTCCGCACCATGCACGTCGTTGGTGTTGACGAGGGGTGAGTTAAGGGCATCGTTGATGGCATTGGTGATACGTTGTTCGCCGGATGCCCGACCGATATTCATGATGGCCACACCACCTTTGCGTAAGGTATTGCGCACATCGGCGAAGTCGGTATTGATATAACCCGGCACAGTGATGATCTCAGCGATTGCACGTGCTGCATTGGCTACCACGTCATCGGATTTACTGAAGGCATTGAGCAGGTTCAGTTCCGGATAGATCTGTTTGAGTTTCTCATTATTGATGATGAGCAAAGCGTCCACATGCTTTGCCAGACGGGCTACACCGGTCATCGCTTTCTCTATTTTCCGTTTTCCCTCGAACGCAAAGGGGATGGTGACGATACCTACGGTCAAGATACCCATCTCTTGCGCCACCTCAGCCACTACGGACGAAGCACCGGTTCCCGTTCCACCACCCATGCCGGCAGCGATAAATAGCATCTGTGTACCGTCGTTGAGTGCTTCACGGATATGATCCCTACTCTCTTCGGCATACTGACGGGCAGTCTCCGGATCACCGCCTGCTCCCAAACCCGGACCCAGTTGTAACTTACTGGGCACCGACGATTTGATAAGTACTTGGCGGTCGGTGTTACAAACAAGGAAGGACACGTCTTGCAGTCCCTGTCGATGCATATAGTTGACGGCATTACATCCGCCCCCACCGACACCGATCACTTTAATAATACTGTCTTCCGTTAAGCCTTCCAAAGGCAAGGTCAATACTTCATCTTCCATATTTTATTCTTGATCGATAAACATATCGAGTGTTGATTCTTTGACTTTATCAAAGAAACCCGGTTTCTGAACCGGTTGGTTCTTATGACTATCGCGATAGTCCTGTCCGAGCAGGATGGTTCCTACGAGCGAAGTGTACGCCGGAGAAAGGTATTTCTCTTCCGTATCGCGGTGTAGGAGCAGGTTATGGGCACCATACTGCACACGCATGGATGTCTGGGATTGCACGTACTCCGCCATGCCTTGCAGCATACTGCCACCTCCGGTAATATATAGCGTGCCTATACGCGCCTCGACCTTATGCAGTTCTTCCAAGAGCGGAGCGAGTATCTCATGCAGTTTGAGTTCGATCGCCGATGCCAGTTCGGTCAAGGAGAAAATCAACTCTCCTCCTATCTCCGGCGAAGCGGGAATACGCAGTCGGGCATCTTTGGAAACGAGATCAGGCGATGCGAAGCCGTATTTTTTCTTTAACACCTCTGCCGTCGCATAATTCATCCCCTGCTGCTCCAACATACGGGTGATATGGTAACCGCCTTTGGGTACCACTTTGTTAAGCAGGTACTGACCGCCTTTATAGACAGTGAGACTGGTGGTCTGTGCACCGAAATCGAGTACCGCACAACCGCCGGAAAGAATATGGTTGCCGTCGCAAGTAGCAAAGGCAGAGAGCAGGGTCTCCGGACGAACGAAAGCATGCTCGATGCTACGTCCGGCTTGGGAGAAAGATTTTTGTAATTGGGTATCGATGGCCTTGCGACCGTAGAATGCGATATAATGCGCTTCTATCAAGGCTGCCCGTTGTTCGGGCGAAGGTACGTCGTCCTGCTCTACTCCGTCCAGGCGGAAGAACGAAGGCACGAGACCTAACACCGCCACTTCGGGATTACGCAGTTCTATCTTCTGCTTGCACTCCTGTTCCATCTCGTCCAGCAGGGCTTGACTGATCTCCTTGCGACGTGCTTGGTCACGCTTCGAATGCACGGCTACAATCTGCATGGACTGCCCTCCGACAGACACGAAGGCGGTAGGCAACTCGTCCACACCGATACGGTTCGCCAACAGTTTGAGCACCTCAGCGATGACATAACCGGCATTACTGGACTGCGTGATGATACCTTGCTCCACGCAGACGTTACCTAACTTCTGCGGTCGTTCTTCCACTCCAAGGATCTGGAACAAGTCGGGTGCAATCCGTCGAGCGGCCATCGCTCGAACGCTTTCGCTACCTAAATCGATTGCCACCAGCGGTAAGGTGTCTGCTATTTGTGTCTGCCTTCTGGCCATTTACGATTTGACGATTTACGATTTTACGATTTATCTTCCAACGACTTGTCCACGGAAGCGGAGGTCGAGTTCTGTATAGTGTTTATCTTGCAGGATCTGCGAACCGTTCTCATAGAAGGTGCGCAGTTTTGCTAATTTACTTTCAAATCCGTTTATCTCACCCAAGAGGATCCGTTCCTTACGCATCGCTCCGTTCTCATATTTCAGATAGAGGTAGATCCTCTGCGGCGATGCGACATATACATGGTGTACACGTTCGTTCCAGTACCGATGATGCTGCAACCAGAAGGCGAAATTCGCCAATTCATGGGTTGCCATGCGCTCATCCGGTGAACCGGTGATGAGAAGGACGGAGTCCCGAACGGCGTCCCGAACCGGCATCATCAAGCGATCCCTGTCAATAAAGTACGTCTGCTCTTCGGTACGTACGCGTAACAAAGGCACACGTTGTGTCAGTTGCACCTTGACCTCATTGCGCGGCGTGAGGTAACACTCGGCAGTACGAACCATCGGATGCGTCCGAACGGCGTTCTCGATGGCTTGCAGCGAAAGGGTGTTCAGCGCTTGACCCACCGGGTAAATATGTTGGCGTTGCAGCAAGAGGTCCAATTCCGTTTCCGTGAGGTACATTCGTTTGGCGGCATCGTCGATGTCATAGGTGATAGCGGCACAAGGCGCCGTGACCGGTGTCTGCCGTTTACCGGTTTCCACCGCCATGATCAGCAGACTCGCCATGATAGCGATGCCGATTCCTTTCCATATGTTCCGTGCGATGTTACTCAAATCACAAATCACCAATTACAAATTACAAATCGCATGTGCAATATCCGGCACAAGTCGGTCTATATCGCCTGCTCCGACAGTGAGAATAGCTATTGGCTCTTGGCTGTTAGCTATTAGCTCTTTGAGATGTGGTATCAGGTCCTTCTTCTCTACTACCTTACCTCCCAGTATCTCGCTCGTCACGCCGGGGATGGGTTCCTCTCGTGCCGGATAGATCGGCAGCAGGATCAGTTCATCCATCGTATGCAGCACGCGTGCAAACTCTTCCGCAAAATCACGTGTGCGGGTGTATAGATGCGGTTGGAATACCCCTATCAACTTCCGTTCCGGATATAGTTTACGCACCGAGTCGATGGCAGTCGCTATCTCCTGCGGATGGTGCGCATAGTCATCGACGTACGCTACACGAGGGGTGTTCACATGAATATTGAAGCGTCTCCATACGCCTTTGAACGATGCCATCCGCTGCTTGATCTGTTCCTCCTGGACACCCGCTAACAAGGCCACCGTAATAGCAGCTAAAGCATTCTCGATATTCACCCAAATAGGCACACCTAATGAGATATCCCGAATCGTAGCCAAGGGCGAAACATAATCAAAGATTATCGTTCCGTCCGTCACGCGAATATTCGCTGCATTCTCCATGCCGTAGGTATAGCATTTGACACCCGGTTGAAGACGCGGCTCCAAAGCGATGCCTTGTTTCATGACAAGCGCACCGGTGATGAGACTCGTATAATGAGCAAAAGCTTCACGATAGGCTTCTTCGGTTCCATAGATGTCGAGATGGTCGGCATCGACCGCAGTAACCACGGAGATATAAGGCTTCAGCTGATGGAAGGAGCGGTCGTATTCATCCGCTTCCACCACCACATATTCGCTATTCGTATCAACCAACAGATTCGTGTCATAGTTCAAACTGATACCACCCAAGAAAGCATTGGTCGGAGCCATTAAGTGCGCTATCATCGTGCTGGTGGTAGTCTTACCGTGCGTACCGGCGACGCATAGCGCCTTAAGCTGCCGTGTCACAAGTCCCAAGACCTCCGCACGCTTACGGATATCGAATCCTTGCTCACGCAAATAGGTGTAGATACGATTCTCCTCCGGCACGGCAGGCGTACGAACGACCAGCGTGTGCACCGGATCTATCTTTAATCTCCCTTCTCCAATCTCCAATTGATCGTTTCCGTAAACGATCTCAATACCTTCCGCTTCCAATTCATGCGTCAACTCAGAAGGGGTACGGTCGTACCCGAAGACGGGGTATCCTTGCCGCTTGAAATAGCGTGCGAGGGCACTCATTCCGATACCTCCGATACCTAAAAAATAGAAATTTTGTATGTCCTGCGCCGATAGCATTTTAAAATCGTATATTTTGCGCTGCAAAATTACACTTTTTTTTTTACATATGCAAGAAAAAAGCATACTTTTTTCGACAGGTAGGAGAGAAATCCACAAAAAATCACACAGAGACTTGCATATGTCAGAAAAAAGCAGTAATTTTGCACCGATTTGCCGCAAAGGCGCTAAATCGTAAAACGTAAATAATTAAATCGTGAATAGCTTTATGGCACAACAGACACAAGAAGAAACATTTAAGAAAATCGTAGCGCATTGCAAGGAGTACGGATTTGTTTTTCCGTCCAGCGAGATCTACGATGGTCTGGGCGCTGTGTATGACTACGGTCAGAACGGCGTGGAGTTGAAAAATAATATCAAGCGTTACTGGTGGGACAGTATGACGTTGCTGCATGAGAATATCGTCGGTATCGATGCCGCTATCTTCATGCACCCTACGACCTGGAAAGCATCGGGTCACGTAGATGCGTTCAATGACCCCTTGATTGATAACCGCGACAGTAAGAAACGTTACCGTGCTGACGTGCTGATCGAAGATCAGTTGGCTAAATACGATGAGAAAATCGCCAAGGAGGTAGAGAAAGCACGCAAGCGTTTCGGGGAGAGTTTTGACGAAGAGATGTTCAAGGCTACCAACGAGCGCGTGAAAGAGCACATTGCGAAGCGCGACGCGCTGCACGAGCGTTTTGCAAAAGCGATGAACGATAATAACTTGGAAGAGTTGAAGCAGATCATCCTGGACGAGGAGATCGTTTGCCCGATCAGCGGTACGCGTAACTGGACGGACGTACGTCAGTTCAACCTGATGTTCTCCACCGAGATGGGTTCGACCGCAGACGGCGCGATGAAGATCTACCTCCGTCCGGAGACCGCACAGGGTATTTTTGTTAACTTCCTGAACGTACAGAAGACCGGTCGTATGAAGATCCCGTTTGGTATCGCACAGATCGGTAAGGCCTTCCGTAACGAGATCGTAGCGCGTCAGTTCATCTTCCGTATGCGTGAGTTCGAACAGATGGAGATGCAGTTCTTCGTTCGTCCGGGTGAGGAGTTGAAGTGGTTCGAGCACTGGAAAGCATTCCGTCTCAAATGGCATAAAGCGCTGGGTTTGGGTGACGAGAAATACCGTTTCCACGACCACGATAAGTTGGCACACTATGCGAATGCAGCTACCGATATCGAGTTCCAGATGCCGTTCGGTTTCAAGGAGGTGGAGGGTATCCACAGCCGTACGAACTTCGACTTGAGCAGTCACGCCAAATATTCAGGCAAGAAGATCGAGTACTTCGATCCGGAGATCAATCAGAGCTACACGCCGTACGTCATCGAGACCTCGATCGGTGTCGATCGTATGTTCCTGAGCGTCATGTGCTCGAGTTACGAAGAGCAAGCGCTTGAAGGCGGTGACACCCGTGTCGTACTCCACTTGCCGCCGGTACTGGCTCCGGTCAAGGCATGTATCATGCCGCTCGTTAAGAAAGACGGTCTGCCTGAGAAAGCCCGCGAGATCATGAACGAACTGAAGTTCGACTTCAAGGTGGCTTATGACGAGAAAGACTCGATCGGTAAGCGTTATCGTCGTCAGGACGCCGTAGGTACACCGTTCTGTATCACGGTAGATCATGACACGCTCAATGACGGTTGTGTGACTGTGCGTTACCGCGACACGATGGAGCAGGACCGTGTGAAGATCGAAGACCTGCACGAGATCATCCGCAAGGCTACCGACGCAAAAGAGTTATACAAAAAAATAGTCGGTGATTCGCTCACCGACTCTGAGGAGTAACCTTAGCTTTTGGCTGTTAGCCATTATAGGCTTCTAAGGCTTTACGAAGGACGATCATTGCTTTGGCAAGGTCGTCCTTGTTTAGTACATACGCCATGCGGACTTGGTGACGACCGTCTTCAGGGTTGGTGTAGAAACCCGTAGCCGGCGCCATCATGACAGTTGCGCCCTCGTACACGAAGTCCGTCAGACACCATTTGCAGAATTTCTCCACGTCATCTACCGGCAGTTCGACCATGACGTAGAACGCACCCGTTGGAGCGGGCGCAAAGACACCCGGAATCTGATTGAGTTGATCCACCAAGAAATTACGGCGACTAAGATACTCGTCGTACACCTCTTGCATGTATTCTTCGGGCGTGGAGAGCGAGGCCTCGGCTACCACTTGTCCGAACAAAGGAGGACTCAAACGTGCTTGACAGAATTTCATCACCGCTTCACGCACCGCCTTGTTCTTCGTGATAAGCGCACCGATTCGGATTCCGCATTCGGAATAACGCTTGGAGACGCTATCCACCAGAATGACATTCTCTTCGATACCTTCGAGGTGACAAGCGGAGATATAGGGCGACTTGGTATAGATAAACTCGCGATAGACCTCATCTGAGATGAGGTAGAGGTTATATTTCTTGACCAGATCTCGTATCTGCCGCATCTCCTGTTTGGTATAAAGATAACCCGTCGGGTTATTGGGATTACAGATGAGGATGGCACGGGTCTTGGGTGTAATCTGCTTCTCAAACTCCTCTACCGGCGGCAGTTTGAAACCATTCTTGATATCGGTCTTGACGGACTTAACGACAGCACCAGCCGAGATAGCGAACGCCATATAGTTGGCGTACGAAGGATCGGTAACAATGATCTCGTCGCCCGGGTTCAGACAACTCATATAGGCGAACATAATCGCCTCCGAGCCTCCTGAGGTAATGATGATCTCATCCGGCGACAGGTCAATTCCGTACTCGGCATAATAACTCACCATCTTCGTACGCAAGGACTTCAATCCTTGAGAAGGAGAATAGGACAAGATATCCTGGTTGAAGTTCTTAACCGCTTCCAGTGCCTGAGGAGGGGTCTGGATATCCGGCTGACCGATGTTCAAGTGATAGACATGAACTCCGGCTAACTTTGCCGCGTCAGCGTATTTCGCCAATTTACGAATAGGACTCTCCGGCATCGATTGTGCCCGTAAACTAATCTCCATAACTTTCAATATATGCGCGTAGCGCGTGTATAGTAATAAAGGTATTCGTTATTTCTTTGAGGTTAACCACCCGTTGCCGAACGGATGCCACCCCATGCTTGTTCAGTTTCTCTTTGGTAGGCGTGATGGCGTGCTGCAAGGCATCGAGATTGACATCATACAGCATCGTACCATGCACGATTGTACCCGTCGGTGTGGTGTAACATGCCCAACCGGACACTTTCTTTCCGTCCACCAAAATATCATTATGTTCTGTCGTCACCGCCGGTATGCCTTTGGCAGTAAGAGCATCGCGAACGAATGCCAAACACGCAGCAAACACCTGTTCGCTATGCGTAGAGGGCGAGATAAAGGACAGCATCAGGTTTCCTTCATCGGCATAGACACACCCTCCCCCACTCTTACGCTGCACGACGGCTATACCGTTTTGGCGACAATAATCCTCGTTTACCTCCACTTCCGCTGACTGATGCCGACCGTAGATAACCGTCGGTTTCACGATCCAGGTGAAGAGCGTCGGTTCTTGCACGTCCTTGACCAAGTCCTGCTCGATCTGCAGATACTGCGCCAAGGAGAGACCTTCGGGATATTTTACAATTTCAAATGTCAAATGTCAGATTTCAAATTATTGGCGCAGCCAATTCCTGTCCTTGACAGAAACGATGGGTCAGTTGGCGGTCGTCACCTAAGTATATATACCGCTCCAGACGATGCTGGATGGTGTAGTTGTCAAAATTGAGGTCACTATCATCTACGACAAGGGCATCGAAGGCATAACCGGGTTCGAAGGATCCCACTTTTCCAAAGAACGAACCGCCGGACTTGGTAGCCAACCAGAACGCTTCGCTAAGCGAGAGGAAGGCTTCTTTATGTCCGCCATGCACCCATTTCATCTTGGACATCTGCAGCGTATAATGCATAACGCGGAAGATGGAGAAACCGCTTCCACCCGACACGTCGGAACCCAACGCAACCGGAATGCCGGCATTGAGGAACCGGCGAATAGGGGCGATACCCGAACCAAGGTTACAGTTAGAGGTCGGACAATGGACAGCAAATACCTGATGCTGCTTCATCAGTTCGAACTCCTCCCCTGCGGTGTAACAGCAATGTGCCATGAGTGTCGGTGTCTGACCGAACATACCGTACCGACGATAGGCATCGCCGTAACAACTGGACTCGGGTTCCAGTTCAGCCACCCAGGCTATCTCCGATTGATTCTCCGACAAATGGGACTGTACCGGTAATCGGTACTCATTCGCCAGTTGACCTAAAGCAGTCATCATCTCCGGCGTACAGGAAGGTACAAAACGCGGCGTGACGATAGCGGATATAAGCGGCATGTTTTGGGTATACTCCATGACGCGCATCGTTCCTTCCACCGCTTCCTGCGCCGTGTTACGGAGCGAGTCGGGTCCGTTCCGATCCATGCCTACGAGACCGATCATACCTCCCATCCCTGCCTCATGAAGCAGGTCCGCCAACAGACACGTAGCATCCGGATGGATGGTAGCGAAGATAGCGGCACGCATAGTACCGAGTTTCCACAAATCACGCACAAAACGACGGTACATCCGTTCCGCATATGCCGTGTCTTGGTATTTGGTCTCTTCCGGGAAAGTATAGGTATTGAGCCAGGGCAGCAGTTCCATATCCATCGCGATACCGAGGTTACGGTACTGCGGAGCATGGACATGCAGATCGTTCATCGCCGGCATCAACAGTTGGTCTCCGAAGTCGATAACGGGTTCGGAAGCATATTCCGCCGGTAAAGTTGCAAAGGTATCGATGACGTTGCCATCATCGCCTACCACCACGTAGCCGTGCTCCAGAACGGTGAACTTGTCCGGCGTGGGAGTGAATAAGATATTGGCTTTGTATATTTTCATTCTTTCTTTTTCTTAAAGAACAACAGACAGATGAAATAGTTCACGCAGCCGGCGATGAAGATGACCAGAAAACTGATGTAGTCATCCCGCCACGTCGGCAGCAGTCGGATGAAGAGCGGCAGTAATGCCAGTTGCAAGGGAAAATTGACCACCCTTGCGATGACGAAACCACTTGCATTCTTCCAGTTAGGTCGTGTACCGAAGGTGTACCAGTTAGACAACAGGTAGTTCGGTATCATCTCCATGATATAGCCGATGGTAAATGCCGTATAATAGAGTACTGCTCCTTTTTCGGGATCATCCAACGCGAAGAGCGCAGCCATGAAGAACCATGTCTGCACCAGCGTTCCGCTGATACCCAAAACCGCAAAACGTACCGCAGTACGTACTACACGGGGCAGATATCTGGTGGGCAGTTTCATTGACGATTGGACGATTTACGATTTGACGATTTGTTAATTTAAAGCGTTAAGCAATTCATCCATAGCGGCGGCAAGACCGTTGACGTCACGACCACCGGCGGTAGCGAACCAAGGCTGACCGCCTCCACCGCCTTGGATCTGTTTGGCAGCGGACTTGATCATCGCACCGGCGTTCTTTCCTTCCTCAACCAGCGGTTGGCTGAGGAAGACAGCAATAGTGGGCTTACTATTCCACTTTGTTGCTGCTATTACCGCGAACTTGACATCGGTGAACTTACCACGCAAAAGCGGCATCACGCCACGGATCATCTCCGGATCTTCTTCGCCTTCGATACGCACCAACTTGATATCGCCAAAACTCTCTGCCTTACCGATAATATGGTCGCGGTACTGCTCAATCTTCTCTGCCATGAACTGCTCGATCTGTTTCTTGAGACCGGCGTTCTCTTCAATCGATTTATGGATAGCGCCGGCGAGATCCGGGGCATTGTTAAACAGCAACTTCAAATTGTTAAGCGTATCCTGCGCCAAGTAATACAGTTCGTCTGCTTTGGCAGCAGTGACCGCTTCGATACGACGAACACCGGCAGCGATGGAGGTCTCCATAAGGATACGAATCGAACCGATACGACCGGTACTGGATACGTGACAACCGCCACAGAGCTCTACCGACGGACCGTACTTGATCACACGTACATCATCACCGTATTTCTCTCCGAACAATGCCATGGCTCCCATCGCTTTGGCTTGAGCGATCGGCGTATGACGACTCTCTTCCAGATGAATATCCTGACGAATAAGCACATTTGCCAGTTTCTCTACTTCGCGTAACTCTTCCGGCGTCACTTTCTGGAAATGGCTGAAGTCAAAACGCAGGCTTTCCGGCGTAACCAGCGAACCCTTCTGTTCTACATGTTTACCCAGCACTTCGCGTAACGCGTAATGGAGAATATGGGTGGCCGAGTGGTTACAAGCGATCGCCTGACGACGAGTTGCGTCCACCGATGCAACTATTTGTAATTGGTCATTGGAAATTGGTAATTGACTCATTATATGAACAGGTAGTCCGTTCTCACGTTTGGTATCCAAAATGTCAAATGACAAATCACCAATTACCAATGTTCCGGTATCTCCTACTTCACCACCCATCTCGGCATAGAACGGGGTCTTGGAAAGCACTACCTGATAGAAGGACTTGCCCTTCTGGCTCACCTGACGGTAACGAAGGATCTGCGTCTCGCAAGTGAGCTCGTCGTAACCGACAAACTCGGTCTCGCCTTCACGCAGTACGGTCCAGTCACCCAGATCTTGTTTATTGGCGGAACGGCCCATCTCTTTCTGATGCTCAAGGGCTTTGTTATACTCGTCCTCATTGGTCGTGAATCCGTTCTCACGCAGGATGAGTTCAGTCAGGTCGAGCGGGAAACCGTAGGTATCTTTGAGGGTGAACACATCGACACCCGAGATCTCGGTCTTGCCGGCTTTGCGGGCATCGTCCATCAGTTTATCGAGCAAACCGATACCCTTGTCCAGTGTACGCAGGAAGGCTTCCTCTTCCGATTTGATAACCGGTGTGATCTGTGCCTGCTGTGCTTTGAGTTCGGGATAAGCCGCACCGAGGTCCTCGATGAGTTGCGGCACAAGCTGATAGAGGAAGGCATTACGCATACCTAAGAACGTATAGCCGTAACGTACGGCGCGACGCAGGATACGACGGATGACGTAACCCGCTTTCTCGTTCGACGGCAGTTGACCGTCCGTAATGGCGAAAGCGATGGTACGGATATGGTCCGCAATGACACGCATAGCGATGTCGGTCTTCTCATCCTTGCCGTACTCGCAACCACAGATAGCACCGATACGACGCAACATCGGTTGGAAGACGTCGGTATCGTAGTTCGAGGTCTTTCCTTGAATCGTACGAACCAGACGCTCAAAACCCATACCGGTGTCGATCACCTTCTTGGCAAGGGGCTCCAACGAACCGTCCGCCTTGCGGTTGTATTGCATGAAGACGATGTTCCAGATCTCAATCACCTGCGGATGATCTTTGTTGACCAGTTCACGACCCGGAACGCCATTTCGCTCTGCTTCGGGACGGCTGTCCACATGGATCTCAGAACACGGACCGCAGGGACCCGTATCGCCCATCTCCCAGAAGTTATCATGCTTGTTTCCGTTCAGGATATGGTCAGCAGGCAGATACTTCGCCCAGAAAGATGCCGCTTCGTCGTCACGGTCCAGACCTTCTTCCTTCGAACCCTCAAAAACGGTGGCATATAAATTAGCCGGGTCAATCTTGAGTACATCAACGATATACTCCCATGCGAAGTCGATGGCTTCTTTCTTGAAATAGTCCCCAAAGGACCAGTTTCCGAGCATCTCGAACATCGTATGGTGGTACGTATCATGACCAACTTCCTCCAGATCATTATGTTTTCCCGACACGCGCAGACATTTCTGGCTGTCTGCTACACGCGGATATTTGATGGGGTCGTTACCGAGGATGATTCCCTTCCACGGGTTCATACCCGCATTGGTAAACATCAATGTAGGGTCATCTTTGATTACCATCGGAGCCGAAGGAACGACTTGGTGTCCTTTCGACGCCATAAAATCCAAAAAGGATTGACGAATTTCTTGTGAAGTCATATATGCTTATTCTTTATTATCGTTGTATTTGGTTGTCTTGAAGTCGATGAACTCACGACGGGGTTTGCCTTCTCCTTCATTGCGCTCAATAAAGGGCAGCGGGTCAACCGTCAAAGCATCGTACTCGGCACGCTGACGCAGTACGTCAATCGCCATGAAGATAGCATTGCGCATGGAACTCTCATCCGCCTGGTTCTTGCCGGCGATATCGTATCCTGTACCGTGATCCGGGGACGTACGTACGATGTTAAGACCTGCCGTAAAATTGACCCCATTCATATCCAGCGTCTTGAAGGGGATGAGTCCCTGATCATGATACATCGCCAGTACGGCATCGAAATGCTGGAAATGACCGGAACCGAAGAATCCGTCTGCCGCATACGGTCCGAACGCCCAGATGCCCTGTTCATTGGCTTTGGTAATAGCCGGCACGATGATTTCTGTTTCCTCTTTACCCAACAAACCGGCGTCACCGGCATGGGGGTTCAATGCCAAGACCGCGATACGGGGTTTCTCCATTCCGAAATCCCTTTTGAGGCTGTTATTAAGAAGCGTCAGTTTCGCCAGAATACGCTCTTCGGTGATTTGGGCAGGGATATCCGCTAGTGCCACATGATTGCATACGAGCGCCACGCGCAAGTTACCCGCACAAAGCATCATCAACGATCCACCATTTGCACCATTAAAACATTTCTCCAGATACTCCGTATGTCCGCCACCGAGTGCTTCTTTGCAAAGCGGAGCCGTCACGATAGCCTGTACCCTGCCCGCCTGCAGGTCCGCACACGCACGATCCAAGGAAGCCTTAGCGGCTTTGTTGGATGCCTCGGTGTTCTTGCCGAGTTCAACCGGCAAGTTGTCGGTGTAACAGGTAATCAGGTTGAGACGACCGTCCTTGGCTTGCTCGGGGCTGTCTATCAGATTCCAGGTGATATTGCGGTACTCTTCGTCCAGCGTGTGGATATGCTGCTTGGCCACAGCGGCGTTGCCGTAGATGACGGGGCGCATTACTTCGAACACATAGCCGTTCAGCAGACTCTTGATGATCACCTCGTATCCTACGCCGTTCGTATCACCGGTTGTTATTGCAATTATAGGTTTCATTCAAATTGAAAATTGAAAGTTGAAAGTTGAAAATTAATACTTTTCGTTATGTTTTTTTTCATATTTGAGTTTGGCAAGATCATAGTCTTTGCGCTCTTCGTCTTTGTAACCAAGGGAGATGACGCAGAGGACGGTCTTGTCAGCCGGGATGGCACAGAGGTTCTTAATCAGATCCTCGGATGCCTCACGGCAATAGACGTGGCACCAGCATGCGCCTAAGCCTTGTTCCTCCGCCGCCAGCAGAATATGCTCGGCAGCGATGGCGCCATCTGCCATCCATGCATCGCTGAGCGTGGTATCCAGCGCAATGACGATACCCGCCATGGCGGTATCGAACATCTGACTGCCGTAGGTACGACAACCCGCCATCGCCCGCAACTTCGCTTCATCCCGCACCACAATGAACTCCCAAGGGTTGGTGCGCTTCGAACTGGGAGCCATCAATGCACAACGAAGCAGGTAGTCGATTTTCTCCTGCTCTACCGGCTGATTCGTATATTTACGAATCGACCTTCTTTTCTGACATAATTGCTCAAAAGACTCCATAGAGTGATTTTACGATTCTAAAAAGCGTGCAAAGGTACGAAAATTTTTTCACATACACAAGCGCGCGCGCATTTTTTTCTCAAAAATTCGCCTTTCGCTTGCATATATCGGGAAAAAGTAGTACCTTTGCGCCCTGAAAATGGCAAAACACGAATCGATCATAGTTCCGGATGGTTGCAACAAAGTATTGTTGCACGCTTGTTGTGCGCCTTGCTCCAGTGCCATCGTCGAATGGCTGTTGGCGCATAAGATCGAACCCGTCATCTATTACTATAATCCCAATATCTACCCGCTCGAGGAATACGAGATCCGTAAGAACGAGAGTAAGCGGCATGCGGAGAGTTTAGGTATCACCTGGATTGACGATGACCGGTTTAGAAATAATCGTTCGAGCGAAAGCGAGATAAGAACCGGAGCAAGCCAACAAAGCTGCTACCAGGCAATGCATGAGGCATGGCAAGCAAGCGTTTGCGGTTTGGAGAACGAACCGGAACGAGGAAAGCGATGCGAGGCATGTTTCTATCACCGTCTGTTAGCCACAGCAAAGAAAGCGCAGGAGTTAGGAATACCTTATTTCGCAACTACCCTCGCCTCTTCGAGATGGAAGAATCTGGAGCAGATTAACGCGGCAGGGGAGAAGGCTGCAGAAATTGTGAATAGTTCGCATCCGGATGCTATCCGTTTCTGGGCGCAGAATTGGCGGAAGGACGGGTTGCAAGAACGTAGGAATGCATTATTAAAAGAGTACGGATTTTACAATCAGACCTATTGCGGCTGTGAGTTCAGTATGAACCGATAAGCCGTAGGACATAAAGAAAGGGTTACTACAATCGAAGCAACCCTTTTTTGATGTGTGTTGGTAAGATTTATTTCTTCAACTCTTGAGCACGCTCGTAATTGAGGAACAATCCACCCTTTTCAGACTGCAGAACACTTCTGCGGTTCAACTCTTCCCAGTTGTCAGCGCGCGGAGCCTCGTCGTCATCGTCATCCTCGTCCTCGCCCGGAGTCCATTTGTAAACGGTTTGACCGTCTTTGTCGATATAACGATAATTAACTGCGTCATCCTCGTAACTATAAACCAATGCGAGACCATTGTGGAAACCGGAATAAATATACTCACCCTCTTTCAGTTTGAAGAGGCTCTCGCCATTCTTATCCAGAGCTTCCCACTTGGAATCAGCATCTTTCTTAACGAACGTTACGTTATCTTCGTAGGTTCTTGCGCTCTTATATTTGCAGCTAACGATTTCTTCACCGTTCTTGTTTACGAAACCGTAACCTTTCTCTTCCTTGTACACACGTACCATACCACAAGCGAACGGTTCACCCCTATCATAGGAACCACTGATTTCCTCCAGGTTCTTGTCGCACATAACGACTTTACCGCTGGATTTCTGCATACCAATGCGGTTTTCACCTAAACTAAACAGCGCATTCTTCTGCGGCTCTACGAGATATTCACCTTTCTTGTTGATGATACCATACTTGTACGAAGCATCAGAACCGCTACCTTTCTTAACTACGACAACGGCCATAGCATCCTCGAAATCGTAAGCATAGTACCATTGCGGCTCGATAACTACCTTACCGTTCAGATCCAAGTAACCGAAACCTTCGTCATCATCACTATCCTCAGCGAAAGCAACCAGTTTGTCTGCAGTAGCAGCACCAAGTGCCTCATAATCAGCAGGAATGACAACAGAGAAGTCCTTATCCCACATACCAACGAAATTACCGTCTTCGAAACGGAGGTGGTTGTAATAGAAGAATTCATCACAAAATTCGTCTTTGTCAATAGAATGTTTGTTCTTCAGATTCTTGTCGATGAACATGTACTCTTTGTCTTCTATTACAAATGCCCAACCGCAAGAGAAGGTACTTGCGTAATCGAACTTAGCAGCGATTTCGTGCTCACCGCTCTTGTTGATGTAACCCCAAAGGCTGGAGCCTTTCTTACCTGCAGGCCACAGTTTGGTCTTGTCGCCTTGCGGAGTTTGTGTGTCACTGTTACATGCAGTCAGCATAACTGCTGCAAAAAGTGCTACCAAATAAAAGATCTTTTTCATACTTTATGATACGTTAGATGATTATTTCTTGCGCTGCATAGCACGCTCGTAGTTCAAGAACAGCGGACCTGCTTCGGTTTGCAGGATATTTTGGCGCCTCCGTTCATTCCATCTTGCCGGAGCCTCGTCATCATCGTCATCATCGTCTTCATCATCGCCCGGAGTCCATTTATAGATAACCTCACCGTTCTTATTGATGTAACGATAATTGGATTCATTTGCATCGGAATCATAGTTCGAAACTAACGCAAGACCATTGTGGAAGCCGGAAGACCAATCGCCCTCTTTGAGTTTGAGGATACTCTCGCCGTTCTTATCCAACAGTTCCCACTTGGCATCCGCATCTTTCTTTACGAAAACCACGTCATCTGCATAATCATACGCATTTTGATACTTGCAGCTAACGATTTCCTGACCGTTCTTATCGATAAAGCCCCAGCCTTTATCATTTTTATAAACCAGGGATAACCCACAGCTGAACGGGTGCATTCTGTCGTATGAACCGCTCAGTTCCTCCAGGTTCTTGTCGCAAAGGACATATTTGCCATTGGATTTACCCATCGCAAAGCGGTTTTCACCCATGCTGTAGAGATAATTTTTCTGTGGCTCAATGAGGTAGTCTCCCTTCGTATTGATGATACCGTACTTGTAGGAAACATCTGAATCTTTGCCTTTCTTTACTTCAACAACCGCCATGCCATCTACGAAATCTTCGGCATAGTACCATTGCGGTTCGATCGCTACATTTCCATTCATATCCAAGTAACCACAGCCTTCGTCATCATCATTATCCTCAGAGAAAGCCACTAACTTATCTGCGGTAGGATATCCCAGAAAATCGTAGTCTGCAGGAATAACAACGGCAAAGTTCTTGTCCCACATACCTACGTATTTACCATCTTTGAAAGGACAATAGTTATAGTAGAAATAATATTCACTTAGTTCGTCCTTATCCACCGAGTGCTTATTCTTGGCACTCTTGTCGATAAACATGTACTCACCGTCTTCTTTAACCAATGCCCAACCGCAAGAGAAACCGTACACTTCATCATACTTAGCGGCAATCTCCAGGTTACCGCTCTTATCCATGTAGCCCCAGAGTTGGGAATCTTTCTTACCTGCAGGCCACAGTTTGGTCTTATCGCCATCCGGCGTTTGCACGCTACTTCCATCGCATGCCGTGAATACTACGGCAGCAAAAAGTGCTACCAAATAAAAAATCTTTTTCATACTGTTGTTTGTTTTTTGTGAATAAATAAATTGATCAAATATTGAGTTGATTACTCTTCTTCTGTTTGCGATGCAGCGTATGCAGCCAAGAGTTTCTCTTGTACATCCGCCGGAACGAGCTGATAGCTGTTGAACGCCATGGTGAAGGTAGCACGACCACCGGTGAGCGAACTCAATGTGGTTGAATAGCTTGCCAACTCCTTCAAAGGCACTTGTGCTTTGAGGCGGGTGAAGCTCTTCTCGGTCTCCATACCCATTACCATACCGCGACGACCGTTGATATCGGACATGACGTCACCCATGATCTCCGACGGAACGAATACCTCGAGGTCATATACCGGCTCGAGAACTTTCGGATTTGCCTCCTTAAAGGCGGTAGCGAAGGCGTTACGTCCGGCGAGACGGAAGGAGATTTCGTTGGAGTCAACCGGGTGCATCTTACCATCATAAATAATCACGCGTACGTCACGTGCATAAGAACCGGTAAGCGGTCCTTGCTCCATACGATCCATGATACCCTTTACGATAGCCGGGATGAAACGTGCGTCGATGGCACCGCCGACGATGGAGTTGATGATGATGAGTTTACCACCCCACTCCAGATTGATCTCCTGTTGGTCCTTAACGGAGATCTTATATTCCTGGTTACCGAACTTATAGGTCTCCTTAACGGGTTGACCCTCCTCGTACGGCTCAACGATAAGGTGAACCTCACCGAACTGACCTGCACCACCAGACTGTTTCTTATGACGATAGTCGGCACGAGCGGCCTTGGTGATCGTCTCACGATACGGGATCTTGGGCTCGAGGAACTCAATCGGCATCTTATCGTTATTCTCCAGACGCCATTTGAGGGTACGAAGGTGGAACTCACCCTGACCGGAAACGATCATCTGACGAAGCTCTTTACTCTGCTCTACGATCCAAGTCGGGTCTTCCTCATGCATACGGGTCAAGAGTGCAGCCAGTTTCTCTGCATCAGACTCCGTTACCGGCTTGATAGCACGGCGGTAACGCGGCTGCGGATACTGGATAGGAGTATATTGGAGATCACAACCCTTGGCATTCAAGGTGTTGCCCGTACGGGTATCTTTCAACTTCACGGTAGCACCGATATCACCGGCTGCCAGTTCATCTACCGGCACACGGATCGAACCGGCTACCTGATAGAGCTGCGAGATACGCTCTTTGCTGCCACGCTCCATATTCTCCAGGTCATCGCCGTTGTGGATCGTACCCTGCATTACGCGGAAATAGTTCACCTCACCGATATGCGGCTCAACAGATGTCTTGAATACATATACGCTGGTCGGAGCCTTTGCGTCCGGGCTCACTTTCTTACCATCTACGGTAGGATAACTGAAATTAGCAGGACTCGGAGCCATGTTATTGAGGAAGTCCATGAGACGACGTATGCCCATGTCTTTAGCACCCGAGCAGCAGAGGACAGGATACATCGAACCATCGGCATATACGCCCTTGAGGCCCTGCATGATCTCTTCGTCCGTCAGACCTTCGCCCAGGAACTTATCGAGCAGCGTCTCATCTGCTTCGGCAGCTGCCTCAGAGAGTTGCGAACGCATCTCCTCTACTTTGTCTGCATATTCCGCAGGGATGTCCTTGAGTTCAGGAGCACCACCCTCTGCCTTCCAAACGAGCATTTTGCCTTTGAGCACATCGATGACCGCATTGAAGCCTGCGCCTGCATTTACCGGGAATTGGATAAGGGTACACTTATTGCCAAAGTTCTCTTTGAGCTGGTTGAACGTACGCTCGAAGTCCGCATTCTCATGATCGCATTTGTTAATCACGAAAGCCATCGGTTTCTTAGCCTTCTCCACAAGGCGGAAATTGTTCTGCGTTCCTACCTCCACGCCGCCGTTGGCGCTGAGCACAACGAGCGCCGAACCGCACATCTGCAGCGCAGCTACCGTACCGCCGCAGAAGTCATCCGAACCTGCGCAGTCAATGATGTTTAACTTCTTGTTCTCGAATTCGATGTTACATACCGTAGAGAAAACGGAATAACCGTACTCTTTCTCCACCGGGAAATAGTCGCACACGGTCGATTGTGCATCAATGGAACCGCGGCGCTTGATAACCCCGCACTCGAACAACATTGACTCCATGAGAGTCGTCTTACCGGATCCCGAACCGCCCAACATGGCAACGTTCTTGATCTCATTTGCTTGATAAACTTTAGCCATAATAATGTGTTATTTTAGGTATTTTGTTATTTCATTTTGACAAAATCGCGGCAAAGGTACGAAAAAATTTGCATATATCAAAATATTTTTGTAATTTTGCAGCGAATTTGAGAAAAAGAATCTCTTTTTTTCATTTTTTTCGAGAAAATATACGATTTTTATTATGCAATACGAATTACAAAAACTCGAGCGCATGTCGCTTGATGAGGTACGCGAGATTGCTGTGAGTATGGGATTGAGTCCCCGCCGCAGTCAATCGATTCGCGAAATCAGTTATGCTATTTTGGACGCGCAGGCGGATAAGCGCGCAGCCGTTGTGCAGGCGAAAGAAGATGAACGCGCAGCCGCAGGTAAGCCGTCCAAGCGCGAACGCGTGCGTGGTGTGAAACGCACTGCGACCAAAGTGGAGATAGGTGCCAAGCAGAAAGATGACACCGTTCGCGAAGTGAAAGTGGAGATCCTGCCGAAGAAGGAGAAGAAGGAAGAGCCGAAAGCTAAGAGTGATGAGGTAAAAGCTAAGAGCGATGAGGTAAAAGCTAAGAGCGAAGAGGTAAAAGCTAAGAGCGATGAGCCAAAGGCAGAAGAGCCGGTTCAGCCCAAGCCAAAAAAACGCGGCAGACCGAAGAAGAATGCAGAGACCGCTACGCAGACAGAAGACAGACCGACTATGCCTGACAGAGCACAGACCGAAAATGTGCAGGAAGAGACGAAAGCTAAGAGCGAAGAGTTAAAAGCTAAGAGCGAAGAGCCGGAGGTAGAAGAGGCACCGGATTTCATCATGCCCGATCTGGGAGAAAATGTGATTGCGATGGGTACCTTGGAGTGCACGCCGGACGGCTACGGATTCCTGCGTTCTGCCGATTATAACTATTTGAGCAGTCCGGATGATGTCTATGTTAGCAAAGACCAGGTGCGTCAGTACGGTCTCAAACCCGGTGATACAGTAGAGTGCTCCATTCGCGTCAACCCGCAGCCGGATAAGTTTTTCCCGATGGACAAAGTGATCCGCATCAACGGTCTGGATCCGGAGTTGGCGAAGAAACGTACGGCGTTTGAGAACCTGACACCGCTCTTCCCCGATGAGAAATTCAAGTTATGCACGGGGCATGGTGACAGTCTGAGCGTACGTATGATCGACCTGTTCAGTCCGATCGGTAAAGGTCAACGCGGTTTGATCGTTGCCCAGCCGAAGACCGGTAAGACGGTGCTGCTCAAAGAGTTGGCGAATGCCATTCTGAAAAACAACCCCGAGGTCTATATGATCATCCTGCTTATCGACGAGCGCCCGGAGGAGGTAACCGACATGGCACGCAGCGTTGATGCCGAAGTGATTGCTTCCACCTTTGACGAACCGGCAGAGAACCATGTGAAGGTTGCCAATATCGTGCATGAGAAAGCCAAACGACTGGTAGAGAGCGGTCATGACGTAGTCATCCTGCTCGACTCCATCACCCGTCTGGCACGTGCGTATAACACGGTGGCTCCGTCCAGCGGTAAGGTATTGTCCGGCGGTGTGGAAGCACAGGCGCTGCATAAACCCAAACGTTTCTTCGGTGCGGCACGTAACATCGAGAACGGCGGTAGTCTGACCATTATCGCGACTGCATTGACCGAGACCGGCAGCAAGATGGATGACCTCATCTTCGAGGAGTTCAAGGGAACGGGTAACATGGAGCTGCAGTTGGATCGTAAGTTGGCGAACAAACGTATCTTCCCGGCTGTTGATATACCGGCATCGAGCACCCGTCGTGACGACCTGCTCTTGCCGCCGGATGTGCTGAGCCGCATGTGGCAGATCCGTAAGATGCTCAGCGACATGAACGGACAGGAAGCGATGGAGAAACTCAAATCCTACATGGAGCGCACCGAAGATAATGACGAGTTCCTGCTCGCCGTCAACGGTGCCCGCTAATAAAAGGTTTGAAGGTTTGAAAGTTTTAATTTTAAACGGTCCTAACTTGAACCGACTCGGGTTGAGGAAACCCGAGATATACGGTTCCAAGACGATGGCACAGATTTTGCTGGAGATCCAGCAGACCTGGCCGGAGGTGCATTTTGTGTATAAGCAATCGAACCACGAAGGGGACCTTATTGACTGGATTCAGTCGATCAATGATGAAATGAGCGCGGCTTCGCCGCTCAATGATGCCAATGATGTCAAAGGTATCGTCCTCAACGCAGGCGGGTACAGTCATACGAGTGTAGCGCTACGGGATGCGGTGGAAGAGAGCGAGGTGCCGGTGGTGGAGGTGCATATCAGCGATATCACGAAGCGTGAACCCTTCCGACAAACAAGTCTGCTCACACCCGTATGCGCGTATAATATAATAGGAAAAGGAACAAAAGGTTATGAAGAAGCTGTTAAATACCTTCTTACTGCTAATGGTCGTTAGTGCGACCTTGTCGGCTGCTCAGGTCACCGGTAAAGTGGTGGACTTCGGCACACGGCAGGCGATCGACTTTGCCAACGTCAGCGTGCAGCAGGGCGAACAACTGGTTACCGGAACCATCACCAACGAGAAAGGTGAGTTTACGCTGGAGATAGCGGACGGCACCTATACGCTCGTTGTATCGTTCATGGGCTATCGGGAAGTGAAGAAAGAACTGATCGTAGCCGATAAACCGGTGAACGTAGGACGGATTGCCCTCAAAGAAGACACCCATACTTTGGGCGAAGTGGAAGTAGTCGGGCAGAACAGTTCGATGCGCTTTGAGTTGGATAAGAAGGTCTTCACCGTCGATCAGAACATCGCATCGGCAGGAGCGTCGGTGTCCGATGTGCTGGAGAATATCCCGTCCGTCGATGTGGATCAGGAGGGAAACATCTCCTTACGCAACAGCGAGGACGTCGAGATCTGGATCAACGGCAAGCCTGCCGGACTGAACAGCGAGAACCGGGGACAGGTACTCAAACAGATGCCTGCCGGTACGATCGAGAAGATAGAGGTTATCACCAACCCTTCTGCCAAATACAGTCCCGAAGGCACCTCCGGCATCATCAATCTGGTGATGAAAAAGGACCGCAAAGCCGGTTATTACGGTTCGGTACAAGCCGGTATCGACTATGCCTTGGCTTCGCCATGGAACGTTCCGCCCGGAGGTAATGCCGGTTTCAATATCAATTTCAATGCCGGACCTGTCGATGGTTATTTCAATGTCGGTTATCGCTATCATATCAGCAACGGCGGCAGTTATACCGACCGCTATAACCTGAGCGGAACCGGCAGTCAGGTCTTGGATAGTTCGCTTGTCACAAGCCATCTGACGCAGGACGGTCAGCAGACCCACCGTGGCGGCGGTTTGTTCACACGAGGCGGGTTGAATTTCCGTGTAGCGGAAGGACATACCATCGGTATTTCGGGTTTTGCGATGGTGAGCGATCCCAAGGTGTTTAAGATGCACAACACGATGAATCGTACCTACCTGCTTACCAACGCTGCCGGAGACACGCTGCGTTCCTACACACGTGATCAGGTAGGCGGCGGTAGTCATCCGGGCGGTAATGCCACGCTTGATTACACCTTCGAACTGGACGAACACAAACTCTATGTGAGCGGTACGTATAACCATTTCGAGTTTAATATGTACACCGATTATACGCAGACGGAGTCCGGTACCAATCCGCTCTATCAGAACCAGAACAGTGAGAGCATGGAACAGGGTATTGAGATCAAAGCGGACTATGAATGGAAGCCGACACAGCAGAGCCGTTTGGAAGCCGGTTATGACTATACACGTAACTGGAGTAACAGCAAAGCGGACGCGTTCAACACCGATGCGGACGGCAACCATCTGAACGAACTCAACGAGTACTTCACCACTTTCAACGGTCTGAACCAGAACCATGCGCTCTATATCACGTACGGCAACCGTTTCTGGGACAAGCTATCGTTCCAGGTAGGCGTACGCGGTGAGTATTACATGCGCCATCTGGAGTCGAGTTATAAGGATGGTACGGGTGCGGAGCAGGACGCGTATGCCAAGTTCCCCAACAAGCGGGATACGGCGTATTTCCAACTCTACCCCTCTGCCTATATCAGTTATGATTTCGGCAACGGCCATGAACTGCAACTGAACTACACGCGCCGGGTACGTCGTCCGTGGGGGCACCAGATCAACCCCCGTATGGACTTCTCCGACTCGACCAACATCAGTTACGGTAACGTCGATCTGTTACCCTCCTACTCCAATAACCTGGAGCTCAATTACCTCAAGACCTGGGAGCGGCATACGCTCAGTGCCGGCGTCTTCTGGAAATACAACGAGGGGGCGATACAGAACTACAAATATATGGACGGAGCGATCATGAAGAACACCTACTTCAATATCGGTTCCCGACAAGAGTTAGGTGTGGAAGTGGTGGCGAAGAACCGCCTGTTCGGAGAACTGCTGCAACTGACCACCAGTGCCAATTTCTATTGGAATAACATCGCGAAGGTGCATGAGACAATCACGCACCAAGGTGTTGCGATTCCGGTCGATCTGGCAGCGCAGAATATCTTTGCAGGCTCGGTACGCGTCAATGCGCAGTTCCTATTCACCAAAAATTTCAGCGGTCAGTTAACAGGACACTACCGTTCGCCGCGTGTCGTAGCACAAGGTACAACCAGTCATTCCTACTCCATCGACCTGGGTCTGCGTTATACGCTGCTCAACAAGCAACTGGCTTTGGCGCTCAACGTACGTGACTTGTTAGACAGCCGCTCACGCAGTAACACCACCTGGGGAGACGGCTTCTGGCAGTTCAGTGAGAACAGATGGCACAGCCGTACCCTCAGTTTCACCGTCACCTATAACTTCGGTAACCAGATGGGCAGACGGCGTGGTCGTCCGGACGGTGACTTCGACGGCGGAGGTGATGACTTCGATGATAGCGGCAACAGCCATACCGATAGCGGATTTTGAGAATTAAGAATTAAGAATTGAGAATTGAGAATTAGAATCAGACATATCTTACACTCTGTGTTCTGTCAGCGCAGCGGTCTGTGTTCTGTGCTCCTTATTCTGTGTTTTGCGGTCTTTTGTCCAATAAAGGCCCAGCAGGCGCAGAACAGACCCTATGCGGATGATAAGATCTTCCACTTCGGTTTTCAGTTGGGTATCAACTTCAGCAGTTTCGGTGTAACGGACAGCGAGATACCTATTGCCAATCCGGTAACGGGGAAGACGGAGATCTATCATGCGAGGGTAAGCGGTATCCTGCCGGGTTTCCATGTGGGCTTTATTACCGACCTAAGGCTGTGCAACTACCTCAACCTGCGTTTCTGTCCGGGTATGATGTTCACCAACCGGACGCTGAGTTATAAGACGGAGTCAGGCAATCCGGTGGTAGGTACGCCGGGGAAGACGGGCAAAGATATCGACGTACTGGCGATGCCGGTTTCCTTACCGCTATACCTCAAATGGAGCGCTGCACGCGAAGGCAACTACCGTCCCTATGTCATTGCAGGCGGCGGTGCCAGTTTCAACGTAAGCCGGGATCGAGAGAAACCCGTTCTGATGAACCTGATGGATTACTTCTGTGAAGTAGGATTCGGTGTCGATTTCTATTTCCGTTGGTTTAAGTTCTGTCCCGAACTGACCTACCGCATCGGTTTTGCCAACCAACTGTCACCTGCTGAGGGGCGTATGGAACTGGCACCGCAGGAAGCGTTCTACTCCGATGCCATCTCCCGTCTGACGAGTCATTGTGTGTGTCTTACCTTCAATTTTGAATAAGAAAAAAAACATATTAGTCCTTGCTCTTTGCTCCATACTCTTTTGTCTGTCCGGTTGTAAAGAATACAACGCCAGCGATGATCCGTCGCTGCGTTTGTCGTTTTCGAGCGACACGCTTTCTTTCGACACAGTCTTCACGGAGCAGGGCAGCGCTACGATGCAACTGATGGTCTATAACCGCAATGAATCGGCACTTCTGATACGCAGCGTGTCCTTCGACGACGGCAAGGCTTTTCAAGTGAACATAGACGGTGAGGCAGACCTGAATCGGATGACGAATATACAGGTGAACGGCGGAGACAGTATGTACGTCTTCGTGCGCGTCGATATCGATCCGCTCAACAGCAATAATCCCGTACTGGTGTCCGATCGGCTGCATTTTCATCTGAGTTCCGGCACGGCGCAACAGGTGGTGTTGGAGGCGTACGGTCAGGACGTGACGCGTTTTGGTCATCCCGGATGCGGCAGAACGGAGAAGGGTGACCTGACGATGACGGCAGACAAACCCTATCTGATCTTTGATACCTTAGTGATAGGCGGTGCGCTGACTATCGATGCCGGTGCGCGTATCTATATGCATAACAACGCCTGTATCTATGCGCTGGGAGATGTCACGGCGCAAGGCAAGAAAGAGCAACCGATCCTCATTCAGGGAGACCGGCTTGATAATCTCTTCGACTCCGTGCCCTACGCCTATGCCGCCGGCAGTTGGAACGGATTCTATCTGCAGGCGGAGAAACAGCAGACCTACGATTTCGAATACGTGGAGATCCTGTCCGGCAACAACGGTCTGTTCGTACTCAGCGAATGCAAAGAACCGCTACCTACCCTGCGCATGAACGGATGCCGGATCCATAACCATACGCAATACGGCTTGGCGCTGAATAATGTGAACGCCACGGTGACGAATACGGAGATCAGTAACTGCGCCCTCTATTGCGTCTATTGCGACGGAGGAACGCACACGTTCACGCATACGACCATCGCTTCTTATTTCGGTTATACGAATATCCGGATTCAGTCTGCCGGCAAAGAGGAGACGGCGGCTGTCTATATCCAGAACCTGAGCAAAGAGGAACCGCAGACCAATGCTTCGTTCGTCAATTGTATCATCACCGGTTATCTGCGTAACCAACTGGTGGTAGCCACGCCTTTTGATCAGTATTACACGGGCACGTTCAAAGGGAACTACCTCAAGACCGACACGCTCCGGATGCCCTTTGCCACAAATAACGCCTATTGGCAGCAAGAAGACAGTGCTGTCTTCCGTAAGGATTTCTATAAGTACAAGGAATATCTCTATTATGATTTTCACTTGGCGGAATCCAGTCCCGCCATCGGCATCGGTGACAGCATCGCTGCGCTACCCTATGATACCGACCGGGACGGCGTGAGCAGAGCGCTCATGCGTCCGGATGCAGGCTGCTATCAACATCAGCCTTGATCTGTTTTTTCAAGTCTTCCAACGAATCGAATTGCCGCTCTTCCCGGATGAACCGCAGGAAGCGGACTTGCAGACTTTGATGGTATAGATCGCCTTCAAAAGAAGGGATATGCACCTCGATGATACCCTTCGCGTCTATATTGAGCATCGCCGGTTTCCAATCGAAGGCGTCCGAACGTACCGACACGGCATAGACACCGGCATGCGGAATGATCTGATAGTGTTCGCAGGGTTGGATATTGGCGGTCGGAAAACCGATGGTACGCCCGATGGCTTTGCCGTGAACCACTTGCCCGGAGAGCGTATAAGGATACCCCAATAAAGCCTGCGCTTCTTCCACATGCCCTGCCGTCAAGGCGGTACGTATCGCAGTTGAAGAGACATGCCCCGCCGCATCTTTGTATTCGTCCATCGTCAGCACCTCAATGCCCAAAGCGGCACCGATAGCCCGATAGTCCGACGGGTTCGCGAGACGGTCCGAACCGAACCGATGGTCGTACCCCATCAGCAGCACCGACACCTCATAGCGGTCCCGGATGGTCTGCATGAACTGCGCCGCCGTCAAGGGTTGTACTTCGCCAAAAGGCAACACCTCCACCTCGCCGTACTGCGCCAATAAAGCACGCCGCTCGTCCAGAGAGGTCAGTAACTGCGGCACATAGCTCGATTGCACCACGGTGCGGGGATGTACGTCAAAGGTGATTATCAGCGACTCCAGCCCCCGCCGTTTCGCCTCCGACTGCAGGTGGTCGAACAAATACCGATGTCCCCTATGCACCCCGTCAAAAAATCCTATGGTCGCTATGCGTTTCACTCCTCCTCGTAGTATCCGTGTTCGATGCCGAACTGCAGCTCGGCATCTTGGATGAGCTGGATCTGCACGGAGGAGATCATTCTCCCCTCTTCGCGCACGGCTTTCAGCACGTAGTTGAGCTGTTCCGTCTCATCTACATCCCCCTCCAGATACTCCATCTCTCCGGTGGCAGGATCCTCGCGCAGCAGACCTTCTTCCTCCAAAAAATCATCCATCGCGTCCAAGACAAACAATACATCATCTGCCGTCAGACCCTTTCGGTCCTCCGCAGGGATAGTTGCCAAAATAAACTCCACCAGTTCCCGCTCTTCCGGCTCCAAGAGCGCCATTTCGATACTGTTATTTTCCATAATACGATCAAAAACCTTTGCGAGTGCAAAATTACAATAAAAAATCGACATACGCAAGCATGCATGCATTTTTTCGGACAAAAACGGGGTTTTATCGGGGTTTTTAGGTACTTTTTCCGTATTCAGAAGTTTATGCTCGCTCCGTAGGATGGCATCGATTTCAAATTTTTGCAAATAAATTTGCACATGTCATTTTTTTTTCGTACCTTTGCAGCAAAATTGCAAAACTATGTCCGAATTAATCAAACGTACGCTTAGCGGGACCGTGTTTGTGGGATGTGTGGTAGGGTCGATCCTATGGAATCCCATTGCGTTCTGCGTGTTGTTTTTTCTGTTCTGCATCCTGGCGGTAGATGAGTTTCACCGCTTGGTGAAGTCGCCACGCGCCTTGCGTATCTTCTCGTTCATCGCCACGGTAGTGCTTTGGGGCACGATCCAATGTGTGGCATGGAAGAATGAAGGCGGAGAGCAGTACCGCTCCATTGCGTTCATCGTAGGTATGTCGTATCTGCCGATTGTGGTGATCGCGTTGCTGGACGAGATTTGGAATCATTCGGGCAAGCCCTTGCAGAGTTGGGGTAATTTTCTGATTTCGCAGTTCATGATTGCCTTGCCATTAGCGACGCTGATGCTGCTGTATTTCTTGAGCAAATGGTTGCTCCTGGCGCTCTTTGTGCTGATCTGGATCAACGATACAGGTGCGTACTGCGTGGGTTCGCTCACCGCCAAGCGCAAGAACGGCAATCATAAGATGACGCCTCATATCAGTCCGAAGAAGAGTTGGGAAGGTCTGTTCGGCGGTTTTGCGTTCACGATGGGTGCTGCGGTTCTGCTGCATCATTTCGGATGGTTCGATGAGATACTCATCATGCGTGTTCAATGGGTCATCGTCTTGGGTTTTGCTTTCCTTGTCAGCGCCTTCGGTACGATGGGTGACCTGATGGAGAGTCTGCTCAAGCGCTCCTTGGGCGTTAAGGACTCCGGCGCGTTCCTGCCCGGGCACGGTGGTGTGCTGGATCGTTTTGACAGTGTGTTATTAGCCTCCCCGATCATCACTGCTTTTTGCTATATATGCTACTTTCTATTGCCGCTTGTCTGAGTAGATTACCGCTTGGCGTGCATTATTGGTTCGCCGATTGGATCCTTTATCCGATGATGTACTATGTGGTACGTTACCGGCGGAAGTTGGTGGATAAGAACCTGCGGATGGCTTTTCCGGACAAGAACGAGGCGGAGCGAAAGCAGATACGACGGGCGTTCTATCATCAGTTCTGCGACACGATGGTGGAGAGCATCTATGGCTATCGTTGTTCGGAAGACGAGATGCGGGAACGGGTGGTTTTTGAAGGCATGGAGGAGACGAACCGTCTGATCGATGCGGCAGGTGGGGGAATATTCATGTTAGCGCATTTCGGTAACTGGGAGTGGATCGCCTCCATCCAGCAGTGGGTCAGTCCCGGCGTGACGGAGATGAACGTTTATCGGCGATTGAAGAACAAAGGGATGGACCGTCTGATGTTGGCTATCCGCAGCAAGCGAGGCGGCGTATGCGTAGAGAAACAGCGTATCTTGAGGGAGATGGTGCGCTATCGGGCGGAGAAGAAACCGGTGACGGTGGGGCTGCTCAGTGATCAGAAACCGAGACCGGAGGTGACCCGCACCTGGCTCACTTTCCTGCATCAAGAGACGGGTTTTCTGGACGGCGGTGAGGTATTGGGCAAGAAATTCGGATACCCGGTGTTCTACCTGCATATATCCCGCATCCGACGCGGCTATTTCCACGTACAGATGCACACGATAGCAGCCGACCCGAAGAGCACCGCAGAAGGCGAGATCACCACGGCGTACGCGCAACTGTTGGAGCAGAATATATTGGAGCAACCGGAGTTATGGCTCTGGACACATAATCGATGGAAATGGCAAAGGAAAGGTGAAAGGTGAAAGGTGAAGGTTAGTGTTATCATATTAAACTGGAACGGGGCGCAGATGATGCGTCAGTACCTGCCGTCGGTGGTGCAATCGATGAGCGATGAGCGATTAGCGATGAGCGAACTCATCGTGGCGGATAACGGGAGTACGGATGAGAGCTTGGAGGTACTGAAGAAGGAGTTTCCGACCGTCAAGACCATCGTGCTGGACCGGAACTACGGTTTTGCGGAGGGCTATAATCGTGCCATCGAGCAGGTGGACAGCGAATACGTGGTGCTGCTTAACTCGGATGTAGAGACGCCGGAGGGATGGTTGGATCCCCTACTCGATTATATGGACGCCCATCCGGAGGTGGCAGCGGTGCAACCGAAGATACGCAGTTGGTTGAAACGCGATTATTTCGAGCATGCCGGAGCGGCAGGCGGATACCTGAACGGACTCGGTTATCCGTATTGCAGAGGTCGCCGTTTCGGTAAGACAGAACAGGACAAAGGGCAGTACGACACGGTCGTTCCCGTCGATTGGACTTCGGGTGCTTGCATGTGCGTGCGTACGAGTGTATATAAGGAGACAGGCGGTTTGGACGCATCGTTCTTCGCCCACATGGAGGAGATTGACTTATGCTGGCGCATGCGCAATAGAGGATGGATCTTAGCCTGCGTACCGCAGAGCGTAGTCTATCACTTAGGCGGAGGTTCGCTCAGTTACGACAACCCGCGTAAGACGTACCTCAATTTCCGCAATAACCTGCTGATGATCTACAAGAACAGCCGGTGCCGATGGGGCGTATTGGGGATACGGTTCTTTTTGGACTACACAGCGGCAGCGATGTTCCTTGTCACGGGTAAAACCGGCAGCGCCAAAGCGGTCTTCAATGCCCGCAAAGATTACCGCAAGATGCGGAAGGACTATAAATAAATGGTACATGGTAAATGATTAAATGGTAAATATTCATGGCATTTTTCGGATTATTTAACAAAGAGAAAAAAGAGACACTGGACAAGGGTTTGGAGAAATCAAAAGAGTCGGTGTTGAGTAAGATAGGTCGTGCCATCGCCGGTAAGTCCACCATCGATGATGAGGTGTTGGATAACCTGGAAGAGGCGTTGATCACCTCGGATGTAGGCGTAGAGACGACGCTGCGTATCATCGAGCGCGTGCAGGAACGCGTCAAACGGGATAAATACGTAGGCACAAGCGAATTGAACAACCTGCTGGTCGATGAGATCGCTTCGCTGCTGCAGGAGAACAACACGGAAGAGGTGTCGGATTTCGATGCGCCCCTACCCGCCAAGCCCTACGTGATCATGGTGGTTGGTGTGAACGGCGTAGGTAAGACGACGACCATCGGTAAGTTAGCCTACCAATACAAAGCCGCCGGAAAGAAAGTGTATTTAGGTGCTGCAGATACGTTCCGTGCCGCCGCCGTAGAACAACTATGCATATGGGGTGAACGCGTTGGCGTACCCGTCATCAAGCAGCAACAGGGTTCCGATCCGGCTTCGGTCGCTTTTGACACCCTGCAGTCCGCAAAAGCCAATGATGCGGACGTGGTGCTGATAGACACGGCAGGCCGTCTGCATAACAAAGTGAACCTGATGAACGAGTTGACGAAGATCAAGAACGTAATGCAGAAAGTGGTGCCGGACGCTCCGCACGACGTGATGTTGGTGCTGGACGGGTCGACCGGACAGAATGCCTTCGAACAGGCACGTCAGTTCACGGCAGCAACCCAAGTCAGTTCGCTCGCCATCACCAAACTGGACGGCACCGCCAAAGGCGGCGTGGTGATCGGTATCTCGGATCAATTCAAGATCCCCGTTCGTTATATCGGTTTAGGCGAGAAGATGACCGATCTGCAATGCTTCAACCGTGTGGAATTTGTTAAATCATTAATACTCTAATCATATGGAAACATCATTTATTACTCCCAAAGGTATTCAACTGCATCGTGTTGAATCGGATTTGTTAGGTGAACTGGAAGTGCCTGTAGATGTGTATTACGGTATCCAGACCCAACGCGGATTGAATAACTATCAGGTGTCGAACCTGAAGATGTCGGATTTTCCGGAGTATATCATCGCCATGGCGTATATCAAGTTGGCTGCCGTGGAAGCGAACCATGACTTGGGCGTCATCAACGATGAGATCTACGAAGCCATTGCACAGGCTTGCCGGGAGATCATTGACGGTAAGATGCATGACCAGTTCCCGACGGACATGATACAAGGCGGTGCCGGCACGACGGTTAACATGAACGCCAATGAGGTGATCGCCAACCGTGCGCTGGAGATCATGGGTTACCTGCGCGGTCAGTATCAGTACTGCTCGCCGAACGACCATGTGAACTGTGCCCAGAGTACCAACGACGCCTACCCTTCCGCTTTCCGCTATGCTTTCATCCGCATGAACAAAGGTCTGGAAGCAGAGTTGAAAGAGTTGATCGCATCGCTGCGTAAGAAAGGCGATGAGTTCAGCGATTCCATCAAGATGGGGCGTACTCAGTTGCAAGACGCCGTTCCGATGACGAGCGGTCAGGAGTTCCACGCCTTCGCTACGAACCTGGAAGAAGAGATTGCTAACCTGGAGCGTAACGTACGTTTGCTCTATGAGATCAACATGGGTGGTACAGCCATCGGTACCGGTATCAATGCTACTGCCGGATACGCCGAACTGTGCATCCGGAAACTATGCGAACTGACCGGCGAACCGTTCCAACTGGCAAGTGACCTGGTAGAAGCCACTCCGGATACGGGTGCGTATGTCAGTTACTCCGCTTCGCTCAAACGTCTGGCGGTTAAACTCAGCAAGATGTGTAACGACTTACGTCTGATGGCTTCCGGTCCCCGCTGCGGTTTGCATGAGATCAATCTGCCGCCGATGGCTCCGGGTAGTTCGATCATGCCGGGTAAGGTGAACCCTGTTATTCCGGAACTGACGAACCAAGTATGCTTCAAAGTGATCGGTAACGACACAGCTGTCACCTTCGCTTCCGAAGCCGGACAGTTGCAACTGAACGTGATGGAACCTATCATCACCGAGTGTATCTTCGAGTCCGTCACCTGGCTGCGTAACGTGATGCGTATCCTGCGTGAGAAATGTATCGACGGTATCACCCTCAACCGTGAGCATAACTTAGAGACCGTTAAGCACTCGATCGGTATCGTGACGGCGCTGAACCCGGTTATCGGATACAAAAAATCGACAGAGATCGCCAAAGAGGCGCTGGCAACCGGCAAGAGTGTGTATAACCTCGTACTGGAACACGGTATCCTGAGCAAGGAGCAACTGGACGAGTTACTCGATCCGAAGAATATGTTGGCTGCGCATTGATAGTTTGAAATCGTTTGAAGGTTTGAAGGTTTGAAATCGTTAACCATCTCAAACAACCTCAAACAATCTCAAACAACCTCAAACAAAAAAAGGATGGTCGATGACCACCCTTTTCTTTTATCTGCGAACGCTTCCTCCGCCGCCACCGGAGCGACTGCTTGAGGAGCTTGCTCCGCCACCTCGTGAGCTGGAACCGCTGTAGGTCGAACCGCTACTGCGCGTACTTGAACCACTGTAGGTCGAACCACTGCTGCGCGTTGCCGAACCGCTGCTGCGGGTGCTTGATCCGCTGTAAGTGGAAGCACTGCTACTGCGCGTTGCCGTACCGCTACTGCGCGTACTGGTACCGCTACTTCGCGTACTCGTTGCACTGCTCGAAGAGCGAGTGGAACTGCTGCTACTGCGGGTACTTGCCGAACTGCTTGCGCTGCTACGGGTGCTTGCACTGCTACTGCGCGTACTCGTTGCGCTACTCGAAGAGCGGGTCGAACTGCTACTGCTGCGGGTACTTGCCGAACTGCTTGCGCTGCTACGGGTGTTTGCACTGCTACTGCGCGTACTCGTTGCGCTGCTCGAAGAGCGAGCCGAACCACTGTTGTTGCGTGCAGCTGCCGTATGCGTACTACCGTAACTGCTGCGAGCAGATGAGCCTTGCGAAGCTCTTACACTACGTGAAGTATAAACTTGACGAGCGTTGGTGTAACCGCTGTTACGACGCTCGAACGAACGATCCGGATGCGCTGCTGCATATTCGCGATGCGATACGTGGCGATGCATGTCGTGGTAGCCATGACGCGGATGATGTCCGTAACGGAAAGAGCAATAGTGGTGGTGGTGATGATGGAAAGCGTAGCAATGATGCCAGTACCAGTCATACGACCAGCAACTATGTACGTACCACCAACTCGGGTAATAACCCCAATACCAAGGACTGTTCCATGCGTACCAAGCGTCTGACCAGAACCAATCGTATATTACCGGACGGTAAACGTAAACAGGCTCTATGATATAGTTGGTACCATAAACGTACTCGTCACCTATTACCTGAACGGAAACCTCTTTCTTCTCGTTGCGCTCAACGTATATCGAGGCTACATCCTGGTATATATCTTTCGCAAGAACGGCCTGGAGAACGATTAAGCGCTTATTGCCTTCACCGGTTTCTACTACGCGCAAGTAATCTACTTGTCCGTCTCCGTTGAGATCGAGATTACAGAACGCGCTGTCAGGGTTGTTGAGCATCATCTCGAACTCCTCCAGGTTCTTAGCCTCTGCGAACAGTTTAGCTACAACCTTCAGATCGAGTCCTTCCGATACGTCAGAACTGTTGGCAGAAACGGTAACCGTTTGGTCTGCCCAAAGCGCGGTACTCATGAGCATCAGCGCCATCAGAAGTGTAGTTAATTTTTTCATTGTTGTGATGTTTTTAATTGTTAACTATATGTTCTAGATACTCTAGATATTCTATATTTTCTAGATTTGCTAGTTATCTCCCAAAAACCGTGCCAAACTGTCAAACGAGGCGTAAATCGTGGTGCATTTTCTCTTTTTTAGTACGCATATAGCGTTCATTCCAGCGGTTAGGAGCGATCTCAATCGGCACATTCTCAACGATTTCGATACCGTAGCTCTCTAATCCTACCCTTTTAACCGGATTATTGGTCATCAGTCTTAGTTTGCAAGTTCCCATCTCCCGCAGGATCTGTGCGCCGACGCCGTAATCCCGTTCGTCGGGACGGAAACCGAGGTGGATATTCGCCTCCACGGTGTCGTCTCCCTGTTCTTGAAGCTTATACGCGCGTATTTTATTCATAAGGCCTATACCACGTCCCTCTTGGTTCATATAGACGATGATGCCCTTGCCTTCGGCCTGGATCATCTGCATCGCTTTGTTGAGTTGCTCACCGCACTCGCATCGTTGGGAACCGAAGATATCGCCGGTCATACAACTGGAGTGCACCCGACACAGAACGGGTTCGTCTTCGGACCACTCGCCTTTGGTAAGCGCCACATGTTCCAGTCCCGTTGTCAGATCCCGGAAGGGCGTTAACATGAACTCGCCGTGCTGCGTAGGCAGGAAGACGGTTTCGCCTTTTTCAATAAGAGTTCCGGTCGATTCGGAATAATCGGAATAATCCGAATAATCCGATTTATCCGAATGCTCCAACCGATAGGCGATGAGGTCCTTGATGGTGATGATCTTGAGCTTGAACTCTTTGGCGACCTCTTGCAGTTGGGGCATGCGTGCCATCGTACCGTCTGCATTCATGATCTCGATGAGTGCAGCAGCGGGTTGTAATCCGGCAAGACGCGCCAGATCGACACCGGCTTCGGTATGTCCGGCACGTTGGAGTACGCCTCCCGCCTTGGCATAAAGCGGGTTGATATGTCCCGGACGACCGAAGGTCTCGGGTTTGGATGCGGGATCCGCCAATGCCCGGATCGTAGCCGCTCTGTCTGCAGCAGAGACACCGGTGGTACAACCTTCCAGTTTATCAACAGTCACAGTGAACGGCGTACCGAGCATAGAGGTGTTATTCGCCACCTGGTGCATCAGGTCCAATTCGGCACAGCGTTGCTCCGTGATGGGGCAACACAACACGCCTCGACCGTGCTGTAACATAAAATTAACTTTCTCGGGCGTGATCTTCTCCGCCGAAATGATGAAATCGCCTTCGTTCTCACGATCCTCATCATCAACGACGATGACGAATTTTCCTTGACGAAAGTCGTCTAATGCTTCTTCTATAGTGTTGATTCTCATAATGCTTGATTCGTACAAACAAACGTTTGGCTTTGATGGTCCATGCCTCGGGGTTAAAGAGCGGTGAATCGGTTGCCGCTTTGTAGGTAAGGAAAATACCGGTAGGCAGCAGCACGAACGAACTGAGCCACATGCCTGCCCAGCAAGGCCATAAGGCTTCACGTGCCATCTTATAACCCGTGTTATCGATGATATAATAGATGATGAACAGGATGACGGATATCACCACAGGTGCACCCAAACCGCCTTTGCGGATGATAGTACCCAAAGGAGCACCGATGAAGAGGAAGACAAGGCAAGCAAAAGCAAGGGTGAACTTACGATACAGTTCTATCTCATGCTTACGGATATAGCGTCCGGTGTCATCCAGGATAAGGGCGTTATAATCGATCTGGTCTTTGTATGCACGCGCTTTCTCCTGCGCGATAGTATAAGCCTGCTTTTTCTTGAGCACAGAGAGCGATGCCCAGAGCGAGTCGATGTTATACAACTCCCGTTCCTGTTCAGTGACGGAAGTAGGAATCTGTACATCCTTCGCCTGCTCTCTACCGAAATAACGCTCGGCTAACATCTGATCGCTCTGCTCCCTACTCTTGGCTTTGGAGATGGTACGCATCGAGTCAATCGAATGTGCCAACTGCGCCACGTTCTTACTCACATGCTGGTCATCCAGAATCGATTCGTCAAAGCGGTTGAAGTCGGTGGAGAAATCGATGATGATACGCTTATGGCTGAAGGTCTCCCGTCGATACGGAATCTGCTTGGTACTTCCCGTTGCTCGTTGCTGTTTCTGATTGAGGTTCTCAAACGCTTCGCCGTTATACATATCCAGCATAAGGTAGAGCTTATCGGCACTGGCACTCAGACGCCCCGTATCCGCCACCATCACCTTGGCATTCTCAAAACCGGCAGAGTAATCGTAGATCATGAGGTTAAGCAGGTCTCCGTTCCGTGCTTTATTACGGACGTAGATATTGTACCCGCTTATCTCATCGTAGAACTCGCCAACCGGTATCTGCAGTTCGGGACTCTTCTGACGAAGCGAGAAGATCAGCGCCCATAGTTTGACCTGCGATTTGGGCAGCACGTTATTGCTGAAATAGAAAGCGCCTACGCTAAGTAGCGACACCGCAAACACGAGAGGACGTAAGATGCGGAAGAGAGATATACCGGCAGCCTTCATGGCGGTCAATTCGAATTTCTCCGCCAGGTTACCGAAGGAGATCAACGAACTGAGCAGGATGGCCAACGGCAGGGCAAGCGGTACGACGGAAGCCGTGGCATAGATAAAGAACTCTGCCAAGACATCCAGCCCTATTCCTTTACCCACCAAGTCGTTGACATGCATCCACATGAACTGCATGAGCAGGATGAAGATGGCAATAAAGAACGTAGCCAAAAACAACCCCAGAAAATTCCGGAGCAGATATATGTCTATTTTCTTTATGATCTTCATTTCTGTGTTCTGTGTTCTGTGTTCTGTGTTCTGTGCTCTGTCAGCGAAGCGGTCTGTGTTTAGCCTTTTAAGTTTTCGCTTACGAAGATGAGGGGCAGCAAATCCGCTGCGGACTCGAAGACATAGATCTCGTTTTCGCCGTAGAGCAACACCTCCATCTTACCGCCGTAACGGTGCTCGGTCTCCAACATCACCTGCCGGCAGGCACCGCAAGGGGAACCGGGTTCCTTGGTAAAATGTCCGCCTGTGAAACAAGCTATCGCCAGTTTGGTAACCGCCTCTTCGGGGTATTGTGCACCGGCAGCGAACAAAGCGCTACGCTCGGCACAGAGACCGCTTGGATACGCAGCGTTCTCCTGATTACAACCCCGGATCACTTCGCCGTTGGTCAGTTTCGCTGCCGCTCCCACATGAAAATGGCTGTACGGACAATAACTATGCTTTACCTGCTCTTTGGCGATGGTAAGCACGTCACGTTGTTCGTCGGTTAACTCATCCCACTGATAGGACTTCATCTTCGTTGTCAAATTGTATTCCTTCATACTATTGATAGGTTAAATAATTTTCGATTATTTAAAATTGGCTGCAAAATTACTGCTTTTTTTTGAATTATGCAAATTTATTCGTATTTTTAGCCGTTTAGTCCATCATGTTACCCATATTAGACGATAATTGCACCATCCGGTCGTAGTCCTCCGGACTAAGGTCATAGAAATAGAAGTTACGGGGGTCGATGGCCTTGCCCAGATAATGCACCTCGTAATGCAAGTGCGGACCGGTTGATTTACCGGTATTGCCGACCAAAGCAATGACATCGCCTCTTTTGACGTTCTGTCCCACTTTAGCGATTCGTTTGGAGCAGTGCGCATAACGGGTCGTATAGTTGAAACCATGGTCTATCTCCACGGTCTCACCGTAGCCTTGTTTCCAACCGGAATAGATGACCTTACCGTTACCGGTAGCGAAGATCTCCGTACCAACCGGTGCCGAGAAATCCATACCTTCATGGAAGCGGCGAATATGATAGACAGGATCCACTCGCCATCCGTAACCGGACGCCATGCGTTTGAGATCCTTGTTAAGCACCGGTTGGATGGCCGGGATATTCTCCATACGGATCTCCTGGTTCTTCGCCAGTTCCAGTATCTCGTCATAGGAACGAGCCTGTACGTACAGTTCTTTCTCCAAGATATCGACCTTGCGTTGCAGGTCGGCTGCCAGTTGGGTATTGGACATGCGTGCCAGCGAGTCGTAGTAAGACACCTGCTGCAAGGCTCCCATACGGGCAGTCAACGGAATGGGTTCGGCACCTAACATCGCACGATAGAGGTTATCATCCCGTTGGGAGAGATCCGCCATGATGATCTGCATCTGGTCCACCTGTTTCTCCAACACCTCCATCTGCGCCGTCAGGTTACGGTTATACTGCATGAGGGACGCTTCTCTTGGCGAGGGATAGAAATAGAGGAAGACATAGAAGAAGATGACTCCCAAACAGATACCTCCTATGATATAACCTCCGGAACGACGGATCCAATATCGGAATCCGTGTTCGATACGCTCTAACTGCAGCGTCTCCGGGTTGATACGATACTTCTTTGCCATTTGTTATTTGTAATTGGTCATTTGTTATTTTTATACCAGAAAAAGTACTGGTTTTGTTGTTTCTTCTCTTCGGGTGTACGTGCCACATAGACGGGTTCACCGGTATAAGGATTGATACCGGTATAGAACATCGTAGTGGACAGCGTCATCGGTGTAGGCGTAAAATCCTGCACCTGTTCGGGTCGGTAATGCATACGTTTGGTCTCCTCCGCCAAAAGCGACATGTCCCTTTTGGTGCAACCCGGATGGGAGGAGATGAAATAGGGGATGAGTTGTTGGTTCAAGCCCGCCTCCTTATTGATACGCAGGAACAAGTCCCGGAACCGCAAATAATTCGCCCAATTGGGTTTGCGCATGATATGCAGCACGTTATCGGAACTGTGCTCGGGTGCCACTTTGAGACGACCGGACACATGGCGCGTGATGAGTTGGCGCGCATACTCTTCGCTCATCAGGTCATAACGGATACCCGAACCGACAAACGCATGCTTGACGTACGGCAGTTTATCCACCGTCCGGTATATATCCAAGAGGGGACCGAAGTCCTGGTTGAGATTCTTGCAGATAGCCGGTTGCAGACAAGACGGTCGGGCACATTTCTCACAAAGGGACAGGTCCTTACCGTGCATCTGATACATGTTCGCCGAGGGTCCGCCTAAGTCCGAGATGATCCCATGCCAGTCCGGCAACTGACTGAGTCGCTCTATCTGTCGTAAGATAGATGCTTTGGAACGGGATACGATCTGTTTGCCTTGATGGGCAGAAATAGTGCAGAACGAGCACCCGCCGAAACAACCACGATGCATGCACACGGACCATTTGATCATGTCGTATGCCGGAATGCGTTTGTCTTTGTATTTAGGATGCGGCATGTATTGGAACGGCAGGTCGAAGATCGCATCCAACTGTTCCGTCGACATCGGGGGATAGGAAGGATTGACCACCACCCACTGTTTGCCTACCGGTTGCACTAAAGTGGTCTGATGGATCTTATTCGACTCTATCTCCATCAAGCGGAAATTCTGAGCATGCTTGCGTTTATCGCGAAGGGCCTCTTCATGCGAAGCCAGCATGATGGCATCACTCGGTATTTCCGATTTGTCAGAAGTCAGATACGCCGTCTGCGGGATATTGTGAGGAATTGATAATTGATAATTGATAATTGATAATTGATCTGCGATCTCCGTCATGGCTTGTTCGCCCATGCCATAAACAAGCAGGTCGGCACCGGAATCGACTAAGATAGACGGCATCAGTTTGTCCTGCCAGTAGTCATAATGGGTGAGCCGACGCATAGAAGCCTCGATACCGCCGATGACAATAGGCACGTCGGGGTATAGTTGCTTAAGGATCTTACAATAGGTGATGGTGCAGTAGTCGGGTCGAGCTCCGGCCCTACCGTCCGGCGTATAAGCATCATCGGAACGACGCCGTTTCGCCGCCGTATAATGGTTCACCATCGAATCCATACTGCCTGCTGACACTGCAAAATAAAGACGGGGACGACCGAACTTCTTAAAATCGCGATAGTCTCCATGCCAGTCGGGTTGCGGAACTATTGCTACGCGATAACCTGCCGCTTCCAGTACCCTACCCAATACGGCGGCACCGAAAGAAGGATGATCTATATACGCATCTCCGGTGAAGAAGACAATGTCCACTTCGTCCCAGCCACGCAGATCCGTCTCTTTGCGGGTCGTCGGCAAATATTTGAGTAAATCTACCATCGTTGAATAAGCGGCTCCGGAGCCTCTCCGGTTAGTCTATTTGCAGGTCGAGTCGGTCTTTGAGCATCGCGACGGCAGGGTTCTGCTCTGCCATGATAGCATATTTCTCTTCTGCTGTAAACGCCATCTGTTCCTGACTGTACTCGGCTTGTACCAGTTGGATGTGCAGTTGGCTGTTATGCAAGGTCTCCCGTAGTTGCTTTGCCAGTTCCGGCATGGCTTTTCGCATCTGATCCATCTGCCAAGGGTTAGGCATCTGAATCTGAGCCGTATGTTCATCAATCAGTCGGGGAGCATAACTCTCCATCAACTCTTTAAGACGCAATTCCTCCTTATGGGCAGCAATCAGACCAACCCACGCGTCTCTGAGTTGGTCAGCCGTAAAAGGGCGATTGGACTCCTCTTGAGGAGGAGTATTTGTTATTGGTGATTGGTGATTTGTGATTGGTTCCTCTTTTTTCTTGCCTACACCAAGACTGATACTGGGCATCTTGGGGATGGATACCGTAGGAGCAGACTCCTTCGGAGTATTGGTGATTGGTGATTGGTGATTGGTGATTGTCTCCTGCAGAGCAGGTTTAGCAGCCTGCGGCTGCGGTGCGGGGTGCACAGTAGGCTGCGGTGCGGGTTGCGTGGTCGGAACGGTCTGTGCCACGCCGAGTTGGCATAGTTTGACGAGTGCCAGTTCTACCGTCAGGCGTTTATTCCGTGCCGTACGATAGTTGATATCGCAGGTATTGAGGATGTCGAGTGCCTGGAAAAGCCACATCGGATGACAGTGTTGCGCCTGCGCTGCGTACTTCGCCCGAATAGCGTCACTCGTCTCTAATAACGGCAAGGTCTGTACATCTTTGCTTACCAGCACGTCCCGCAGGTGTTGTGCAAAACCGGTAACGAAATGAGCGGCATCGAAACCGTGGTTCAACACCTCATTGAAGAGCAAGAGGGCTTTCGTCACGTCATGTGCCAAGGCATCGTCCACCAAGGAGAAGTAATAATCGACGTTCAGCACGTTCAGTACCTCTATCGTACGCTCATAGGTGATGGTCGTTCCGCAGAAAGCCACCAGTTGGTCGAAGATAGAGAGAGCGTCACGCATACCGCCGTCCGCTTTTTGCGCCACTACGTTCAGCGCCTCTTCGCTTACCGTGATACCTTCGTTCGCTGCCACTTTCTGCAGATAAGCGATGGTATCGGGTACGGTGATACGGTTGAAGTCATAGACCTGACAACGACTGAGGATCGTCGGCAGCACCTTATGTTTCTCCGTGGTCGCCAGAATAAAGATGGCGTATGAAGGGGGTTCTTCCAGTGTCTTGAGGAGCGCATTGAAAGCACCTGCCGAGAGCATATGTACCTCATCGATGATATAGACGGAGTACTTACCTATCTGCGGCGGGATACGCACTTGGTCAATCAACGAACGGATGTCATCGACCGAGTTATTGGACGCCGCATCCAGTTCGTGAATATTAAATGACCGCTGTTCGTTAAAGGCCTTGCAGGACTCACATTCGTTACATGCATCGTACCCGTTTTGCGGATTAAGACAGTTGATGGTCTTTGCGAAGATACGGGCGCAGGTGGTCTTACCTACCCCTCGCGGTCCACAAAACAGATATGCATGCGCCAGATGGTTCTGACGAATTGCATTCTGCAAAGTCTGCGTAAGCGCCTGTTGACCCACTACCGACTCAAAGGTCTGCGGCCGGTACTTACGCGCTGAAACAATGTAGTTTTCCATATGCTATACTGTATATATAATTCTCGTTTTCAAACGTCTGTATTCTGTATTCAGTGTTCTGTGTTCTTATCGACCGGAGTTGCTCAAAACTCTCTATGCCCGTTCCTTCCAACTTAACGATCGCCTCTTTCTGCGTCCATAGGCGGGTGAAAGCGCGGGCGCTTTCGATTTGTGATTTGTGATTTGTGATTTGTGATTTCTCCTCCTCATTCATCGTACGGGCGATGAGTTCCTCATCGGCATGCCGGATACTCTCAATATCGATACCTATCGGTCGGTCATCTATCGCCACCGCGATAGCGGTTTTGCAATGACTGATCGAAAAGTACGGACCGTTCTCAACGTACGGTTTGCCGTTCTTTTCGTAGTTGAAAGTTGAAAGTTGAAAGTTGAAAGTTTTCATTCCTTCTTCCAGCATCAACCAACTCTTCAAGCAGCAGTACTGTCCGAAGGTGTGTCTGTATTTGAGCGCCTGTTGGCGGCGTTGTTCGGAAACAAGCGGTAACAATCGTTGTACCTCCTGCTCCGTACACCGGGTCATATCTCCAAAAACAAGCACTCTCATCTTTTGTCTTTTTTCTCATGCACTTTCCAATACACCACCGGCAGGATCGTTACCGTGAGCGGTAAGGTGAAGATCGTTCCGAAACAGATCACCACACCCATCGGCATCCATAGACTCGAATGCGTAATGATCATCGGTAACACACCTAAAGCCGTTGTGGCACTGGTCAGGAAGACCGGACGCATACGTCGTAACCCGGCTTGGTAAGCCGCCTCCCGATAGGACAAGTGTTTGTATTTACGGGCATCCTCCGCATACTCATACATCATGATCGCATTGCGCACGATGATACCGATCAGACTGACGATACCTAAGACCGCCGTGATGGATATATCCAACTTAAACATCCATAATCCCGTCATCGAACCGAACAGACAGAGGATGGCGCTGGAGAGGGTAAGGAAGGAAAGGCCTAACTTACCGAAGTGATAAAGCATGAGCAGTAACATCACCGCCAGAGCTGCCACGATACTCCAAAGTATCCGGGGCAGGATGAGACCGTTGATCTCCGTCAAACCGCCATAACTGATGGACACGCCTTCGGGTAAATCCGTCAGATGGGTATTGATCCATTGCCGAACGGTTCGTTCCGCATCAACCTGACTCGCCGTTCCCTTCATATCTGCACCTATCGTGATGGTCTGCACCGCATTACGCCGTTCCAACATGGTATGATGCCAAGCCGGTTCGATGGTTGCCACTTGTCGCAGCGGTACCCATACGGAAGGAATGGCGGTAGGTACTTGCAATGCCCCTAAGGACTCCGCATTCATCGGTTCCGTTCCGGCAGTATAAAGCACTACCGGTACGCCGTAGCTGCCTTCGTACAAGGTAGTAACCGTCGTGCCTTGTGTGGCTTGCCGTAAGTAAACGGAGAGCATCGTCTCCGTGATGCCTAAACGGGTGGCCTCTTCGGGTTTGAGCACGATACGGGTGGAAGGGGCTATCTTATCATAATCGCTATGTACCCATTGGAGCTGCGGTAACTGCTGCATGAATAGTAAGATACTATCCGCTATCGGAGCCATCTGTTCCCTTTGTTCACCTTTCACACGCACTTCGAGCGGGTTCTTCACCGCTTGGTAGTCCAACTGTTTGAACCGGGCATAGGCATTGGGGAAATAGTTCTCATACTTCGGACCGTACTCTTTGAGAATCTGTCCGGTTGCCACACTCGACTTCGTATTGACAATCAGTTGGGCAAAATTAGGAGCCGGTGTCTGCGGGGTATAGGTGGCATGGAAACGGGGAGAAGACTGTCCCATGAACGCCGTGACGGATGTCACCCGTTCGTCCTGTCCTAAAATACGCGCCAAGGAATCAGCCACGACGGCACTCTCTTCCACCGTCGCTCCGTCACGCAGATGGATCTCGACGGCAAAGAACTCCCTTTCTGCTTTGGGTAACAACTGCAGGTTCAGTCGGGAGAGTAAGAACAGACCCGTACCGATAGAAATGACCAGTATGGTCCAAACGATAACCGGTCGCTTAAAACAAGCACTGAGCACACGTTGGTAGGTACGCTGTAACCAACCGAAGAAACGGTTCTGCATCCGTTCGAAAAGCGTCCATTCGCTATCTTTACGTTCCCGTACGAAGCGGTAGGACAAATAAGGTGTCACCCAACTTGCATAGAAGATACTGGCTACCAAGGCAAAGAGCACGGCGAAGGGGAAGAGTTGGACAAACTCCCCTAAAGGACCGGTGATGATACGGGTCATGGGGAAGAACATACCACAAATCGCCATCGTTGCCAAGGACATCGGTACAAACAGCATACTGGTGCTGACGATGGCGGAGTACCAACGGGAGTGATGTTTCTCCAGCAGGTTCGAGTAACCGTCAATGACGATCACCGAGTCATCGACGATCATACCTAACACGAAGATCAAGGCAGCCAAAGTAACCGTATTCAGTTCGATACCCGTCACGAACATCAGCCCGATACAAATGGCGGTACAAACGGGTAAACCTGTTGCTGCCACCAGCGCCGTTCGTAAGGGGAAGAGCACCAGCATCACGACGATGACCACGATGATGGAGATTAAGATATCCCGTAAGAACGACCAGACGGAGTCATTGACCACTTTGGGTTGGTCAGTGATGCGATGGAAGCGGATGTCGGGCGGTAATAAAGCCGCAGCTTCTTCCAAAGCTTTATCCACCTCGTTACCGAAGGCGACGATATTATGTCCCGGCACCATCTCTATATTCAAGATCAGACAAGGTGCTCCGTCATGCTCTACATACTGCTTGGCGGCCTGGTAACGTCGTTCCACCGTTGCGATATCTTTGAGCCGTACCGTGTTGCCCGTCACCGCATCGGACCATATGATCTGTTCCTGCCATTCGTACTCGGTCTGGTAAGGGATGACCACTTGTAACAGACCTTGGTTCCCGTTCTCTCCGCCTATCATGCGCAGTCCCTGCAGCGCCATCTGCGACTGCAGTACCGAGGGATGGATGCCGTACATAGACAGGCGTTCGGGATCTATCGTGATGGCGATCTCTTCGGTTTGCTGACCCATGATACGCAGTTTACCCATCTCCGGTATCGTGCGTAACTTCGTACCTATCTGCCGGGTATATTCTTCCAGCTCACGCGGACTACGTTGATCGCTCTCTACGGCAATTAAGAGGGAAGAGGTATTCCCGAAGTCATCGACGACCAAGGTCTGCAATACGCCTGCCGGCAGACGGGTCTTCTGCAGTAAGGGTAAGCCGGCACGGATCTTATTCCATGCCACCTCATCATCGATACTCTCCATACGGAGCATTACATAGACATAGACCATCCCGTCTTCGGTTCTGCTGAAGGTGAGACTCTTATCCACCGCTTCGAAGGAGTTGATATACTCCTCCAAGGGTATCGTCACCTGCTGCTCTACCTCATCCGCCGTCGCACCGGGATAGACCGCCACCACCAGTCCCTGCCGCATCGTAAACTGAGGAAACTCATCCTTGTTCATCTTCGGCAACGACCAGATACCGAATCCCATCAGCAACAGGAATAGTGCCATCACTAATCCGTGCCGCTTCATGGCGACTTCTATGTGCTTACTGGTTTTCAAAAATTACAAATCACAAATTACAAATCACAAATTACAAATCACAAATAACTTTACAATTATTGTAAAGTTTCTGATATCCTTCTATAATCAGGGAGTCGCCTGCCTGCAGACCTGCTGTGATACGAACGCCGTCCGCCTGATAGCCGTCCACCGTGACGAGTCGTCGAACGGCCTTTCCGTCTTTCTTCACCCAAACGGTTGCCCCTTCGGGTTTGAGTAAGATACATTTCGCCGGAATGACGAACTCCCCCTTCATCGCTAATCGCTCATCGCTAATCGTTACCACGCCCACCATACCTGCCATCAGAACATCGACGCCGCCTTCTATCTTCGCTACCACATCATAGGTATGGGTCAGCGCATTCGCTTTCATCTCTTTCTCTATCACCTGAACCGGCAGCGTCTTATCTACGGCAGCGCAGTACAGTTGACCGGTTGGTGCCAAGTCTTTGATCTCCGCTTCGGGAACGGCAAAACGAATGCTGAAACCCGTCACGTCCAACAGGGAACAGAGCGGAGCACCGGGCAGTACCGTCTGTCCTTGTTCCATTTCCAAACCCTGTACGATTCCTTCGCAAGGAGCAACCAACGAGCACTCGTCCAACTGTTTCTGTGCCGCATCAAACATCGCTTGGGCTTTCGCCAACTGACTCTCTATCTCTACCATCTTCTGGTCGGAAACCACTCCTTTGGCATGCACCTGCTGCACACGGTCAAACCCGTCCTGCGCATGACGCAGCGCCGCATCTGCGGATGTCAAGGCATTACGTGCCTGCGTGTCATCGACGGTCAAGAGGACTTGCCCCGGGTTCACCCGTTCTCCATTCTTGACAAGCACCTGCGTCACACGACCCGGTGTCTGCATACTCAGCGGTGTCTCACGCACGGCTTCCACTGCGCCTACATAACGGGCAGAACTGCCGTAGGTACCGCTTGTCACCACCATCGTCTGCACTTTCAAGGGTGCCTGTTGACGTGCCGCATGCTCCCGGGAGGAACAGGCGGTGATGACCAATGCCATCAGACTTATATAAACCAATCTATCTTTCATAATCTATTTCCATTTCTTTCCATTGGACGGACAGGTACACGACCCGGGCTATCAGATGCACGAAATACGCCACATAAAGCGCTTGAATACCTATCCATCGGAACGTAGCGGCATAGGCGATCACAAAACCGACTGCTGCCCAGATCATCGCATTGCGTATCTGTTTGCCGGCTGTCGCGCCTACGAAGATACCGTCCCACATGAACGCCAAGGCACTGACGAGCGGCATGGCTGCCAACCAAACGATATATCTCTCTGCCGCAACCAAGACCGTCGCATCATCGGTCATCGCTGCGATGAACGTCTTTCCCCAAATACCGTAGATCAAAGTGAACAACACCCCGACGCCCATACTCCATGTAAAGAGCGATCGCACCACATCATTGAGCGACTTTGTCGCGCTCATTTCATCATTGAGTGCGTCAGCACGACTCATTCCGATCGTCTTCCCTACCAAGGCTTCGCCGGCATAGGCAAAACCGTCCACGAAGAAGGAAAAGAACATAAACAGTTTCATCAGGATACTGCTTACCGCCAATTCGGTATCGCCATACATACTTGCCAAAGAGGTATAACCTACATATACCACTAAAAAACAAAGCGAACGCACGATGAGGTTGCCGTTCAACGCCATCATCCTTTTCAACTCTGCGCCCCGTAACGACATGATCATCTCAATCAAACCGATATGAATAATCTTGTACTTGAACGCCATGATAAGCACCGTCAACAGTAATCCCGAATACTGGGCGATAAGGGTACCGAAAGCAACACCTTCCACACCCATCGAAGCACGGATGGCCAAGAAATAACTGGCAGCGATGTTCATCACGTTCACCAGTATATCCACCGCCATCGGACTTTTGGTGTCCTGCATGCCGATGAACCAACCCTTGCAGGTGAATAACATCAGCGTAGCCGGGGCTGCCCAGATGCGGATGAAGAAATAACGTTTGGCTACACTTGCCGCCTCAATCGAACAAGGTACGACCGCCAACACCGCCTTCACGAACAGCGCTTGGATCGCCCAGATCAGAAAGGCAGCTATCAAAGCGATGGTCAGGCTCCGTGTCAGTATCTTCCTGCATTCAGCATTCACCCGTTCACCCGTGTTCACCCCTTCCCCTTTTCCGTAGGCTTGCGCCGTCAGACCGCTCGTGCCCACACGCAGGAAACCGAAGTTCCAGTACAGCAGGTCAAAGAGCATCGTACCGATAGCGATACCGCCGATAGCTGCCGCATCGCTGATGTGACCCACTATCGCCGTATCCACGATACCTACCAACGGAATCGTGATATTCGCCAAGATACTCGGCAGCGATAAACGTAATATGTCTTTGTTTATAGGAAGCACAAGATCATCAATTGTCCCGTAAGGACGCGTAAAAACATCGTTAGAGGATAGACGGTGGAGTAAGCCACGGCAGCACGGTCATTCGAAGTACTCTGTCCTGTGGCATATGCCAATGCAGGAGGATCCGTAGTGGAACCTGCTATCGTTCCCATCAGCGTGAAATAATCCAACTTCATACTCTTGCGTCCGATGATACCCATGATGAGCAACGGAAGCAGCGTGATGATCACGCCGTAACCGATCCATACGTAACCGCCGTTGACCAGCGTATCCACAAAACCTTCTCCGGCACCGAAACCGACCGCCGCCAAGAAGAGCGAAATACCGATCTCACGAATCATGAGGTTGGCAGAAGTAGTGGTATAGGTCACCACATGCCATTTGGCACCGAACGCGCCCATCAGGATGGCGATGATCAGACTACCGCCTGCCAAGCCCAGTTTGAACGGTTGGCTCAACCCAGGTAAGGCAAACGGAATCGAACCGAACGCCACACCTAACACGATACCGAAGAAGAGGGATGCCAAGTTCGGCGCCTCCAGTTTCTTGGTCGAGTTACCGAACGCTTTCGACACCCGTTCTACCGCTTCCTGTTCGCCTACCACGGTCAGACGGTCCCCCATCTGCAGACGCAAGTCACTGGTCGCCAACAGTTCGATACCCGCACGACGTACACGGGATATCGTCACATTGAACGCCTCCCGGATACGCAGGTCACGGATCAGCCGACCGTTGTATTTGGGTTTGGAAACGATAATATGTTTGCTTACCAGATGAACATCTTTCTCTTTCTCTTCCCACGTCACCTCTATCTGCGGACCGAGCAGGAGGATCGTTCGTTCATTCTGCACGTCGCCTACAAACCGCACCTTATCGCCTACATGCAGCACCGTGTCCGCATCCGGCATCATCTCTACCCCGTTCGTGTCGATACGACGGGTGACAACGATATTGACATGCGTGAGCAGTTTCAAGTCCCGCACCCGGATTCCTTCGACCTGCGGATTCGTCAACTCCATATCAAAATGGGTCACCTGCCGTTCTTCCCCTTTCTCCGCCTGCACCAGCTCTTCCTCCTTCTCCAACTTGATCCGGAAGATCCAACGGATAAGCAGCAATGAGAGGATGATACCTACCACGCCTAAGGGATAAGCCATCGCGTAACCCGATGCGATATCGGGATTCGCCGCACCCGTCAAGTCCTGATAGGTCTGCTGTGCAGCACCCAGACCCGGTGTGTTGGTGACCGCACCGAAGAGCACACCCGTCATCACGGCGATGTCTTCTCCGCTGATCACATGGATCAGATACGCCGCCAAGCATCCGAGGAACACGACACCGAAAGCGATCATGTTTAATTTGATACCGCCTTTGCCGAAACTGGAGAAGAATCCCGGCCCCACCTGCAGACCGATCGAATAGACGAAGAGGATCAGCCCTAAGTCCTTCGCAAAATTCAGCACGTCCGCATTCAGATGCATTCCGAAATGATTGCATGCAAAATGACTGTACGCGATGGCGCAGAATAAGATCCACGTGATCCCCAAAGAGATCCCTTTAAATTTCAGTTTGGCACCCAAGAAAATACCGGCAGCTATGACTATCGCCAACATCACGATCGTGTGCGCGATGCCCGTACCTACAAATAAATTAGTAAACCAATTCATATCAATTTTAAACTATACACTAAAATGCGGCGCAAAATTACAAAAAAATTTGCACATATGCAAGAAATTTTGTAATTTTGCAGCCGATTTATGAAAATTTCGTTCACAACATTAGGCTGCAAGTTGAATTTTGCGGAGAGTAGTGCGTTGGGAAAGGCATTGTTAGATCGCGGTCATACGCGTGCCAAGAGCGGCGAATCGGCGGACCTATGCATCATCAACACCTGCACCGTCACCGATACGGCGGACCATAAGGACCGCCAGATGATTCATCGCATCCGTCGGCAGAACCCCGATGCCATCTTGATCGTGACGGGTTGTTACGCCCAACTCAAACCCGACGAGATCGCCCATATAGAGGGTGTCGATTGCGTACTCGGGCAGGATGAGAAATTCCGTTTGTCGGAATTTATTGAAAGTTTAGAGTTGAAAGTTGAACGTTTAAAGAAGTCAAGAGTCAAGAGTCAAGAGTCAAGAGTTTTTACCTCTTCGATTCGCGAAGTGGACGATTTTCATGGGGCGTACAGTCGGGATGACCGTACGCGGTGCTTCATCAAAGTGCAGGACGGATGCAATTATTTCTGTTCCTACTGCACGATCCCGTTGGCACGCGGTAAGAGTCGTAATCCGTCCATCGAGTCGCTGGTACAGCAGGCGCAGCAGGCGATAGACGAAGGAGCGAAAGAACTGATTATCAGCGGTGTGAATATCGGTGATTTTGGACGCAGTACGAACGAAAAGTTCATTGATCTGTTACGGGCTTTTGATGATCTGAAAGGCGATTACCGGGTACGGATCTCCAGTTGCGAACCCAACCTGCTGAGCGATGAGATCATCGATTTCGTGGCGCATAGCAGGCATTTCGCCCCGCATTTTCATATTCCTTTGCAGAGCGGCAGTAACACGGTGCTCAAGATCATGGGACGCCGTTATACACGCGAACTGTTTGCCGAACGGGTGGGACGTATCAAAGCGCTCATGCCCAATGCCTTCATCGGTGTCGATTGTATGGTAGGCGTACGGGGTGAGACGGAACAGTGTTGGGCGGAATACATCGATTTCATCGAGTCTTTGCCGGTGAGCCAGTTGCATGTGTTCACCTATTCGGAACGCGCCAACACGCGTATGCTGGAGATGGATCTGGTGGTGGTACCGCTCAAAGAGCGGGAGAGACGCAGCAAGCAGTTACACGAGATCTCGGCACGCAAGACCGCTGCCTTCTATAAAGAACACGAAGGCGATCAAGCCCTCGTGCTCTGGGAATCGTCCAAAAAAGACGGTCTTATGTACGGTTTCACGGAGAACTATATCAAGGTCTCCAGTCCGTATGACCGGACTAAAGTGAACACGTTTGAGCACATAGTCGTGCCGCGTCCGTGTTAGGCAAACATTCCAATTTATACACCGGTTTCAATTCCAATAAGGCTGCGATCGCTTCATACAGGCGATCCATCATCTGCGGCAACACTTTGAGTCCGCTTACCGATGCCAGGATATAAGGATACGCCTGGGTCATGCGCAGTTGTTGGATCGTATTCTCCGGTGCTTGCGCCAGTTGTACCAAGGCGCCTACGGGTACCTGTTCATTCTTGTAACAAGCGGTCTTACCGCTCCAGGGCGAACCATAGACCAGCACTTGATTATCGGGCAGGATACGCACGACGGGGTTGTCATCGTTCAGCAGCACCGCATCGTCGAAGGCAGCCAACCATTGACGGGAATGGGTGCTCTTACCGGTACCGGAATGCCCGAGAAAGAGGAATCCTTTTCCTTGCCGCATCGTGACGGAGGAATGGAAGAGCAGCGTCTTCTTGTCCGCCGTGGCGAAGGCATAGACCAGCATAGCTGCATTATCGATGGCAAAACGGGTATAGTTATCTGCCATATAGAGCTTCACTTCGCTCCAGTTTTTCGAACAACGCATCGTACTCACAATACCGCTTTCCTTATAGAGGGACACCCGAAAGAGCCATTCGTCCGCTTGTTTATACATCTCGATACGCGGCATGTCATCATCCGACGTGTCGGTATAGACATGCTCCCAGCCTTCGGGAGACGGCATCGGTTCATCATGCACTCGGATGGTGAACAGGAAATCCTCCTGTTCCGCCTGCTCCGTCGCAAACGGGGCATAGTTCGTTAACTGCTTGATCTGTTCTTCGGTCGCCTCTATCGCGAACCCGAAATCTGCTACTCGATAATTCTGTATCATTTCTTTCAATTTTCAACTTTCAACTTTCAATTTTCAACTTTCAACTTTCAACTTTCAATTTTCAACTTTCCCCTCTCCTCCCGCACAGCGTAGCGAACGGACAGAAAGTAGGACAATTCTCTTCGGCACACATGGGGAAAGAAGTAGCGGTCAGCACCTCTTTCATCTTCTGCTGCAAGGCTTCCCGAAAAGGAGCCTGTATCGCTGCGTAGTCTTGCACCGTCTGTGCTTCTACATCGACCGTCGTCACGATATCCGTCAACTTCTTCCGACAGAAGAACAGATGGGGTTCGATCGGTATCTTCGGTTGCCGGCTTGCCAGCACGGCGTGACTATAGACGAGGGTCTGACGAACGTAACTCTTGTCTTCGCTACTCATCATCTCTTCCCAGTTAGCCGACATGCGTTTGGCATGGGTGGTGTCGTTATAACCGCCTGTCTTGTAGTCCACTACACGCATCACTTCTTGTCCCGGTGCACCGTATATATCCAGTCGGTCTATCTTACCTCCGGTCAGCAATTCGCCGATACCGTCCAAAGGAACGGAGAAGTTACAATCCAACTCCAAACCGCATATCTGCAAACCCGTTTTGGCATCTTCCCGATCGCGCTCCAAGATATTGTTGACGTAGCCTAAGATGATCACGTTTTCGCCTACATGGTGCTCGGGGATATATTTAGGATTGGTGATGGGTGATGGGTCATTGGTGATTTCTGCATTCATCGCCTCATAGGCGGCCGTCAGGGCAGCTTGCATCTTCGCCTCATCGGTTCGAACGGCTTCGATCGCTTCGGGACTGACGCGCACGGGTTCGCTGCCGTCACAATGCAGGTAGGTACGGTAGATATATTCCATACAGAGGTGTACGAACGAACCCATCGTGTTGGGGGCGAACAGCACCTCTTCTTCCTCTTTGGCTTGCAGGCCAAGTATGTATTGTAAGTAAAAACTGCGGGGACAGGCGATATAGGTATTCAGCGCACTGGGTGACATCCGGTATCGTCTTCCGTCGGGACGTTTGATCCAACCCTTCTCCACCTGCAGGGTCGATAAGAGCGATGGTTGCGGAGTACCGGTCTCATCCGGCATCTGCGTAATCGTATCGGACTCTTGCAGACTTAATCGTTCTACCTCAAAAGCAGGCGAGTACAGCATCTGCATCACAAAACGGGACATGCCTTTGCCGCCATCCGTCGAAGCGGACGCATAGAGGATGGTCGCTTGGTCGGTCCGACTCAGTAAGCGGAAGAAGTTATACGCATAGACCGTTGCCCGTTCGTCCGGCGTCTGCATATGGTAGGCTTTGCGTAAGTAATACGGGATGAAACTGATGTCCGTGGTCTTTTGCGGAATGACCCCTTCCTCCACATTCAGCAGCAGTAACTTGTCAAAATCCATCAGACGCGTCTCCAATACACCCATGATCTGCATGTCGGTGATGGGTTCGCCATGGAAAGGCATCGTCACGTTCTCCATCGTGCGCCGCATCAACAGGCGCAGCAACTTAAGGGTGAAAGGCACATCTCCCAAACCGCTCACGATCAGGCTTCGCATCCGGTTGGCGATCTTACGCACCTGGTACTCCGATTCCAGAATAAGGAGCTCTTTCCAAGGGAGGGATTCGACCGTTTTTTCGGTATCCCGGGATGCCGGGATATCGGTATCCCGAACCAATACCTCGTTCAATAATTCGTCGATGATTTCGGGGCTGACGATATCTTCGGCGTTGCCTCGTTGCCGGTCATTCAACCATCGCAGCACACGGGCATAGATAGCGGTGTTACGAAGCGGAAAACCTTTGGTGATATTGATGGGTTCGGGTCCCTTCTGTTCATCCAAGGTGATGGCGGGTAAGGTATAGATGACGGGTTCCAACATCGTCTCGTCGCAGATCACCACACCCATTTTCTGTCCTTGCTGCGTGTAGTTGTCTTGCAACCACCGGTGCACGTATTGCGCCTGTGCTTCACGGGACACGCATTCTATTAAGGCTATTGGCTTTTGGCTGTTAGCTGTTGGTTTCAGATTCTCACCGCCTAACAAGGCATGGTTCTGCTTGGCAAAAGAGAAGGCTTTGGTGTTCGTCTCGAAGTTCGGAACATAGTCCCAGTAGAAGAGGGCTTGTCCGGCATCGCGTAGGCGCAACATCAGGTCCCGTTCCACCGGCAGCAGGTAGTTAAAACCGACGAAGACATAAGTCCGTCCGGCTATCTTTTTTTGGATCTCTTCGTCCTCCCAATGCTCCAACACCGCCCGTTGCCGCATGCCTGCAAAACCCTTCTGCTCCGCCGCCATCTCGGCTTTCAAATCGCGGTATAAGGTATATAACTGTTGCCACAATGCGTTATACTGCTCCTTGACGGACTCCCGTTCACTCGTTAATTCGTTAATTCGTTCACTCGTTAATCCATTCATCAATGCGCGCAAGCGCTCTTCCGTCTCCTCATCCAGTTCCCATTGTTCCAAGGTATGCGCAGCGATGGTATTGTCAAAGAAATTCGGCACTTCTTCTGCCGGCATGGATGCGTCCACGTTCGTGAAATCCGCCACCATCTGCCTACCCCATCCGTAGAAGAGATCCAATGAGATTGGATCAGTTGAAAGTTGAAAGTTCTGTCGATCTGCTAACGCCGTATGGAAAGTTGAAAGATACAACTTATACAACCTCACGATGGTGAACAGTTCATCTTCGGCATAGAGGGGACTGAGATCGTCCTGCAGTTGGGTAAGGGTCTGTACCTGCGGAGCCCAAACGGCTTGAGCGTGGCGTTCCTTTTGACAACGAAGGATCGCATCTTTGAGTACCAATCCGGCACGGTGAGAGGGCAACACGAACGTGGTGTTGTGTAACTGCTGCCAACCGATCTTATCCAAGACGGATTGTGCTACTTGTTCCAAGAAACTGTCCTTCATTTTTTCACCTCCACTAATCGGTTCTCTTTGGCGAACCATAAGTACCCGCGAACGGGTTCGTAACCTAAGTTACGCAGGGCTTGTTTGTATTCGCTCACCTGCTCCAGATAATGGTCGTTCCAAGAACCGAATTTATAATCGAGCACGATGGCTTCTTTGGTTTGCGGATTGATCATCACGCGGTCTGGTCGCACTTCTTTTTGGTCGATATAGATAGCCTCTTCCAGTCGTAGTTCCCAAGGGGCGGTGAACCAGTCCCGCATCTGTTCGTTTCCTTCCCACGCCGCCGAGATGAGGGCTTTTAAGTTCTCCCGTTGTGCGGTATCGCGTATCTCGCCGTTACTCTCGAAGGTATCGAGTACGGCATCCAGTTCATCGGCTTTGCGAAGGTGTGCGAAGATCTCATGACACAGCGTTCCTTCGTCCATTCGAGCCACACGCCGGTATGCCTCTTCGCCGTAATCGGTATATAGCGCACCTTCCTGACTCTGCACGAACCGTACCTGCGCATCATTCGCCCACAGTTCGGCGGTGAGTTCTTCTTTCAACTTTATACTTTCACCTTTCAACTTTATAACCGGCGTTCCGGCGATAAACTCATCCGCTCCCACAAAGTCCATGATATAACGTCCCACGTGGTTGCAGGTACCCATCTTACCGTCTTTGTTGACCGGATACAGGGTGGAGACGAACAGGTTGTCTTCGGCACGTGTGAGCGCCACATAGAGCATGTTCAGGTTATCAACCCGCATGTTCAGGTGTTCCTCTTCGTACGCTGCCGAATAAGCGGACTCTGCCATCTCGGTGCCGTCCTGAATGGGTACGTAGTCGTCACCGGCTTGCAGTTCGGATGCCACTTCGCACCATATTTTCTGCGGATGTCTGCCCGCCTCTTTGGTCCAGGTACAGAAAGGCACGAACAGCGTCTGCGCTTGTAAGCCTTTGCTGGCATGGACAGTCATGATACGGATGGCATTGGTCGCAGATGCCGGAATGGACTTGGCATGCATCGTGTCGTCCCAGTACGTCAGGAATTCGTCCAGATAGCTTCCGTACGCGCCTACGTAGGCACGTATGCGATCCAATAGATTATTGAGATAGGCTGTCTCGGAACCTTGGTATTGTCCGTCGGCATCGGTCAGCAGGATTCGCAGGATCTCACAAGCGGCTTCGTAGAGCGGGGTCTTGGGTGTCACCTGTTCGCGAAGGCGGGTGATGACCGTCGGGTCGCCTATGCGTTGCATAATCAACTGCGCCGCCACCGGATCATCCTTGGCGATCAGTCTTAGTCCTGCGATCAACACCTGCACGTCGCCCGAGGCATCTAACAGAAAACTGTCGGCACTGACGATAGCGGCTTGGTGTAATAGCGGATAATCCTCCTGCGGCAGTTGGCTCTTGAGATAGGTGATGAACGCCGCTTCCCGTTTTTCCCGAACAAGCACCATCATGTCGGACGGACTTGCTCCGGCTTGCAGCAACTCTTCCATGCGGTCGAACATATCCTGCGCCAAGTCCTCTTTCGTTCCCTTCGGGAAGGCTTTGAAGCGCACGTACCCGCCGCGTTTCTTCTCGGCGTTGTAGAAACGCTCCAAGTGCTGCGGGTCGTAATCCTCGCCGTAGATCCGTTCGGACGCGCCTTCGTTCCTAATGATATAGTCGAACAACGACAGGTTGAACCGCACCACTTCTTCGCTGCTTCGGAAATTCTTCGTCAACGAAGTGAACCGTTCGTTCACTCGTTCATTCGTTAATTCGTTCACTCCTTCATTCGTTAACGAATCCATGATATGCCAATCGCCGTTTCGCCAGCGATAGATGGACTGCTTGATATCGCCCACGATGAGCAGTGTGTTACCGGCGCCGGCTAACACATCTTGCAGCAACTGGCGGATGACGCTCCATTGCAAGCGGCTGGTGTCCTGGAACTCATCCATCAGCACGTGGTGGTATCGGATGCCGGCTTTCTCCAAGATGAAATCGGCATCGCCTGCGCGCAGCGCCTTGCTGAGCGTACTCGCCGTGCGGGCTAACAGCGCACTGTTGGCTTCGTTGAGGTTCCGTTGGATGAGTTTCTGCAGCGAAGCCATCAACTCGGTATCCCTACTGAACCGCACCGTCAGCTGCCAGGTGTTATAGTACCGTCCCACTTCGGCTGCCAGGGCACTTGCCTGCGCCATCTCGTCGGTGTTACAACTCTTCTCGCTCACGCCCCGGAATCGGTCCTTGGGGGTGACCTTGGCGGGTTCGGCGACGGAGCGTTTCAGGCGCTCATAGGCGGCAAAGGTATAGCGGTTATAGCCCTCGGGGTTACAGGTCTTAAGCAGGTCTTCCAAGGCTTGACGTTTCTCGTTCGTGCGCCATGCGTCCTCCAAGACGGCCCGTCTTCGGGCGATACGGTCGGCATCGAACAGCACCTTGCCGTCGGCATCCAACAACTGCACGGACTCGTTGTATAACTCTTTCGCCATCGCGCATAAGCTCTGCCTTACGTCCCAGTGACTCTGCTCGTCCAGTTTGAGCCGCATGTAGTCCTCTAAGATCCGCCGGTCCGCAACCGTCATGTCGGTGGTCAACAACTGATCCACCGCTTGCCGGATGATGGGGTCGATATCCAACTCGGTGTTCACACCGGCACTCATCTGCAGCACACTCGCCAAACCGCCAAGCAGGGACTGTAAGAACGAGTCGATGGTCATCACATGGACGTTATCGTAATCCAGCAGCATCTTTTGGAAGCACTCCCCTGCCCTTTGCGCCAGAAGGGCATCCGGGGCATTGTTGTCCCGCAGCATGAACTGCCTCGCCCGTGCCAGGAAAGCAGCCTCCTCGCCTTGCGAGATCTGATACAGATAACGGATGATACGCTCACTCATCTCCGCCGTCGCTTTGTTGGTGAACGTGATAGCCAGAATCGACCGATAGTCCTCACCCGATAGCAATAATCCCACAAAATACGCCGCCAGCGTGTACGTCTTACCCGTACCCGCGGATGCCTTGCAAACCGTCACCGGCCGCTGTATGTCTATGAGTTGCTCCATCGTAAAAACCTTTGCGGCTGCAAAGGTACAACAAATATTTGGAATATGCAAGGATTTAACGATAAAAATTAAATTCATTTAAGATTTTAGAGGGAAATACTTGCTATTCGCACAAAGGTGCGACCGTACCTTCGGTGGGAGCCCGCTTGCGGGAGGACCGACGGTACAAAAAAATGACATATGCAAATAAAATCAGAAAAATCGCCCGAATTGGACGATTTTTCCTTCGTTAAACATTCACCATTTCATCATTAGCATCATTTGCATCATTTGCATCATTAGCCATTGAGGGCTTCGTCGTACGCGTCGCCGCAGACTTTCCACAGGTAGGACTTGAAGGTCTTCTTGCCACCGGCCGTGTTCATCTGAGCGACGAACGCAGCTTGGTCTTGCGCCAAGGTAGCGAGGTTCTTTGCGCGGGTGTTGACAGCAGCCAGCACGGTGCTGAAACGTACGCGAGCTGCGAGCTCTTTGCTTGACGGTTCACCGGTACGGGTGACGGAACTCAATCCGCGCAGGTACAAGCGGGAACAGTTGCCGCTGGTCGTCGGGGCTACACGGTGGGTAGCAAGAACCATC
>CACYHE010000006.1 GCA_902774185.1 uncultured Bacteroidales bacterium | reverse complement strand
AACAATGAAAATCCTCTTTCTTCTTCTCTGCCATCAATTATCTCACGTTCTCTGGTTTCTACCGCTAACATGTCTTGATAACTCATATCCTCATTATACCTGAGAGCATCCGTATCTTTCCATAACACATCTAATTGTAAAAGCCGAATAATCTTCTCTTTTATGATATTCACCGACTCATCTATATTCTGAATATGACTATAATCATTCATATAACATTTGGCAAAAATTTCCGAATAATGTTGAATGTCATTAACAACAAGATCATACTCATCTGACATTGCATAAGCCACCACTGACGTGCCAGCAAACAAATCGCATAAAGTTTCACTTTTCACATCCATTGCAGCCAATGCATTATGAATATCAGTCAACATCTCACGTTTTCCCCCCATATATTTTAAAATATGCGGGATGCTATTTATACTTATCATCTTCTATATTTAATGATTCACAAAAAGTGCGCAAAGATACAACTTTTTTCTGATATATGCAAGAAAAAATCAAAGATTTTTGGCTAGGATGGCGATTTTTGTGTGTCGGTCATCTCTCGGTTGTGTCTCGGTGGTGAGTCGGTCGGGAGTTGGAGGAGCGGGGAAGGGGATGGTAACGAATTAACGAATGAACGAATGAAGGAGTGAACGAATGAACGAATGAACGTTGAACGAATGAAGGAATGAAAGACTGAAGGAATTAGCCGTTGTGCTGCGGCTCGCCGTGGGAGAGATAGCCGAACTGGTTGGAGAGGATTTGCGTGTTACCGATCTTGGCATCTATATTGCGATGCGAGTGCCCGTAAATCCAGTAATCTATACCCGAATCGGCAATATAGTTACCCAACTCCACCGTAAAAGCCCCATTGATAGTGCTTCCTTTGAACTCGGGCGCAGTGCATAATTGTGTCGGTACATGGTGGGTGAGCACAATCTTTGTCCTTGCGCAACTATCTGTTACGGCTTGTCGGATAAATGCCAGACAACGCTCATGTTCGGCGTTGAAATTCTGTGCATTGAGGCGGTGCCCCTCATATTTGATGCGGTAGAAATCACTCACTCCGCGCTCTACCAGATATTCGTTTTCCGGCTCGATCTTCGACCAAAGCGTGGAGACGATGATATCGGTTAAAGCGTCTTTGCTGTCAGTCGTGAGACCGCCTTCGGCTGTCAGATGCAGGACTTTGTTGTAGTACGCTTTTACGTTCTGACGGATGTCCAGACAATAGTTATCCGGCATAGTCGCCAGATCATAATATCCGTAGAAATCATGGTTGCCGAGGCACACGATGACTTGCTTGTAATGGCGTGAAGCCCAATCCCAGAAATCGTACGCCTTATAGGTCTCACGTCCGGAATCGGGCAGGTCCAAGTACGCCGTATCACCGGCAATAAGCAGTATATCACCCGTCACTTCCAGCGGATGAGCCGCCAACCACGCGCGGTTGTCCGGAAACTCCAGATGCAGGTCACTCACAAATTGGATCTTCAAACCTGGTTCCGGCTTATAAAGAGCAATGTCGCACATTATTTGTATAAGCATGTCGGTGCGTTCAATCTCGTCCGCAGAGATGGCGCACTCAATCTCTTCATTGAAATTGGGACGCCTTAACATGGTCTCAAACTGCTCCGACAAATATTGCTGCACATCCGTCTCTGCTGCACAAAAACGCGTCATGAAATCCGTGCAATAATTGAGCACGTAGATGATATCCTCAAAGTCTTTTGCTCCTCGCCAATCGTTTCCGCCTCGCGATAGTAAAGCCTCTATTTTTGTAGCGATATAATAAGGTGCACTAAGACGATAAATCGTCTGTCCGGACGGGAGTTTGTACTGCTCGCGATGCTCAAATCCCGGCCGATACCATCGGTTGCCGAAACTTAGGCTCTTTTCTTCGTAAGACATTACGTCCACCAGTTCGCCATTATATACCCATCGGCAAATAACAGGAGGCACTGATTCCGTATCGTTCTGAAAATGTTGTTTGCGGAGCAGTTCCTCGAAAGCGGCATGTTCGGCATAGTTGGCAGAGTTGACCACACAGTCCACATCCGTAGTGGGTCTGGGCTCTAAAGCCGCAGGATCAGTGGCGTACGATCCTGCTAATGCTCCACCAACGTACACAAGCCGTTCGTTTAGGTTCTGCATGCCTTCTGCAATCTCCTGCAAACGTTCGTTATTGGTTTTCGACATAGTTCCGGATGTGTTTATTTAGTTCTGCAATTGCAATCTCTTTTTCGCGGGAACGTCCCATGCGTAGCGTGTCGGCAATGACCAGCAGTTGGTATAACTCCTCGTCACGCAAAGCTGCTTCCGGCACAGAAGGGTAGAGAGGAGTAATCTGTTGTCCGCGAGCATTGCCGTTAATATAACGCCATACAAATTGCTCGGAAGAATCCGTTACTTGCTCTTTGATAGGCGAAGCACTTACATAGGCAGGTATGCCGCGGATGACACGACCTGTCTCTGCCGGAAAGACATAAGCCAGACCATGAATCATAAACTCCTGCAACGCCAGCGTGTTCACGCGTTTTTTGTTGCGATCTACCAATTGCGCCTTTTTGCTGCGTTCCAGACTTTCACTTACACTCGACGCACTCATGCCGAGTTCTTCTGCAAGTTTCCGCAAAGAAAGATTACGTCCTTTTGACGTCAATTTCTTTAAAAGTATAACCAAATCTTGCTCCTTCATAACCGCTTAAAATTGGGTCTTTTCAATAAAATGTTCTTGGCTTGTGCACGATTATTACATGGCTTGCGTGCGTAATGTTCGTCGTTCGCGAACAGCGAACACTAAATCCGCTGCAAAGGTACTGCTTTTTTTTGAATTATGCAAGAAAAATCAGAGATTTTTTGTTTAGTGTTTAGAGTTTAGTGTTTAGAGGTTTAAAAAAAGACGAGCCGGAGCCCGTCTTTTTGAACTATTCGGTTTTTCCGAAAGGTTGCTGTTCGCGATTCGCGAACGGCGAACACTTGGACTTACGCCAAGATGTCTTTGTATTCGTCTGTGCGGGTGAGGAAGGCTTGAGCGTAGGAGCAGACAGGGATGATATGGCGGTTGTCAGCACGCGCAAAGTCCACAGCAGCAAGAACCATCTGACGGGCAATGCCGCATCCTTCAAAGCCGTCAAAGACGCGTGTGTGGTCAATGATCATCCGTTGTGGAGTGGGACGTTGGTACGTCATTTCGCCCACTTGCACCGGGTCCGTACAAGCCCCTTCTTCGGAGGATTGCATCCATGCCTCGAAAACGCCGCTCTTCTCGGTCTCTTGGTGTTGAATAGTTATCATAGTTGCTCCAGTTCTAATAATCGTTTCTTTATCTCTATGCCGTATTCGTAGCCGCCTATTTTGCCATGTGCGGCAATGACTCGGTGGCAAGGGATGATAAGGGCGATTGGATTGCGTCCCACGGCTTGTCCGACTGCTTGTGCGGAACGACAATCCACCATCTTGGCGATTTCTCCATAACTGATTGTTTTGCCGTAAGGAATGGTCAGTAATGCCTGCCACACGCGCTTCTGAAAAGCGGTGCCTTGCGGATTGAGTCGCGGCACGTTACATGGTCGTTTGCCGGAAAAATAATCATCTAACCATTGGAGCGTTTCTGCGATAATCGGTATCGTAATAGCCGCTTCATCTCCGGCTTTTTCTTGTGTTGTTGAGGCGACACAGGCTTGCTCGTTACTAAACCGCAGACTTGTAATCGCCTGACTATCACTTTCGATGACGATAGGTCCAATAGGTGAGGAATATGTGGCGGTATATGTTTTCATAACAGGCAGATTGTTTCGAACATCCGCCGATAGGCAGCGGCTTTCTTGTCGAATGACAACGGGTAAGCGCGGGAGGAGGACGGCATTCGCCAGAAACGGATAGTCCTGCCGGCGAAGGCGGTTTCGATATATTCGCCTGGTTTGGGTGTAGCGGTATGTAGTAGCTTGGCTAATGTCTCTGCGGCTTTGCCGCCGGTGCAGCAGATGTCATGGCAGAGTGGTATTTGTTGCAAGAGGGCTGCGATGTCGGTCTGTGCGACTATTTCAAGATGTTCATCCGCCGCATTGCCTTGCAAGCGAATGACGGCTTGCGCCGTGTCGAAAATGGCAATGCCTTTTGTTTCGCAGAAAGAGACAATCTCTTCTCGGTTGAAAACCTTCTTACCTGCCTTTGTACATTGTACATCGTCCCTTTGTCCCTTCAAAGAGTCCCTTGGTTCTTCAAAATGCGTCTTGTCACCAAAGAAAATCTGTCCCATGATCCGCCACATGTCGTTCTGCGGGTTAGGGTAGAAGAAATCCATACACCACCGTTCTTTGGGCGGCGGAAAACTGCCGAGCATCAGCAGTTGTGCGTTCGGCGGCAGAAATGGTCGCAATGGGTGGCGTTCTATTTCGGGTGTGGCAGACATCTATTCATCAATTACTTCGATATAGAAACTGAATGGCCGGAAGCCATCATTACAACTGATCATGGCGCTCATAGGGTTGCGCATCCCGGAGCGTCCTTCCGCTTTTGGAAGGAGCGGCCTCCGCCGAGAAAGGTCACATATCATTACTCCCCTACCTTGTGCAAGCGACTCTACGAACGGCTGCATAGAGTCCCAAGCGGAAGGGCACAATCCTTCCGGGCACTTGCCGTTGACGGATATCCATTGTTGTCCTTGCCGAATGTCGCAAGCATGCTCAATGGGGTTCTCGTACTGCGCTATCAGGTCGGGATAGACCGTTTGAAGAATTGCTGTGATGCGAACTATGTTCATGTTTCTAAAGGGCATGATATGTGATTATGCGGACAGGGCATCGCTATTAATATCTGTGACTTTCGTATTGGTCAACTATAGCGTATATTTCTTGTTCTGATAGTATTTTATTTTTGAATGTTATATCCACTAATAAAGCCAGTTTCGCCAATTCTTTTCCTTGTTCGTTTAACTCAAAATAGACAGGTTTCCACTTCTCGGGATTAGTTTCCCCGTCATTAATACTAAAATCATCAGTTTTTCCGAACTGTGGAAGGAAATGTTGGAAAAACATCTCTCCTTCTCCATATCCGTATTCTGTGGTGTAATCAACTGTAAGCATATCCACTTTCCCTCCATTCTCTGCTGCGGCTTTTGCAAAAATCATTGCTTCCATAAGGTAAGCATAAGGAGTTCTTAAATCGTATTCCATAATAATAAATATTTATTTGTTCTTTCTTGCACAATTTGTGCGCAAAGGTACAAAAAATATTTGATGTGCGCAATGACTTGTGTCTTTTTTTTTGTAAACAAAAGTGAAATTTAAGCAAAAAGACACAAACTTGTGTTAAAGAACTTCAAAAAAGACACAAGCCACATAGCCTTTTCTGCTTCATTTCATATCGAAGAAAATAGCGCTTGATAGATTTAGAAAAGATTTTGCGTACAGGGAACATTTTTATTTAAGAATATTTGCATAGATCAAAAAAAAGCTGTATCTCAGCGGCAAGTTTTAAGATTTGTGAAAAGACGGAGAAACACTTTTTGTGCAGGTTTATATGACTCTGCTATTATAATGCTCTAATTATCACTATATACAAAAATCATCTTGCAGGGTAACTACAAGATGATTTTTTGTTTGGAGGGTGAATATAGGACAGGCTGAAAGGACGAGGGCAAACGCGCTCGCGAAACTCGCGCGCACAGGACTACGAAGGCGGGATAACATCCCGCACAATGAACATAGACAAAGTTGTGAATGTGCGGGAATTATTGCTTTTGAGAATAGAGATTTTCCTCTATGTAGCAGAGGGAAAGGAGTTCGCCGTGACGCATTTTGCCTGCGATGTTAACGGGTGCGTCGCCTAAGGGATAGAACTGACCTAATTTGAATTTCATGCCTCCTGTTTTGGTGTTGAACTTCATGTCTGTTACCTCATAATATCCGCGCACGTTATATGCGGGCATAGGCATAAGATATTTGATGCTCATGAGACTGACAGACGGAATAGAATCCATCGTATATTCCGTAGCTTCTCCGAGGTTGAACAGGTCAAACTGCTTATCATCCTTGCGGACTTGTGCTGAGATAATACACCTTAGATTCTTGTCGATCGCGGGACTCTCAGCAAATAAACGGGTTTGTTCGTTCTCTCCGAATAACGTATCCGGAGCTATGTCCAAATGGTCTTTCGGAATAGGTTGCCGGTAGAAGTGCTGGTCAATCAAATCAAGTGTTGCGGTATTGTCTGCCGTTTGGTCTAACGCTAACGCCATACAGTTGGTAGAAGCGTCATAAGGCGCAATCACTTTGCCGAGTACCTGTTGGAAATTATCATGCAGGAACTTGTCTGCCTCGTGCTGCACTTTGGGCTTGATAGCAAAGAAATCGTACTGTGTCTGGAGCACGCTTTTGATATTCTCGCGGAAGATGGACCGAATCTTTTGTGTATGTTCTCCGGCTCCTTGCACATAGCACGCCAGCACAAAGAGGAAATTGATATTGTATGTTTGCAGGATTAGCGTATCGCGGTCAAAAAGCCGGTTCTCAAAGTGGTATGAGATCTTATAGTTCTTGCCGTCCACAGACACTAATTGCAGGTTGGAGTCGGAATAATTATTCAGTTGGTCGGCTTGCAGATGTCCGCGAATAAAATAGTTAGGCGTGATATTGTAGCCCTCGGTTGTGTTGTCGCGGTATTGCAAGTTCTCCTGCTCAAACTCGTTGGGCTGATGGTTGAAGAAATCGATATTGTATTGAATGACATTCTTGGCGTACGTAAACTGCTTGTAGATGGAGTTCGGACCGATGTCGTTCTCGTCCTTATAGTACTTGCTATCACCAATATAATAGATTTGCTTTTTGTCCTCGATAAGCGAACTATCACGATAAAGGTGGTCGATGATCTTGCCGTCTTTCTGCTCTTTGAGTCCGTTCGGAAGACTGCTATCTCCGATGAGCGAATCGATCATGTCCTCAAAAACGAGGTTGAACTCGCGAACCAACATAGCCTGCTCGTCGTCGTTGTCTTTGCTCTGGACGTATTGCGATTGCTCAAAGAAAGTAAAGAGCAGGTTCCACAGTTGTACCATCTCATCCGTGAAGTACTTACGTCTGTTTTGCCGGAGGATACGAACACCTTTTCCGCTCTCTATCATGGATTGAATCGTCTCCGGTCGAAGCAAATCGTATCCGAAAGCCGGACGGACGCTGAACTTGAACTCCTGCGAGAGATAGTTGAGTACCGAGTAAAAGAGCACTATCAGTTCTTCGTCAAAATTGATGTCCTTGTGTTTGGTACGCGGCTGAAGATACATCGGCTTGCCGTTTTGTATGAGGGCTTGTGTCTGGGAGATGGTTTTTTGCCAATGAATCTTGTTCTGCCCGGAGTGTTTGAGGCGCGTGATATACGCAAAGAGGTTCTTGTGATCCTTGTCAAACTTCAAGAGCGAAAGGATAATATCTATCATCGTCTCGCTGCTTGGACCTTGGTGAAAAACCACGTTCTGCATGATTTCTGCTTCCTCTCCGGCTTTGTCCTTGCGCAGGAAATAGAGTTTGATAGCCCGGTAAATCCACACGGAGAGACTAAACACATTCGCTTTGTGTTCGGTTTTGAGTGCATCAAAATCAATAATCTCTTCCGGCGTATATTCGCCAAAAGCCTTGCCGTCAATAACAAACACTTTCGGCAGGATAAACACCACATCCGGTATCTTATGCGAGAGAAAATAGCCCACATACGGAATTTTGGCTTTGCCGTCTCGCAACTCCGTATAATAGTGCGGGTCAAGCAGTTTGCTCAACCTCTCTTTATCATAGCCATATTGCTCTATGAGAATTTTCATTTAGGAGCAACACCTAAATACGCCATAAACTGTTGGATGGTTTCTTGTGCGTCCTTTTCGTACAGGTCTTTGAATGTGAACGGAGTAGAATCCTTGCCGTCCGGCGTGTTCTGACGGAAGAAATATTTGTTGTTTCCTGTCTCGTCACGCAACACCTCGTACCAGAGATAGAACATTACTTTGCTCTTAAACTCGCTTTCGTCCACGGAATGTTTGATGAAGAAATTACCCATCTGCTTGTCCTCGCTCTGTGTGAGATCGAAGATATGTTTGTTGACGCTTTGGATGAACTCCACCCACGAATAAACCTTTTCGCCAATTGTGATGTCGAATGAGCCGGAAAGGATGTCCGCACTATAGTTAATTGGCACATATTCCCATTCCCAACGGCGTTTGAAAGCGCTATCCATCGGGAAGAGGCTTTGGTCGGAAGTGTTCATAGTCGCCAGAATACTCAGGTTAGCAGGCAAGCATAGTTTGCCGTCTTTGATGCCTTCGGATTCTTCACCTAATTGAGCCACCAAATACTTCGCCAAATCGTTGTCCGCTTTGATCTTGTATTCCGAAACGCCATCTTTTCTGTCTAACAATTGGAACAGGTCACCAAATATCTGTGCGCAGTTTCCGCGGTTGATTTCTTCCAATACCAGATAGGTGGTCTCCGTAGGATGCTTGTACGCATAGACGTACGCGTCCGTAAAGACTTGTGGCACAAAACTATATGCGATTTCCTCCTCTTTGCCGGTAAGCGTTTTTTCTGCGCTGGTTGTTGGTCGCATAGATGGCTTGTAGCAACCCACAAAAGAAGCATAATCCGTGTCCGGATGGAACGTTGTGCGGAATACATTCGGCAGATTTGTCTCCTCTCCGATTATTTCTCTCACCTTATGGCTCTTTCCCGTTCCCGGCGCACCGAAATAGATGATTTGATGAGAAATATTGTCGCTATTAACTGAACTTATTTCATCTTTAAGTGCTTTAAGAGCCTTTTCATTTCGAGCAAGGTACTTGCACAAGTCTGCCACATAGCTTTGAGAAGCGTTTACTAATTTGCTTAAAGATAAAATAGGTGAGATATAGAAATCTGCTCTCTCGATACCCTTGCCACCAAACCACCAATTATAATCCGATAAGAATTGCACAAGTAATTCTCTATCTCCATCCTCTAAAATAGCATTTGATAATACTTTCTGAGCATACTCCTTATTGTCTTTTGCTTGTTTAATATCGTTATCCGAAATACGGAGATCCATTTTGATGATCCGTGCGTATTCTGATAGAGCTTTATAGTAATCCGCAAAACAAGCGGCTATATATAATAGCTGATTTGGGAAGAAAATCTTTTGCGCGGATGAAGTAATTGTAACAACGAAAGAGTATTGGTTATACTCTATTGTCGCTCCATCTATTTCCTTGACAAGTTGCTTAAAAACAGCAGGAAGTGCTTTGTCCTTTACCGGATAATTCTTAACGTACGCTTCTTGGAGTTGTGCTCCTAACTCATGTAAGTTTTGTAACATGGCATTACTTATTTAGAAGTTGTTTTATAATTTCTTGCGCTAAGGCTTTAATAACTGGGACAGCAACGCTATTCCCGAATTGCTGATACGCTTCTTTGCGGGATACCACAATCGTATATTCTTCTTGTTTTGAGATAATAGGATCAGGATTATTAGCCCATCCGTTGCCTTTGATATTATAGCCTTGCAAGCGACCAGCTTCAGTTGGGGTTAACTTTCGTGGATTTAAACCTAAATCAGATTGATCAATAAGAATCTCACTTCCATCTTTCCAATATCGTGCGGAAATTGTACTTGTATATACGCTATCACCTGTAAATAGAGCATAGCCAAAACCCTTTCCGTTTTGACGGTTTCTTTCGCGTCTGTTTTGGTGTCCGATCCACATTCTATCACTTATCGTATAATATGGATCTATGGTGTCCTGTGGTTCAAAGATGGCTGATACATGAGTCTTAATTGCTCTATCTGCAACCTCTTTCTTCTCGTAAATAGGCTTTCCCTGCTCATCTATTCCATAAGGAAACTTAAACGTTTCGCATTTAACTAAATCACGATACCAAGCAATAATAAAAAGTCGTTCGCGATTTTGCGGAACACCAAAATATTTGGCATTAAGCACTTCTATGGAACAATCGTAGCCTAAATCATTCAGAGCTGCCAAGATTACTTTTAAAGTATTTCCTTTGTCGTGGTTCTTTAAACCTCGCACGTTTTCCAAGAATAATACACGAGGAGGATATCCTGCTTCAATCTTTGCCTTGACGATTCTCATAATCTCAAAGAACAAAGTTCCGCGGGTATCTTCAAATCCTAAACGATGTCCAGCTATGGAGAATGGCTGACAAGGGAAACCAGCACAGCAAACATCGAAGTTTGGTATCTCCTCTGGTTTTGCGTCATGTATATCCTCATTAAACAGACGATTGTTTTCTGCAAATACAATAGGTGCAATCGCTTTATAATTAGCTTCGTATGATTGTCGTGCATACTTATTCCACTCGCTTGCAAAAACACATTCTGCTCCAACATAGTGCATGGCTTGGTGAAAACCACCAATACCAGCAAACAAATCTATGAATTTAATTTTTCCCATGTTCAATCAAAAAACCGAATAGCAAAAGCTATCCGGTTGATCTCTGATGAGAAAAAAGCACAGGTCAGCGGGGCAAGCAGCAAAGTCGGCAAACTTGAAAACAATACCCCGCTTCCCCATGCAACACACGGATAGCAGGGACATATATCTCCTTGTTTTCAGTTTTGTTTTGCCGACTTGCTGCCCAAGGTATATGCCTATTTGACTATGCGAATTTTATATGTTAGTTAATGTATTTCTGTTTTGTATTAATTTTCTTTAATTTTGATAATTTTTGACTGAAACTCAATCTAAAAATATCCAACTATTAGCGACATCGCTAATCTTATCAATATCAGGCTCCGGCTTACCATCATCTCCTATGCGGATGAGTTCTAACATCGGATAAATGCCATCATCCTCTGTTCCTTGCAATCCATCTTCAGCAGCAGCCTTATAGGTCATGTCGTCTTGATCCAGATAGACGTTCAGCACAGGCATAGCATAAGCCTCCTGATTATTCAGGAACTCCTCTACGGCTTCGTAGATGCGTTCCTCTAATGCTTTTATGTCTTGCCAATTAGCCATAATTTCTTCATTTAGGTACATACACAAAAAGCGCAGGACCTGTAATCGTTACTTGTCCTGCGGTTTAGAGGCCTTCGCATTGCCTACCTTCGTCAAGATACAAGCAACACAGAGCCTACGCCTATAAAGTATATAGTACACCCATAAAGGGCGCTTATATACCCAAACGCAAGCATCTATTGTTGCATGTTTTGGACGAAGGTTTTTTGAAAGTTGCGAAGTTTCTAAACCGTCAAAACAAGCGTCAATAAACGCTTTTTAAATACTATGTCAATTTATTCTATGTTTGCGCTTTATCCTCGTAGTGAGTACTACTCGGGCGCTTCACTCGAAGTGCGTTCCGTCGCACTTCTTCACACATTTTTTACGCTGCTGAGTTCAGCGGATATTTATGTGCGATTGTGTTTGGCACGCAAAACTGCGTGCAAAGGTACGACTTTTTTTTGAGATATGCAAGAAAATGGGAGAAAATTTGCATATATCAATATCAAAATGATTTTGTATCTTCGACATTCTACCCTAAAAGGGAACCCTTCGAAAGTACGTTCGCGTACTGCCGGACATACACAAAAGAGAGCGGACATTTTTTGATAACCGCAAAACCGGTTTCCTATTTAACACAGACAAAATACCATCTTATGCAAGCATAGCTGCCATTTGTCTGCACAAAATAGATAAAATTGACATTTTATTTATCAAAAAATGTCCGAGCATTTGCGTATGTGCAATTTTTGTTGTACCTTTGCAGAGATTTTTGGAAAAGAGTTAAGACTTGCGAGAAAATGAAGGCAAAGTGGACCAGTTTGGTGGATGATTTGCAGGGTAGTATAGATAAGAAACACTACGCGCGGCATATCCCCGGAAATGGAGAATGGGCTGCTGTGTGCACTAAGCCGGAGCTGAGCAAGAAAACCAAGCAAAAGAAGGCCAATCTGCCTCATGTGAAGGAATTCAGTAACTTGATTGCGACATGCAAGGAAATACTGCATGATCCTGAGCGGAGGGCGGCATGGCAAGCCAAATATGATGAGGCGAAACGGAAAGCGCGCAAGTACAACAAACCTATTCAAGGACGGTTGTGCGATTATGTGCGGCATGAGGTAAGTGTGGCACTCAAAAAAGGCGAGATTCTCACGATTTGGTCATAGTTACGTTAGGGTGATGTCGGGTAGAGCATATATTCGGCATATATTGAGCATATATTCAGCATATATTGCAATCAGGAGGAAACCTCGAGGAAAAGAGGTGGAAATTGGTAATCTGGAATGAATGAGATACAACCACATATAGATGCACGGAAGGAGTCGATGGCTTATTATCTGGCAGAGGAGTTTGCTATGCGTACCAGCAGACCGCTGTTTATCACGGGAAAGGCGGGAACGGGAAAGACGACTTTTCTGAGGAAATTAAGGGAACAGACGCCGAAGAATATGGCGGTTGTCGCTCCGACCGGAGTGGCGGCTATCAATGCCGGAGGAATGACCATTCATTCGTTCTTTCAGTTGCCCGTTCGGACACTTATCCCGACGCCGCAGTCGTACAAGCAACTATTTGCAGAACAGCGACTTACACAGCGCAAGAGGAACTTGATTTATCATCTGGAGATGCTGGTGATCGACGAGATCAGTATGGTTCGGGCGGATGTGTTGGATGCGATAGATCAGGTGTTGCGGCGATACAAATACCGTAAAGATCAGCCTTTCGGAGGCGTGCAGTTGGTGATGATCGGAGATTTGTTTCAGTTGTCTCCTGTGGTGACGCACGGCGATGATGAGGAGGCGATGCGGAAGTATTACGAAGGACCGTATTTCTTTCAGGCGAAGGTGATGCAGGAGTTGCAACCGATCTATGTGGAGCTGGATCATGTGTTCCGGCAACAAGACCAGACTTTCGTCCAATTGCTGAACGAAGTGCGTGAGAATCAGTTAACTGCGCAAGGTCGTGCGTTGCTCAATGCGCGGTATAACCCGCGGTTTCGGAATACGGACGAGGATTTTCATATCACCTTGACGACCCATAACCGTTTGGCGGACGAGTTGAACGAACGCGAGTTAGCCAAACTGCCGGACGAGCCGCATGTTTTTACGGCGGAGATCAAGAAAGATTTTCCAGTCAATATCTATCCGACGGAGGAAGTACTGACGCTCAAAGAGGGCGCGCGGGTGATGTTTGTGCGGAACGATGACCAGAAGCCGAGAAGGTTCTACAACGGCAAGATCGGCGTGATTACGGAGATTGACAGCGAGAAGATTGTTGTGCGATGCGAGGACGGCGACATAGACGTGACGCGCATGGTGTGGGAGAATATCCGCTACCGCGAGAACGAGAAAACAGGCAAGATAGACGAGGAGATTTTAGGTACGTTCACCCAGTATCCACTTCGGTTCGCGTGGGCGGTGACGATTCACAAGAGTCAGGGTCTGACGTTCGACAAGGTGATAATTGATGCGGCGCGTGCTTTTGCGGCAGGGCAGGTGTATGTGGCGCTTTCGCGTTGCCGGACGCTGGAAGGGATAGTGCTGTCTTCTCCGCTTGATTATGTGGAACTTAGCAATGATCCTACCGTGCTGCGATACACAGATAGCCAGCCGTCCGTAGAGACGATCAAGCAGGCACTTCCGACGGCGCGCAAGGAATATGAAATTCAACTGTTTAGTGCGCTGTTTGACTTCCATCGGACGCTTTCGCTGGTGGAACAAATGCGAAAAGTGGCTGCAAAAGCGGTATCGTTTAACGAAGAAACGTTACCGTGGTTAGATGCGTTACAACCTGTCTTCTCAGAGTGGCAATCGATAGCGGAAAAGTTCCGCCCACAGTTGACGAAACTGCTGTTACATGGCGATAAGGCGATGCTTTGTGGACGTTTACAAGCGGCTTGTCAGTATTTCTTACCGCTGATGGAACCGATTGCGCAACAAGTGGCGAACCATCCGTGTCGCAGTAAGAACAAAGGCGATATATCGGATTTCGAACCGCTGCTGAGCGACTTGTTTCTCGTGCTGCATGAGAAGATGCATTTGATGCAATCAATCCTCAAAACGGACGATCCTTCTTCCGAATCATTGCTCCATGCACGGAATAATTTCGTGGCTCCTATGGCGGATTTGCAGCCACTTATGGAAAAAACGCAAAAGAAGACCAAGGCAGCCAAGAAAGAACCAAAGCCGAAGTTACCGAAACCTGTCAAAGGTCCGGCCAAAAACGAATATAAAGGCAGCGACTTGGACGACATGGCGGTGGAGGCGATGATTCATGACATGTTGGAAGATGGAAAGCCGTCGCCGTTCTTGTTGGATTTCAGAATTCAACCGCACACAAGGTGCTATCCGGTCCCGTTTGAAGAAATTAGGCTTGATTGAATAACTCCAGATTTATAATCGTGTTAGATCGTTGATTATCTCTTCATCTGCAGGGAGCCAGCGAACGGAATGGAGGTCGGAAGGGTTGAGCCATTTGGCGGCTTCGTGTTCAAGGAGCGTGAGGTGTTTCACGCTAATTGGCTCTGAACGACCTGAGCGACCATTTTGCCGTCGGCATTGGGGAGGGCGGCTTTGACGGCTTTGACGAAGAGTTCCCAGCCGTTGGTTTCTTTTGCGGCTTGGAAGGCGCGGACGATGTCCTCTTCCGAAGCGGCTTTGGGGAGGAAGGTCTCCAGCACGTTGATTTGTGCTTGTTCGGCATCGGCCAGTTCCTGACGCTTGGCCGCGATGTACTGTTCTACAGATTCCTGACGCTGCTTGACCATCTTCTTGATGATCTGGATTTCGTCCGCTTCGGTCATTTCTTTACCTGCATTCTCTTTGCTGGTTGACCAGTTGAGGAACGCACTCTTGATGGCGCGCAGGGATTCTGTGCGTACGGAATCATGGTTTTTCATTGCCTCCATGATCAAGGCGTTTATCTCATTTTTCATTTGTGATTTGTGATTTGTTATTTGTGATTTGTGATTATTGCAAGGGTTGTCCTTGGACGGTGAAGAGTTGGTTGTTTTGCGCGTGTGCGAAAATGACCATACCCGCCACGATTGCCAAGAAGATAGTTCTTTTCATGTTATTATGGGTTTATTGTTAGCGAGTGCAAAGGTACAACAAAAAAATGACATCCGCAAGTGTTACAGAAAAAAAAGCACTCCAAGGAGTGTTTTTTTGTTAGGGACAGTAATTTCGGTACTGTTTGGCGGTGATGCCGGTAGCATGTTTGAAATAGCGATAGAAAGAGGAGGGTTCGTTGAAGCCGAGCAGGAACGCGATCTCTTTGAGTGTGGTTTCCGGTTGTGTTTTGATGAGTCTCTTGGCTTGCGTGACGACGTACTGTTCGATCCATTCCCCGGGCGAGGTGCCGCCGGAAGCCTGTCGGATGATTTGTGAGAAATACTTAGGCGTGAGGTTGAACATACGTGCGTAGAACTGAATCTCTTTGGATTCGGTGTAATGCGCCACGACGGCGTCGCAGAACTGATGAAAGAGGAAGGCGTTTTTATCTTCCGCCCAGTTCCGATCCTGCTCTCGTCGGTAGAAATTAAGTACTTCGTATCCAATAGCGAGTTGCGCTAGTATCAGTTCATAGCGGTGTGGCAGTTCGTCGAGCGTATGTTTGGAGAGCTCGTCCAAGTGTTCAATGATGGTCCGAATTCGCTGCGCTTGCAGGTCGGTGAGGGTGCACATCGGCGCATAATGGAACTTCTCATAGTCATGATTAAAGGTGTAGAACTGCAGGTCATGCATCATCTTAGGTGAGATAACGATACGTGCGAAGGTATAGTCGTCCGAACACGTAAGGGGATGTATAATATGTCCGGGCAGTATGAGTCCCAGTTCGTTCTTCTGCTGCGTGATCTCCTGCATGTCGTACAGGGCACGAGCGGAGCCTTTCAGACAGAGGGTTATGACCGTATAGGGGAAGACAAGATTGGCGTCCCGAGCGTAGAAACCCTGCGTCTCTTGCACCACCAGCATTCCGACCTCTTCGATCTGTTTTACGTACGCGTTGATATCCATAATTCCGATTTTGCCTGCAAAAATACAGCTTTTTTTTGAATAAAACAAGGAAATTCGACCTTTTGTTATAAAAAATATCAAAATTGTTAGTTGGAATATAGGAAAAAAGCAGTAATTTTGCGGTCGATTTCAGGATTAAATTTCCCTACTTACTTGTAAGGAGTCTTTTCACTATAGGTGAAGGCTCCTTTTCTTTTTAGTTAAACACTTCGATAAGCACGTCGAGCGAACGGGGATTTTGCCATGTTTCGACATGTTCTGCGAAATAGTCGCAGAGGGCGCGGAGTGCGGCTTGGCGATCCCTACGTGTCATTTGTGATTGGTGATTGCTTCCGATCTGCTTGCGCCGTATGGTGATTTGTGATTCTTCGGGAATGGCGAAGCCGAGTTTGGCAGCGAAGTTGATGAGGAAAGCGATGTGGAAGTTTTGCGGTTCATCGGTTCGATCCAGTTCTTGAATGGCTTGAGCGATGAAGTCGAACATGGGTTCGTCGGGCATGGGGTGACGCAGGACGTGGGAGAGCACTTCGGCGATGAAGAGCGCGATCGTTCGTTTGTACGGATCGGTTGTGAGGGTAGTCGGAACGAAAGTCAGTTGTGCGGTTCGTACCGAATGTTCATCGGTAGTCAGTTGAACAACGGATAGGGGGGTGTATATACCGATAGCATTTTTTCGTCCAAGGCCGAATACCTTATAATTGGCGCGTCCGCCCGTGCGGGTGTACGCGTGCAGGATATGCGCTTTGTCCGAGTAAGGTTGCAGCGACAGGACTATGGCATCAGTCGCGGCTAACATAGAGGGAGTCGATTGTCGCTCCATCGCTGAGACGATGGATCGTCAATTGCATTTGTGATTTGTGATTTCTTCCGATCTGCTTGCGCCGTATGGTGATTTGTGATTGGAGAACGCCGTAGACAGGGACGGTGTCGGAAACGGCGGCATGGAGGTTGGCGCGTTGTTTTTTGGTTCTTCCGGCAGTGTTAAGGACAACGAACGGATCTTTGCGCATGTAACTATGGTCATGTCCGGCGATGACGAGGTCGGCTTGTTCGAGGGCATGGCGGAAGGTGCAATAGATGAGAGTGTTGAAGCGTCCTTTGCCGGCAGAGATGACGGGATGATGCATGAGCACGACGATGTAGCGGTCATCGGCACTATCCATGGTTCTGTGCAGCCAAGTGAGGGTGCGTGTGAGATAGACGAGTCGTTTGAGGGGGTTGGTGTCGATAGCGATGATACGCATCTGCGGCAGGTCCACGTAATAGGTAGCGCCGGGTACGCCTACGGGTCCGTTATGCGGATAGGTGAAGGCTTGTTCCCATACGGGTGAGAGTTTTTTATGCAGACCCTTGGAGTACTCATGGTTACCGGGACACGCGATGACGGGTGTACCGTTGAGTTCACTATCGGTCCATTCGCGTATGAGTGACTGATAGTAGAAATTCTGTCCCCGTTCCATCCAGTCACCTACTTGTGCAATGAGGTCGATGTCGGGTACGCGTGCGGCGAGGGAGTCATAGTCGGCTTTGGTGAGTCGGTTATGGATGTCGCCCAAAATCAGAATAGTTGGACAGACCGCTTCGCTGTCAGAACACAGAGCACAGACCGAATCACCGATGAGCGGACCGGGGAAGGTGTAGTCCTTATTCTCGTTGGGCCAGAAGGGTTCTTCGGGCATACCGAACCATGCCTGCCAGCGGACGATGCAGACGACTGCAACGACCACCAGCAGGACACTGATCAGTATATCTTTGGTTAACCTACGCATCAGAAGGGCAGGTCACTTGTTCCTTCTCCTGTAGAAGCGTCAAAAGGATCTACGGGTGCTTCCGTCGGAGCAGCCACCGGAGCAGCTGCCGGTGCAGGCTGAGCGGGAGCTACCGGAGCAACGGCTTGGGTGGTATCACCCTGTTGGATTTTCCATGCACGGATAGACGTGTACCAACGGCCATTGAACTCTCGGCTCTCGATATCGAAACTGACGGTAACGAGTTGATCGAGTTCGCAGGGGTTTTGTTTGATACGGTCTTCACCGAACACTTCGAAATGCACCTTACGGGGATACTGGTCGAGTGTCTCGAGTACATATGCCTGCAGTTTCCACGGATTGCCGTTACGGCCTACACCTTCTTGGATAGGCAGTACTTGTATGATTTTTCCTACAACTTCCATTATAATGTTGAATGTTTAATGTTTAACGATCATTCGCCCTTAATGGCAGCAACGCCCGGGAGAACTTTACCTTCGATGGCTTCGAGCAGAGCGCCACCACCAGTGGAGATGTACGAAACCTTGTCTGCGAGACCGAACTTATTGACGCAAGCTACGGAATCACCGCCGCCGATGAGCGAGAAAGCACCTTCCGCTGTAGCTTCTGCGATAGCTTCACCGATAGCACGGCTACCGCCGCAGAAGTTATCGAACTCGAACACACCAGCAGGACCGTTCCAAAGGATAGTCTTGGCGCCCTTGATGGCATTACGGAAGTTAGCCTGTGCTTCAGGACCAGCATCCAGTCCTTCCCAACCCTCAGGAATAGCGTTAGACGGGAAGATCTTACGGTTAGCGTCATTGCTGAAACTGTCACCGCAGAGAGCGTCCGGAGCGAGAACAAGTTCTACACCGTTCTTCTTAGCCAGTTCTTCTACGCCGAGAGCTACATCGAGTTTGTCGAGTTCAACGATCGAGCCGCCAATCTCACCACCGTGTGCTTTCGCGAAGGTATAGGTCATACCGCCGCAGAGGATGAGTTTGTCCACTTTACCGAGCAGGTTCTCGATGATACCGATCTTGGAGGATACTTTGGAACCACCCATGATAGCTACGAACGGACGTTTGATGTCACCGAGGACAGCATCGACTGCTGCTACTTCTTTCTCCATGAGGAAACCGAGCATCTTGTTATCCGCATCGAAATAATCTGCGATGACAGCGGTCGATGCATGTTTGCGGTGGGCAGTACCGAACGCATCCATGACGTAGCAGTCTGCATAGGAAGCGAGGGTCTTGGCGAACTCTTTCTGACGCGCTTTCATCTCTTTCTTAGCCGGTTCGTAAGCCGGATCTTCTTTCTCGATTCCTACGGGTTTACCTTCCTCTTCGGGATAGAAACGGAGGTTCTCGAGCAGCAGAACCTCACCGGGTTTGAGTGCGGCCGCTTGGTCTTGCGCCTTAGCGCAGTCTTCCGCAAACTGAACGGGACGACCGAGCGCAGCAGCAACAGCGTCCACGATCTGACCGAGGCTGTATTTAGCTGCCACTTTGCCTTTGGGTTTACCCATGTGACTCATGATGATGAGTGCACCGCCTTCATCGAGGATGTGCTTGAGGGTAGGCAGGGCACCGCGGATACGGGTGTCGTCAGTGATCTTACCATTCTCATCCAGAGGTACGTTGAAATCTACACGTACGATCGCCTTTTTGCCGGCGAATTTGTAATCTTTGATAGTCATAATGTTAAATATTTTAGTTGTTTAGTTGTTGTCGTTTGGGCTAGAGGCTCTAGATATTCTAGATATTCTAGATGTTCTAGATTTTTTACCAGCTGATGCTGTTGAGGTGTCCTTTATAGACATCGCTGTAGGTTGTTTGTGCATCTTGTCCTCCGAAGAGGTAGATGTCGTTATCGCGCACGATAGCATTCTGTTTCTGCCGCGCCTGATACACTTCGGGCAGTTGGTTCTTGGCGGTGTCGGCTTTGGTCCACGTCAGTCCTTCATCAATAGAGAGCAGGATGTCTCGTCCGAAGTAAGTCATTTTATCATCGACTCCTCCGAAGAGCATCATGAGGTTGTTATACCAAACGACCGAGATGCCTGTCATGCTGGTGGATTCGGGTCTGTCGATGGAGAACTCTTCGAGTCGGTACGATCCTGCCGGAAGTGGATGAATGGAGTATTCGAGGTTCCAACGGGTGTTCAATGATTGTCCGTCTTCCGCAAAGCCGCCGATGATCATAGCCCGGTCTCTACCGCTGGCGCTTTGGAATGCGACGGAAGCGAAGTCACTGACGGGGAAGTTGTCGGTAGGTTGCAGTCCGGTCAGCAGCAGGTTTGTACCTTGCCAGGTAGCCAGTTCGTAGGTATCGTTCTGCCGAACCAGCGCCCATACCTCTTCATTCCAATAGAGGAGCATGGTGACGATGGGATAGGAGACGTTGACCGGAGTCCATGTAACGGCGTCGGTACTGGTGTACAGGTTGTTTCCTTGTCCGTAGTACAGGGTTGTCCCGTCGCTGATGATCTGGCGCACGTGAGTACCTGCCGGCAGACCCGTAGGTACAGCAGGAGTGGCCGGCCATGATTCGCCATCCGGAGAACGGAAAACGCGCAGTTCATAACCGTTGGAGACTATCATCACAAAATCAGAACCAAGTTCCACCACTTTCTGTTCGCTGTCATCCGCCGGGTAGATGCCGGAGGTGAGTCGTGTCCATGTGAACAATTCGGGGTCCACTTGATGAACGGTAGGTCGGATCTCATAGACCTTGGTGGTCGTACGATCCGATGAACGGATGGTGAGGTATATAGGTGTTTTCGTGAAGTCGAGTGTGTCATAACCGGTGAGGGCACAGACGGTGTCTGTTGTTGTGAGGGACGCCATGCCCGGAGTAGCGGCGAAAGAGAAACGGGGAACGACATGATTCAGTTTCGTGCCATAGAGCATAGAGTCCTTATTCCAAACGAGGCCTGTGTCGAGTCGTTCTTCTACCGTGAACTCAGCAGAAAGACCGGGCATCGAATCCACTGCAGCAAAAGAGAACGCGGATAGTTGTGCGACGGAAGAAGTAGTCGATGAAGGCGACGATTTCTCACATCCGATAAAAAATATCGGACAAATTGCCATAATTATGTAGAAAAATTTGCGCATTTCGATTTTTTTTTGTACCTTTGCAGGCGCAAAGGTAAAACTAAAGTATTTATGTTATTTGAAGCTCAAATTTTTGACCTCCGTCATTTGTTTCCTTGGTTGGAAACCCGTCGCGAGCAGAAAGCCATTCGTGCTATTGTGGAGCAGCGTCGCCGTATCTTGACCAAGGAGCAGATAGAAGCCGATTCTGCGCGTATCATTGTTCAGATCGAGCAGATGTCAGCTTTCCACAACGCGAAGACGGTCTTGATCTACTATCCGATCCATAATGAGGTGGACTTACGTCCGTTGCTCGCTAAGTATGCGGATCAAAAAACATTCCTATTTCCTGTTACCCATCGCCACTCGATGGAGGTTCGTCCTTACGACGGAGAGGACATGATGCGTAGGGGTCGTTACGGTGTTCCCGAGCCCCAGACTGAAACGTATAACGGTCCTATCGATCTGATGTTAATCCCCGGTGTGGTGTTTGACCGTCACTGCAACCGTATCGGTCGGGGAGGTGGTTTCTACGATCGGTTCTTATGGCGTCATCCGCACTCTGTAAAGATAGGCGTTTGTTATAATTTCCAATTAAAGAAGCACACCTTGCCTATTCGTCGTTTCCGGGACCATAAGATGGATCGTGTCGTTACTCCTCAGCAGACCATTGGATAAAGGGTTGGCTGTCCTGTATCTGTTGTAGCTTTCGGTCGGTTTCGGCCGAAAGTTTTCTTTCTCCCTTGCGGTAATAATAGATGAGTCCGTACAGTTGGCATTTCATCAATTTGGCGTAAGGGAGTTCGTCTTTATAATAGTTCTCAACGAGGTTCCATATATTCAATATGATTTCGTCCGCCTGTGCGCGCAGGGGTTCGAGGTCTCCTTGTACGCGTTCGGTATTCTGGACGTGGAAGGTATGTTGGCGTTGGTGTTCGCAGAAGATGTCGTAGTGCACTTTGACCTTGTTGATGGCAGGGTTATAGATAGGGAATCCGCCGTTCGCCATTCGTTTTTGTTCCCCTTCGATGATCTTCTGTCCCCATTCGAGCAGGTATTCCTCGGTGGAGAGGTCCGGCACGATATGTTGATGCGGATCGAGTCCGTACAGCAGTTTCTGTTCCTTTTTGATCTCTCCGCGAATAACGGCGAGGTTGAGCACCTGGATAAAGTGGGATATATACATACGTGCGTTCTGCACGATGTGGCGGTACTGTTTATTCGCGTTCACACCGGACTTGTAGTTATCTTTGGACTGCATGACCGTGTTCTCAAAGGACACCAAGAACCGTTGTGCTTCGCTCAGCACTTTGTACGGGATGACCTGTTCGGTGTAGTCGGCACTCTGGGCACGCTGGATAGCGTTCTGCAGGGCATGTAACCGGGCGAGGTCTGTGTTGGGTAATCGACGATAAGGCATAAAACGATTTACGATTTAACGATTTACGATGTACGATTTATTTTATGATTTGCGGGTGGCAAGGAGTTCGGCGAGTTCGCGCAGGTGCTCTATAGCTTCGTTCTGGGGCAGTTTGTCCAGTTGGGCGAGTGCTTGCGCGGTATGCTCTTCCATCACTGCTTCGCAGGTCTGACGAACACCTAATTGGTTATATAGTTTGGTCACTTCTGCCACTTTTTGATCATTGCGATCGGTGGTCATGAGCCATTGGAGCAGTTCTGCTTTGGTCTCTGCGTCAGCTGTCTCGAGTGCGGAGATAAGGAGGATCGTCTTCTTATTGGAGCAGATATCTCCGCCGATGGTTTTTCCGAAGGTAGCAGGGTCACCGTACACATCGAGGATGTCGTCCTGAATCTGGAACGCCATGCCGATATGCAAGCCGTAGTTATAAAGGGCGTCTTGTTGTGCCGGAGTAGCGCCGGCGATATATCCGCCGATACGCATAGCGTAGGCAAGGAGGACGGAGGTCTTCTTCTCTATCATCTGCAGATAGGCATCTACGGATACTTGACTCATATGCTCGAAGTCCATGTCGTACTGTTGTCCTTCGCAAATAGCGGTAGCCATCTCGTTGAACCAGTTAAGCACCTGCGGCAGTTTGTTTGCCGGCACTTTTGCCAACTGCTTGTAAGCCTCGATGAGCATTTGGTCTCCTGAGAGGATGGCGGTGTTGTCGTTCCATTTGACATGAACGGTCTCACGTCCACGACGAACAGGTGCTTTGTCCATCACATCGTCATGAAGAAGGGTGAAGTTATGGAATATCTCCAGCGCGAGGGCTGCAGGCAGTGTCTGCTCAATGGCATCGCCGTTAAGCAGTCCGCCGTTGACGATGGCATCGGCTGCTATGAGTGCTAAGGTGGGACGAAGACGTTTACCTCCGGAAGCAAGTGTGTAGGCGATCGGTTCATACAAACCTTTCGGTTCCTTATTCCAGTCTAATGCCTCTATGGCTTTATTAATATCGATCATATCAAAACTTGTTTTCAATAATATCGGTGAGAACATCTTTGATGTCGAGCCCTGCGGCACGCACTTGTTGCGGGATGAACGAGGTGGGCGTCATACCCGGTGTGGTGTTAACCTCAAGGAGGTTGAGTTTGTCTCCCGTAATGATCCAATCGACCCGAATAATTCCTTGTGCACCGATGATGTCGTACAGGCGCAGGGTCTCGGCTTGTATCTTATCGCGGATAGCATCAGGGATACGTGCCGGTGTGATCTCATCGACCTGCCCTTTGTACTTGGCATCATAGTCGAAGAACTCATTGTGCGTCACCACTTCAGTGATCGGGAACGCGACGGCTTTGTTTTTGGTCTTATACACGCCGCAGGTCACTTCGGTACCTTGCATAAACGATTCGCAGATGACCTCATCGCCCTCTTGGAACGCCCGCTCGATAGCTGGATAGATGTCTTCGACCGTTTTTACCTTGGTACACCCGAAGGACGAGCCGCCTACGTTCGATTTGATGAAACAGGGCAAACCGAGGGTTTCGGCTATCTTCGGTGCGTTCGGCAGTTTCTGTCCAGCCCGAAGCATCAGACTGTTGGCGATATGAAAACCGAAATAGGAGAGATAGTGGTTGCAGGCATATTTGTTGAAGGTCAGCGCTGCGGCTAAGACTCCGCAACAGGAGTAGGGCATACCGATCATATCGAGGTAACCCTGCAGTATCCCGTTCTCTCCCGGCGTACCGTGGATCGTGATGTACGCAAAGTCAAAGGTATGCTTCACGCCCGCACGCGTAAAAGAAAAATCATTCTTATCGATAGGTTCGCCGTCCTCGGTATGCCAATTCTTGCCGTCAAAGACGACAATAGTGACGTCGTAACGGTCTTTGTCCATAAAGGAATAGAGTCCTGCAGCCGAGCGGAGCGACACCTCGTGTTCGCTACTGTCTCCGCCTGCTATAATCGCTATCTTTCGTTTCATTTTACCCCTAATCTAAAAAACGCTGCAAAGGTACTAAAAAAAAATGACATACACAAGAGTGTATGACACTTTTTTGGAAATTTACTCAAAATTGAGGTACGGAGCTATCTGTTGCAGGTCTTTTGGAGTCAATTCCGGTACGTCTTGCAGGTCGTCTATGGAGAGCAGTTTGAGTTTCTTGCGTCGCAGATTATAGATGGCTTTCGCCTGGTTATACCGGATATAGGGATGGCGTTGGAGAATCTCGATAGATGCAGAGTTGACGGGGATGGTGATGATAGCGGTTGTATCGGCCGTAAAACGATAGAGGAGGGTATCAAGATGACATTTGGTAAAGGGTTCTTCTGTCAGTTGGAACGGTGAGTAGTACCCACCGAGTTGTTCGCGATACCGGATGATTTGGATAGCGGTGTATTTACCGACACCGCGTATATAGAGCAGGTCGGTGGTGTCGCAGTGGTTGAGGTCGATGATAGTGTCTTTTTTTACTTGTTTGGCGAAGAAGATGCCCATCGAGTCCCGCCAGAGGGAGTCGGCGATGCGTGCTGAATCCCGCAGTTGTTTGAGTTCGTTCTTGCGTTCCAGTCGTCGAAGAGAGTCAGCGATACGGAAGGAGTCATAGCGTTGTTCGCGTTCGGCTGACCATTCTGCAAAACGAATAGAGTCCACACGTCGCATAGAGTCTTTGCGTTCTTCCCACGAACGATGTTTGGGTGTTTGGGGAGGTTCGGAAAGATGGGGTTGACGGGAAGGCCATACGGCGACAGTTATCCATGCAACCAAAGCGATGCCGAAGAGGATTGTTGCACCGATCCGTTGTTCTTTGCTTAGAATCATACTTTCAGTTCACGACTACCGTCCGCCAGGTGGGTTACTACCTTATCTCCCTCTTGTAAGTCATTCACGGAGCGAACGACTTTGCCGTTTTTGGTAAGCAGCGAGTATCCCATTTGGTAGATACGTTCGGGGTTGCAGGCTGCGAGTCGTTGTTCGAGCATGTCGATACGATGTCGGCGAATAAGTATCTGTCGTTCGGCGGTGCGTTGAAGTCGTTGCAGCAGATCGTTGATCCGGTTGGTTTGGTCCTCCATCCGATGAATGAGCCATTCCGCCACGGCGGTAGGTGTCTTGAGGGCTTCGTGTGCCACAAGGTCAAGGACCGATATGTCGCGTGTGTGTCCGATACCGGTAAGGACAGGAATCTCGAATTGCGCACAGACCGCGCATAACTCATAGTCGTCGAAGCAAGAGAGGTCAGTGGTGGCGCCGCCGCCTCGGATGATTACGACGCAATCAAAAGGCTGTTGGCTATTAGCGGTTAACTGTTGGCTTATTTCTTCGAGTGCGGCGAGGATGGATTTGGCAGCGGATTCGCCTTGCATGGTAGCAAAGAAAGTTGAAAGTTGAAAGTTGAAGGTTGAATGTTCCAACTGGTGTTTGAAATCTTCGTATCCTGCGGCGCTGGGGGATGAGATAACGGCGATACGGCGGATAAGGGTCGGTAAGGGGAGCAGTTGTTGGGCATCCAGCAGACCGTCTTTCTGCAGTTGGAGGATCGTTTGTTGGCGTTGCCGTGCGATATCGCCGAGGGTGTACGATGGGTCGATGTTGGTGATAGAGAGACTAAGTCCATAGACGGGGTGGTATTGGACCTCGGTCTCTACCAGTACTGCTATCCCGGGTTGGAGTGTCTGTCCCGTTTCTGATTCGAAATAAGCAGAGAGCATCTCCTGTGTTCCGCTCCAGCAGGTAGCACGCATCTTGGCGGCTACCCCTCTTTCGACTTTCGACTTTTGACTTTCTACTAATTCAAGGTACATATGTCCGCCTTTGATGCTGAGGCTGCTTATCTCAGCTTTGACCCAATAAGAAGGTGCCAGACTGTCGTCCAGCACCTCTCCTATGAGGGAGCATAACTCGGATAATGTGTAAGTGATACGGTTAATAGTAGATCGTATTAATAGACAATGAGTTTTTGGGTTTTCTTATTGCCTTGTTCATCTTTGAGTACGATAATATAACATCCTTCCACTCCCGGCATGGTGATCTGCGTCTCTCCTTCAATAAAGGAACCGGTGCTATAGGTTCGTCCCGTATAATCCATCAGTCGGAACGTACCGGCATGGTTAGCGGAAACGGTGATCGGCATCCTTGCTTTGACAGCGGACGGGTACACGAGTATCGCGTTCGTTAGCAATGAGAGGGTAGGCGTGAAGATATACTCGCAAGAGGGGATGGGTTCATCGTACCCTTCGCGCATGAGCGTAGCGATGATCCGGTCTCCTTCTTCCAAAGCCGGCGAGTAGAGGTAGGGTTGGGTAGCATCACCGGCAACAAGGGCCGTCTTATCCACACCTTGGGAAGAAAGCACCTGCCATCTGTAAGGTGCTTTGAAGACCCAGTTTCCTCCGTTGTATTTCTCGTTAACGAGCATAACAGCGTCGTCCCAAGAAGACTCCATGACATCTGCCGGATAGCGTACGAGGATAGAACCTTCGAAGGTAGTGTCGTTATATTCGCAGGCAGCAGACCAGAATTTGAGACGATAGCGGTAGTTACCCGGGATGATGTATTTGCCTTGTCCGTGCATTGATATGTCGAGCGTAGTCTTTCCGTTCACCGGATGTTCCTGATGCATCGGGTGTGCTTCGAAATCTCCGACGAGGAAGTCCACAGCGTAGTAATCAGGCAGGTTCAGCGGATCTGCTGCAGTAAAGTTCACATTGAACAAGGTTTCGAAGTCAGAGCAGATAAGTTGGTTCTCTTGGGCATCGAAACGTGTGATGATGAACGGATTACGTACCGTGATATCGGCCGTTCGGATCACCGGTCTTCCGGCTAACCAAGTCGTATCGACGATATAGGTGTACTCCTGATCGGCTGTATAGCGTTTCCCGAATACTTCTATACCTCTCGGATCCCCAGCACACAGTTGATAATGCACGATTTCCGGATACTCTGTCTCCAGCACCGTCAGTTGGAGAATCTCCGTACTGTCGCAGCCATGGATATTTGTATAGGTGATGCTGTGAGGTCCCGGGGTGTTATAGTAGAACGGTCCGAAAGGAACGGAGTCAAAGTCGGCAATCGTCTTGCTATATACATGCGTCGGTGAGGACATATTGATGGTGAGGTCAAGGTGGATAAGACTGTCGCATCCTTCTTCGTCGATCAAAGGGAAGGTCAGATCCACACCGAAATGTTCTCGTCCCGGTCCACGTGCGTAGTACATCTTTCCTCGGAATTCGATGGAGTCACATCCAGAGCGTCTGATAGTGTCTCTGAAGGGCGTTACGTCATGTACAGTGAAACGGTACAAGGAGTCTTGTCCATCGGCAGTCAGGTGGTGGTGGTAATAGGTACCCTCGTGGTCGATTACCATGTTGTCAATGATCTTGGTCTGCCCTACGCAACGATGGTATTGGTCGTAAGCCGAGCAGTGGTAGTTCACTTTATATGTATATCTGATCACGCTGTCGCAGCCCTCTATGTTATTTGCTAAAGTGTCATAGAAGACATTGTCTTCGTAGTACTCTTTATTTTTGTACGAATAGGGCAGGTCCGATGCACACCAAGGGATGATAGAGTCAATGAGGTCGGTTCGTTTGTACGACAACTTGAGGATATATACGCTATCACATCCGAGTTTGGTCTTGAGCGAGTCGAAATAGGTACCTTGACGTGTGATGAGGGTATCATGTCTGTGTCCGCGCCAAACGTACACACTATTCTTACACATGGTAGCTGTTTCTTCGTTCTCAAAGGACGGGTTCTCTTTGACCACATATCGGACGATGGAATCACATCCGTCGATTGAGCTAAAGAAGAAGTCATAACTTCCCGCTTGTGTGATACGTTTTCCATTGATGATGATGGCATCTCCCTTACATATGTTATAGGGGATTGTATGGACGATCGGCGTAGTGCATTCGTCCACAATGAGCGTTACCATCGAATCACAACCGTGTACACTCTCGTAGTGGAAGACATAGACACCTTTCGTTCGGATAGTGACGACCTCACCATCTGCTTTCGTCACATCGTAGGTAGGACGTGCCGAGGTGAGTTTGATGGTTCGGGTCTCTTCGTATCTCGGGTAGAACTTAAGATGGTAGGTCACGATAGAGTCACACCCTTGTTTACCGGGCAGGGTATCTGTGACAACGGCATCTTCGGTGTAGCGTACCCCATTGATCACATGACTCTCTCCATAACAGAACTCGAGCGTTTCGGAGGCTCGCACGGTAGGAATAATGGTCAGGTGCAGCGAACGGATCGTGTCTGCTCCGTTGCCGAAACAAGTGTCATACCGGAGTCCCTCTTCCGTAACGGCTTTTGTGATAGGATAGGTATCCCAGATATACGGCAGGTCGGTATAACAGATCGTGTCATAACGTGTAGGGAAGACGACATCTTTAAAGAAGGCCAGCGTCAGTTTCATCACACTATCGCAGCCCAAGGCAGTATGGCAACTATCCCAGTATTCGCCTTCTTGATACAAGGTAACCGGTACGCCGCAGTGATGCCAAGTATATGATTCGCCTTTGCGGATGACATATTTCTCTTCGGTGTAATAGGGTGTTCCTATGGTCACGATATGTTTGGTGACGCTGTCGCACCCGCTGGATTGCGCTTTGGTGGTTTCGTAATAAACACCTTCATGGGTGATATCAACGCCGTTGAGTTGTAGTGTTTTGTTACCACACAAGATGTGGTTTATCACCGTTTCGGAATTGTCGTACCAGTTGACGACCACTTCGAAGATACTGTCGCAGAGCGTGTTGGGATTGATAAGCGTATCCCGATAAATGGTCGGCTCCCTCAGGACGGTGTCAAGGAAAGGAAACTCCTCTCCCTTACACAGGTTTCTGGAGATATGTGTCACTTTGACTTCGTTCACTGTCAGGTGAAGGGTGCGGATAGAATCTAGGTTATGGATGGATTTATACCGCTTGGTGTAGTCACCCGATTCAAAATACTTACCCCCCTCCCATTCGAAATAGGTACCTTCGCAGATACTTTCATTCACTTCGAAATTATAAGTCTGCGTGTGGAGAACGGTTACTTGATAGACACTGTCGCAAGGATGTCCGACTTGCGTTGTGAGCGAGTCGTAGTATATACCTTCTCCGGGCAATAATTTGCCATGCCATAATAACGGCAACTCGGTGTCATAGACGTAGGTCATTGTCTCCGGGATGAAATACTTCGGTGCGGGAATCAAGTTGAGCACACGGATACTATCGCATAGATCGGACGAGATGAGCGAATCATAGTACACACCCGGGGTGGTGATGTATTGGCTCTTGAAGTTATATCCTTCGCCCGGACACAGGTATTTTGTTTCCGAGAAGTAGTATGTAGGCAGAACCGTCAATTCCAGACGATAGATAGAGTCCAAGCCAAGGAAGGTCGTTTTCCATCGATCTTCCAGAATGGTATCTTTGTCGATAGGTCTACCTCTCCATAGATACGGCATTTCGGACTTACAAACAGACACACGCAAGGTATCATGTAGAGGTTGATCTTCGCGCACCTCCAAGGTATAGATGATACTATCGCAATTGGTGTGAGGAGAGCGAATGGTGTCATAATAGAATCCAAGTGCAGAGTATTCTTTTCCGGTCCGATTCCAGGTGCATGTATTACCTTTCTCGATATAAATGACCGTGTCGCTGGTAATCGTTTTCGGGGTGCGGTACAGATGGTAACGGTAGATCGAGTCGCAACCCGTAAATCTCGTTTTTAGTGTATCGTCGAAGATATAGGCGCTGACACCTTCCTCAATAGGAATTACTTTACCATTATGTCTGTATATATCGTCGTGGCATATATAGACAAACGTATCAATGACGTAGGCTTTTTGTACAAAGAGGCGGAGTTCATAGACAGAGTCCATACCGTGCTGGGTGGGCAGACTGTCAAAATAGGTACTGTCTTTGTACAGGTCTTTCCCGTGCCATACATACGGCAGATCGTTCTGGCAGACATAGGCGGTGGTCGGGAAATACCAATTCTCTACCTCTACGAGGTAAAGGCGATATACGGAGTCACAACCCCATATGTTGGTACAACTATCGAAGTACACACCGGGTTGGTCGATGATACGCGTTTGGCCATGGTCGTGCCAAACGTAGGTACCTCCTTTCTTAATGAAATCTTCCTCGTTTTTGAAGAAGGAACCGTGACCTATCAGATGATACGTTACAACCGAGTCAGCCATGATAGACTGCGTGTGCCCTTCTCCATCCACAAAGGTGAATTGGTATGGAACGGTATCTAAATAATTATCCGTATTGCTTTGGGGCGTGATGACATGACCGGAGTGTGGCAGGATTATTTCCTGATCCTGTCCGATACAGAAATCAACGGTACCGCCATCTGCATATTTGGTGGGAGCGACGGTGAGATGAAGATGGATTATACTGTCGCAACCATGGATTGTCTGGTCTGTTTGGTGATAGACTCCTGTGGTGTATAGCAGTTTTCCGTACCATTTGTACGGCAATTCAGATTGGCGGACCAGTTGGTAAACGTCCACTTCTTTGGCTTCCGCTTGGATAATATCGAAGGTGTGCAAACTATCCCGTACATCGGAACCGAAGGAAGGCATCCAATTGGCATACCTACCCGGTTTGGTATAGGTGAATCCATCGATGGATAAGGAACCGCCCGGACAGAGATAAACCGTGTCTAACGAACAACTCTCCGTAACGATCAAGCGGAGTCGCTCCAGACTGTCGCAACCACCGGAGATGGGAGTCCATCCTTCACCGCCTGTCGAGTAGTGCAATATATCCGGTTGTGTACTACCGAGCGAGGTGATAATGACGGTATCTATGTTGTGTGCGGACCATTGTTGTGTATTTCCGTACATATCGACCCATTCGAACGGTCCGTATTTGTCCAAAGAATCCTTACACCAGATAACGAGTGTATCTTTATAATACGTTTTCCGAGCGTTAACGGTAATCTCATACGTGCTATCGCAACCGTTATCGAGATGATAGATGTCATAGAACGTTCTCGGAGAATTATCCGCCGTGGCTTCCAGCATCATATAGACCGGTGTGGAATCGCCGGTGACGGGGTCAATCAGGTAGGGATTCTTATGGTCGGCGAAGTGTCCTGTCCATTCTACTATGTCGCTCTCGCAGATGGTGATCGATTCACGACTATAGAAAGGCATGACGAAGTTATACGAAGTATGGATAATCGAGTCGGCTCCTCTGGAGGTCAACAAGGTGTCGATAAACACGGTATTTTGAGTTACTACCGTCTTACCGTGCATGGCGGTATCTCCGTCACAACGGGTTATCTGGCGGTATAACTCATACTTAGTGATTAACCGCAGTTGCCAGATAGAGTCACACTGGAATCGGTTAAGGGCTGAATCTTGGTATATTCCATCCTTGGTGTAAGTTTTGTCGTGCCATTCGACGGCATCCCCCTCAAAGTGCTGGATGACGTCCTCTTGGAAGAAGGTCGGTTTGAAATAGAAATGCCAAGAGATGACACTATCGCACATGTTAGAGGACCTGATGGTATCATTATAAACCGTATCCTTTGTGATTCGGATTTTATGTCCGTCCATAAGACTTGTCCGTTCGATATACGAACCTTGGCAAACCGAATCGTAAAAATGAACCGGTACGGGTACCGGCAGTACCTCCAGGTGAAGATGGCAGATACTATCACATCCGTAGCGGGTTTTGAGTTTGCTATTGGTGTAGTCACCGGTTTGGGTATATTTATTTCTCATCCACCAGTACTCTTCGCCCTGACAGATGGAAGCGGTATCGAAGCGCTCGACCGTATTATGCATAATGAGATGCAGGAAACGGAGCGAGTCCACATCTTCGGCGACATAATCGCCGTATTCTGTCAACTGTTGTCCGTACCAATCGTAGGTTGATCCGGCACACCAGTGAACGGTGTCGTAGAAATGCCATTCGGTTTGCTTGAATACATGCAGACGAAGAACTGTGGGACAGGGATCGCTTTTCTTGATCGTATCGTTATAAACACCCGGCGCGTTGTAGGTATAGGTCTTTCCGTTGTAGGAGAAAGAACATTCATCGCACAATTCGAAATACTTGTCGTCAATATAATAGTCGAAGGTCTTGAGATTGAGCGTATAGACACGGACGGTGTCCACTTTGGTGGTCACGTCTTCGCGCTGGTCGGGGCTGGTTACTTTTTCGGTGTACTTACCTGCGGCTGTCCGGTCCTTTCCCATCCAGGGATAAGGCAGATCCGCCTTACAGATAGACACATTCTCCGGCGGCATATTGATGGTATAGTTCGCCGCAAAAGCCGTTACGGAGCACAAGGAGAGCAGCAGAACGAGTGCTGCAGACCATAACGTATGTTGGTATGATTTCTTCATGTTCTTCTAAATCGGTATGATTAGTATCCGTAGCATTGGCAACCCTTATGCCAAGTAGCCGTAGCGCTACGGCTACCACCTATCATGTAGGTTATTTTGGCACCTACCATATAGGGAACGGTGTGACTGAGCGCACCTTTCTCGGTAGCATAATAGGGGTTTATGGTTGCATCGGTAATGTTTTGCGGATTGATGGTGACGGGTTCCGAAATCGGGCTGGTTTTAACGGTATTCAGTCCATATTCGAAGTAAATACCTACTTTAAGCAGGTGGCATAAGCGGTCGTTGGAGGTCATGAGCGAAAGGAAGTCAAACCCGACTTCGCCTATTACCGAAACCATCGGGCGAAGGGGATAACGCTCCATATTGCCTTCGTACGGATAGGTCTTGTAGTAATGCATATCGCTGACGATACCGACATAGCGGTCGTAGAGGGCGTCGATATCGTACGAACCGCTCACCTTACCGGCGGTATAAACAGGGAAAGCCACTTTGAAACCGGCTCCGATATAGAAACCGTTGTTATAGTAACCTGCCATTACTGGAATGTCCAATGTCATCCAGTTCTGTTGGTCGTGCTGATGAATGGAATAGCGGTACTCTTTGACCACGCGTCCCAGGTCATCCAAACCTCCGACGGGCGGGGTATAGGTATAGTCGTTGATGTTCAATTCCGAGCCCAAGCGCTGGAATTGCAAGCCGGCACTGACCCAAGCGTTATGGCGACGGAACTCATAACCGAATCCTGCCAGCCCCCCCACACCGCCTTTGGCGGAGATGTCTCCGGAATGATAACTAAGGGAAGTATAACCGAGTCCGGCCGTCACGTAGCCGAAATGATAGTTGTCCTCATCCAGGCTGAACCTGTTGCGCGCACAAACACCGATACTGACCGAAAGGAACAGTATAGATAACAGTATTTTCTTGACAAAAAGTTTTCTCATCAGTACTAAATTTCCAAATCGGCCGCAAAGATACAACTTTTTTTTGATATACGCAAGCGCGCATGTGTTTTTATGTGCGTTTTATTAGTACAAAGACCAAAAAACACAATAAAAGTGCATAATATACGACAATCATGGGACCGTTGACCTGTGCCGAAACGGTACTGCCGGGTAAACTTTCAATCCATCCTACGGCGTGGTTCATCAACCAAGCCAAGCCACTTGTGACTTTTCCGACAAGCAAACCGATTCCGCTGCCTCCAAAAGCGATAGAAAGCAAACCCGAAGGTACCAGCAAGGTGGCAAGCGGAAGGACGAGTAAGTTGGTAAGCAGGAAGTAGGTACTTACTTGTCCGAAATGGAACATTGTGATGGGCATCGTGCCGAGTTGAGCGGCTAAGGATACGAGTATAATACCGATGAACCAATTGAGGATTTTACCCCAGAATGTTTTCTTTAGAGAACGGTATTTGATGGTTGAACCAAGGGCATTTGCGAAGAGAACGATTGAAGCCGTGGCAGCGAAACTGAGTTGAAAACTGACGCTCCAAAGGTCATAAGGACGAACCAAAAGAATTAGTACCGCTGCTGCGGCTATCGTGTTGATACTAAAACTATTACGATAGATCATTTTGCCTATTTCAACAAGCGTTACCATCAGTATGGCGCGTACTACGGAGGGGGTCATTCCGGTGAGCCATGCGTAGCCCCACATGACCGCAATAATCACTCCGCTTACGATACATCTGCCTATCTGGTTTTCGTATCGAGGTTTGATTCTTCCGCCTAAGGTTAACAACCAGAGAATTAGAACATAAAGGATACCGGTGTGTAAACCGCTTACCGCCAACACATGTGCTGCTCCGGACGCTTGAAAACGATGTCGCAGTTCAGGGTCGATATCGTCTTTGTAGCCTAAGGTTAGCGCTCCTACTACGGCTAACTCATCGCCTTCCAGCCCTGCGGCAGATAAACGATTGTAGAGTCGAACTTGTAAGGGGACGGTGTGATCGGGAGCGGGTGAGAGCGTGTAGCGTGCTGCAAAGGCTCTTCCTGCTTGGTGGGTTTGCTCAATGGAGGTGTGCGCTATGATCGTGTCGCCGTACGAAGGCATCGTGTTTGCGCTATCGCGCAGCAAGTAGAGATATACTTTTCCTTTTGCCTTTTCCCATGTACCGCTGTCACGTTGGGCGATGAGTTTGGTTTCAAACCGCTCACATTTAGTTGTGGAACGAGGTCCGGAGATTATTACAAAGGCATAGTCCCGTTGGTTTTCGGGAAAGGGAGCAGGCGGGAAAAAACGATCATAAAGCAGTATTGCTGCCACCAGTGGTAACAGCAATACGACCATCGGATATGCCCTTATTCTTTGAATCACGCAATAATCACGCAATAATCACCCTATAATCACCCAATATACCCACGGCGCAAGCCTTATGTTATAAGGGCTCAGATAGGGTTTGATGGTTGACTTATTCCTTTTTCATCATCCGTATCGCCTCTTCGGGATCGTTGGCACCGAAGACCGCACTACCGGCAACAAGTGCGTCGGCTCCAGCGGCGAAGAGTTCGGCAGCGTTTTGGGTGTTGACACCGCCGTCTATTTCGATGAGCGTCGGCAAACCACGGCGGTCTATCTCTTGACGAATAAAACGGATCTTATCCATCGTCTCCGGGATGAATTTCTGTCCTCCGAAGCCTGCAAAGACGGACATGAGGAGAATCATATCCACTTTATCGAGATAGGGTACAAGTCGTTGGACATCGATATCGGGATTGATAGTCAGGCAAGTACGAACACCTTTGGTTTTGATGAGGTCCAGTATCGGTAAGGGATCTTCTACGGCTTCGAGGTGAAAACCCACCGACCATGCGCCGGCATCGCAGAAACGCTCTACGTACTTCTCGGGATGAACGATCATCAGGTGTACGTCGAGGGGTTTGGTACAGTACTTACGGAAGGGTTCCATCAGCGGAAAACCGAAGGAGATGTTGGGTACGAAGGTCCCGTCCATCACGTCGATATGTAACCAATCCGCCTCACTGCGGTTGATCATCTCTAAATCTTCTGCCAGATGTCCGAAGTCGGCAGACAGTACACTTGGGGCGATGATTTTCATATTTGTGATTTATGATTTACTAATTTGTAACCTTTAAAACGAACGGCAATAATCTCGTAGTCAACGGGTGTGAGGTAGGCACGTAAGTGGTTGATATACACGCCTAAAGAGTGAGCCGTGAAGGCATTGTCTTCTTTCCAAAGGGCGCTTAGGATCCGGTGCTTGTCCACCACTTCCGATTCGGCTCGGCAGAGCATCAGCAGCAGGTCACTTTCCCTGGAAGACATATGCCGGCCGTCGAAAGTCTGGTGGGTAGCGTCAAAGGTATGTCCGTTGAGGTCGAAGACTTTTTGTTTGCTTTCTTCGAACGCCCGCACCCGTCTCAGGATCGCTTCCATTCGGCAGATGAGGATATCCATGGAGAAGGGTTTGGTCTGATAATCATCGCAACCCAGTTGAAAAGCCCGCATCTGGTTCTCTCGGTCGGAGCGTGTGGTGAGAACGATGAGCGGGATCTGCGGTAAGCGGTGACGGATATCTTTGAGTAACTCAAAACCGTTCATCCCGATGCCTTGTATCTCCATGAGAACGAGGTTCCAATGTTCGGCAGCCAGCAGGTCCAAAGCCGCTTTTCCGTCCCCTACGGCACGCGCCTTGTAGCCCCGACTACAGAGATAGTCGTTCAGTACGGTGGAAAGGCTGATGTCGCCGTCTATAACCAGAATTTTTGTGGACATATTGCTTAAATTCGCTGCAAAATTACAAAAATTCTTGCATATATGCAAATTTTTTATTAACTTTGCGCCCTAAAACGGTAGAAAAGCTATGAATAAAGTGCTTTTGATTTCTACGGGAGGAACCATTACAATGGTTCGTGACGGTCATTCCGGAGCGTTGGTACCTGCGGACATAGAGACGTTCAAAGCCTATATGCCGGAACTTTTTGCCGGTGATATCCAGGTTGAGATAGAGGCTTTCTCGCCGCTCTTGGATTCGTCGGACGTGAACCCGGACTGTTGGGTTCGCATGGCTCAGATGGTCTATGACCGTTATGAGGAGTTCGACGGGTTCGTGATTTTGCATGGAACGGACACGATGAGTTATTCGGCATCGGCTCTCTCGTTTATGTTAGAGAACCTGTCCAAGCCGGTGGTTTTCACGGGTTCACAGTTGCCGGTAGGTGTTCTTCGTTCCGATGCGAAGGAGAACCTGTTGACGGCGATTGAGATTGCGGCAGCGAAGGATGATGAGGGGAATGCGATTGTGCCGGAGGTGACGATTTATTTCGAGGATCGCCTTTTCCGTGCCAACCGAACGACGAAGCGTAATGCCGAGCATTTCAGTGCCTTTAACAGTTATAACTACCCGGCACTGGCGAAGGCAGGTGTTCATATCACGTACCAACCGCATTTGGTTCATTATTCCGATTCGAAGGCGCCTCTGACGCTGCACACTACGTTTGATAAGAATGTGGCGGTGCTTAAGCTTTTTCCGGGAATCCAGCAACCCGTCGTGCGCGCACTCTTGCGTACGCGCGGTTTAAAAGGAGTGGTCTTGGAGACTTTCGGAGCCGGTAATGCGCCTACTGACAAATGGTTGTACCGTGAACTGAAAGCGGCTGTGGACCGAGGGATTATCATCGTCAATAAGACGCAATGCAACACCGGTTCGGTGGAGATGGGTCTGTACGCGGTGTCGCTTAATCTGATGAAGGCAGGGGTGTTGTCGGGGTATGATATCACGACAGAGGCGCTGCTGACGAAGATGATGCTGCTCTTGGGAGAAAGCCCGGAGAAGGCGAAGGATTTGATCATGAAAGACCTCTGCGGGGAAATGACGATTGATTAAGGTTGAATGTTGAATGTTTAATATTTAAAGATATGAAAAATTTAGAGCCCAAAGGTTTGTGGAATTGTTTCTACAGCCTTACCCAGATTCCGCGTCCGAGCGGTAAGCGCAAAGAGATCGCCGATTTCTTAGTGAACTACGGTAAGTCCTTAGGTCTGGAGACCCTTCAGGACGAGATCGGTAATGTATTGATTCGTAAACCGGCGAGTGCCGGTATGGAGAACCATCCGGGAATCATTCTGCAGGGTCATATGGATATGGTACCGCAGAAGAACAGCGACATCGAGTTTGATTTTGAGAAAGATCCTATTCAGGCTTATGTGGAGGATAACAGTGAGTGGGTAACGGCTAAAGGTACGACGCTGGGAGCAGACAACGGTATCGGTGTGGCTACGGCGATGGCTATTTTGGCGGACAAGAACGTTGTTCACCCGCCGCTGGAGGCACTCTTCACGATTGATGAGGAGACTGGTATGTACGGTGCCAATGACCTCAAAGGCGGTTGGTTGCAAGGTAAGTACCTGTTGAACTTGGATTCGGAGACGGAAGGCGAGTTGTATGTAGGTTGCGCCGGAGGTATTGACACGACGGTTACGTTCGATTTCCAACCGGTAGATACGGAGAAGGGCGACATCGCGCTTAAGGTGGAACTCAAGGGCTGCAAAGGCGGTCACTCGGGTTGCGACATCCACCTGCAACGTGCGAATGCGATCAAGTTACTCTTCCGTTTCCTCAAAGACGCTGTCGCTAATTTCGAAGCCCGTCTGGCATGTGTAGAAGGCGGTTCGTTGCGTAACGCTATCCCGCGTGAGGCATCGGCGGTTATCACGATTCCGGAGGAGAGTTATCAGGACTTGCAAGATCTTGTCGATCGTTATGAGGACCTCTGGTTGCGTGAATACGACGGTATCGAGACCGATCTGACGTTCAAAGCGACAGAGGTAGAGTGTCCCAAGCAGGAGATGCCGGAGGATGTACAGGACTTCCTGATTCACGCTATCACCCTTTGTCCGCACGGTGTGTATCGAATGATTCCGGAGATGCCGGACATCGTGGAGACCTCGAATAACGTAGCGATGATCAAGACGGAAGAGAACAAGGTGACCGTCTTCTGTCTGACGCGTTCGAATGTGGAGAGCCGCAAAGAGGAGTTGGCATCGATCATTCAGTCAGCCTTCTCCTTGGCAGGCGCCGATGTGAAGTTCAGCGGTGCTTATCCGGGTTGGCAACCGAATTTCAAGAGTAACTTACTGAAGGTGATGAAAGAGACGTACGAGAAGGAGTTCGGTAACAGTCCCCGTATCGTGACGATCCACGCCGGTTTGGAATGCGGTATCATCGGTGGTAACTACCCACAGATGGAGATGATCTCATTCGGTCCGACCATCGAGCACCCGCATAGTCCGGATGAGCGTGTGAATATCGCTACGGTTCAGAAGTTCTATAAATATGTATTAGCTGCTTTGAAAGCGTTCTAAACAAAAAAATGGCAACCAAACCGGTTGCCATTTTTCCTTTAACCTCTAACCACTAACCTCTCACTTTGAAAGTTGCTCCACGGCAACTTTCGTTATCTCATCGTCCCGTTCGAAGAGCGGGAAGAAGCCATCGTCACCTAAGATGTTGCGTACGATATAGGCATTGAGCAGTCGATTCATCAGCGGAGCGGACTTCTTGATCTCTGCTTCGTTGGGTTCGACGCCTTTTTCCTTGGCGAAGGCTACAAACGAACGTAAGAGGTTCTGTTTGTTCAGATGTTTCTCCAAGGATTGCCAATCTTTGTATTTGCTTAACTCTTTGCGGTGTTCGTCCGTGTATTGGTACGCGAACTGATAGGTGTACGCCAAGTTCACGCAGCGGTTATACCAAGGGGTGTTGAGTGTGGTATCACGTCCCACAAAGATATCCGGCATAATACCTCCTCCACCGTGAACGATTCGTCCGTTTTTGGTTCGATAGACGGTGGTGTCGTTGAAGTGTATCGAGTCCGCAGAATAGAACTCACCATGCTCCCAGCGTTCCAGCAGTTCGTTCTCGTAATCGTCCTGTTCGCCTAACTTATAGGGTTTCTGAATACTACGTCCGGAAGGGGTGTAGTAACGTGCTACGGTCAGACGAACGGCACTACCGTCGTCGAAGGGTATCTGTTGTTGCACGAGACCTTTACCGAACGAACGACGACCGATGATTGTGGCGCGGTCATTGTCTTGCATAGCGCCGGCGAAGATCTCCGAAGCGGACGCGGAGAAGTTATCAATGAGAACGACGATCTCTGCATCTTTGAACCGACCGCTACCATCGGCTTTAGCTTCATAACGCGGATAGGCTTTGCCTTCGGCATAAACGATCATGTCGCCCCGACGCAGGAACTCGTTCGCCATGCGAATCGCTTGGTCCATATAACCGCCGGAGTTCTCCCGTAAGTCAATGATGTATTTGGTAGCCCCTTTGCCTCGCAGTTCAGCCAGTGCCGTGATGAACTCCCGATAGGTGGTCTCGCCGAACTTATTCGCCCGCACGAAACCGATCTTCTTTCCGTTCGCCTCGATGATGAATTTGGCATCTACGCTGGTTACGGGTATGTCGCCACGTGTGATCGTGTAATAGAGCAGGTCCGGTGAACCGGCACGCAGGATGCCTAACTTGACGAGTGTCCCTTTCTCGCCCCGCAGGGTGCGCATTACCTTCTCGTTATTCATCTTCTTACCGGTGAAGACACTGTCATCGACGGTGATGATCTTATCACCTGCCAGCACGCCCATTCCTTCACTCGGTCCGCCGGCAATGACTGCTACGATACGTACGGTGTCTTGCTGGATGGTGAACTGCACACCGATACCGGAGAACGAACCTGCCAGTTCGCTGTTGACCATCTCCAGGTCTTCTTTGGGGATGTAGGCACTATGCGGGTCCAGTTTCTGTATGATCTCCGTCATCACTTCGTCGGTGATACTATCGATGTCCAGTTGGTCCACATAGGCCGTTTCCATCAGGTGCAGCAGTTCGTCCACTTTCGATTGCTCGAAGCTGAGTTGACCGTCACGAATGACGAGACGTTGTGCGTTCGCTTTCTGTGTCAGCGACATGCCGATGAACAAGCCTAAGGCAACGCCGATAACCGTCAATGTAGGAAGAAGATACTTTTTCATTGTTCTTTGTCATTTAAGAATTCGACTTCAATGCCGGCTCGTTTGAGCAGTTCGACGCCGTCCATGATGCGGTATTCTTCGCCGTACACGACGCGTTTGATACCGGATTGAATGATCAGTTTGGAGCACTCGAGACAAGGCGAGGCGGTGACGTACAGGGTTGCGCCATCGGAGCTGTTGTTAGAGCGGGCTACCTTGGTCAGCGCATTCGCTTCGGCGTGGAGCACGTAGGGTTTGGAGACGTTGTTCTCATCTTCGCAGATGTTCTCAAATCCCGAAGGAGTACCGTTGTAACCGTCCGAGATGATCATCTGGTTCTTGACCAGCAGCGCCCCCACTTTGCGGCGCACGCAGTAACTGTTCTCTGCCCAAGTGCGCGCCATGCGCATGTATAGATAATCGCGTTTCTCTTGTTTATTCATAATAAGATATTTTTCGGGATACCGTTATACCGGGATACCGTTATGCCGACAATAATTTTTGAGCAAACTCTTTTACGTTAATGCCGTCGAAGGTGCCTGATGACATCATTAATAAAGCCGTGTTGCCGTAGTTGAGGCTTTTGAGACGTTCTTGCAGGGCTTCGCTCTCTGTAAACACCTCTACATTTTTCGTGCCAAACGCATCGCGAACTTCCTTTTTTGTGATCGGAGTGAGTCGTTTATGTTCGATTACTTTGGGATTGAAATAGACGTAGGCGATGTCCGCTTCCGCCATACAGCCCTTGTATTGCGGTAAGAAATCTGCCATGAGGCTGCTGAAGGTGTGTAGCTCCATGCAGGCGATGAGTTTCTTCTCCGGATAGCGTTCCCGAACGGCATTGACGGTTGCTTTGAGTTTGGACGGCGAGTGTGCAAAATCTTTGTACGCCACACTCGTTTCCGTCTCGCATATCTTCTCCAGACGGTTGCTGGCGCCGGTGAAGGTACTGATCTCCCGGTAGAAATCGTCGGGTGCTACGCCGATACAGTGACAAGCAAGCATTGCTGCCTGGAGGTTCTGCATGTTGTGACGTCCGAAGACCTGCATGGGGGTGTTTCCGTCATATTCACGATACGGGATGACGGAAATATTTGTGATTTGTGATTTCTTCCGATCTGCTTGCGCCGTATGGTGATTTGTGATTTCTTCCGCCAACAGACGCAGATTCTCGTCGCCTTTATAGTAGATGAAGGACCCTTCGGGTTCGATCGAATGAACGAACTTACGAAAGGTGTCCACGTACTCCGGGAAAGTGGGGAAGACATTGATATGATCCCAAGCGATGCCGGTAAGGATAGCTACATGGGGGTGGTACCAAAGAAATTTGGAGCGAAGGTCGAGTGGGGAGGTGAGGTATTCGTCTCCTTCGAAGACAGCGTATTTCGCCGTATCGGACAAGCGAACCATTCGTTCAAAGCCTTCTATCTGCGCCCCTACCATGTAGTCGGTTTCGATACCGAGTCGGTTGAGCACATAGAGGATCATGGAGGTAGTGGTTGTCTTACCGTGTGACCCGCCTACGACGATACGGATCTTATCTTTGGTTTGTTCGTAGAGGTACTCGGGGAAGGAGTAAATCTTGATGCCTAACTCCCGAGCCCGAACCAGTTCGGGGTTGTCTTCGCGTGCGTGCATGCCTAAGATGATGGCATCGATGTCGGGTGTGATCCGTTCGGGGTGCCAACCCATCTCATCGGGCAGGAGACCTGCGTCGCGCAAGTGAGACAAAGCAGGGTCGAAGATTTCATCGTCCGACCCCGTTACCTTGTACCCCGCTTTGGAGGCAACAGCGAGTGCCAAATTATGCATCGCCGCCCCGCCAATAGCTATAAAATGAATGTGTGTCATTTAAAGAGTTTGTCAAAATCCTCTTGCGAGATGGTCTTTGCTTCGATCTTGGCAACGCCTTTGATAGCAGCGAAGATCTTGTCTTCTACGACGCGCTCCACGATGTTACGCAGTTGGTTCTCGTTCTTGAGCATCTCCTGTGCGTAGTTTGCGAGCATAGCGTCTTCTACGTTCATCAGGCCGTACTGCATAAACTGCATCTTAGCGATACGTTTCGCGAACTCTTCCACTTCCTCTTTCTGCACGTCGATCTTGAACTCTTTCATCAACTGGTCCTTAGCGAGGTGCCATTTGAGTTCGTCGAGCATCTTATCGAAGTCCTTATCGAGTTCCTCTTGGGTCATCTTATCGTTGGTCTCAAGTACCCAGCGTTTGAGGAAGTCCACTGGGAATTCGACCTTCTCCATCTTCTTCATGACCGCCTCTTTGACGTCGATACCGAAACGGTATTTGGACTCTTCATCCAGGCTGCGAACGATGTCTTCTTTGATACGAGCACGGAACGCTTTCTCATCCTTCGGAGCGTCAGCGCCGTAAACCTTTGCGAACAACTCAGCATCTACCGGTACCGGTTTTACTTCTGCTTTCGTACCTTTCTCTTTGTCCTCCGGGATGTATTCGCCGAAACGGTTGGCATAAGCTTCCACCTGTTTGTCGATCATCTCTTCGGTCGGTTCGATGGTATATTCCGGCAGTTTGTTCTTAGCCGTCAACTTAGCGTCGAACTCAGGTGCGACAGCGATGTCGAAGGCAAAGGTGAAGGTCTCTTCGTGATCGAGATCTACGTTCCCTTGCTCTTTGTTAGGCAGCGGATCACCCAGGATATTCAGTTTGTTATCCTCGATATGTTTCTGCAGACCTTCGCCTACTTTTTTGTTAAGAACGTCCGCCAAGATACCCTTGCCGTACATTTTCTTTACCAAGCCGGCAGGAACCATTCCCGGACGGAAACCCGGCATTTGTGCTTTGTGGCGCACTTCTTTGAGTTGCTTTGCCACTTCTTCCTGATAGTCTGCCGGCTCAATAGTCAGCGTTACGACAGCTTTCAGGTCTTTTACTTCACTTTGTTCAATTTTCATATAATCAAATTTTTTCTTTAAACTTTCTACTATGAGACTTCTCTCAACTCTCAACTTTCAACTCTCAACTTTATCATGCGCGCCCTGCGCGTTTGCGCTCGAGTTCGTCGAGGATGATCTTGCGGATACGCATGGCGTGCGGGGTTACCTCCACGTACTCATCCTCTTTGATGTACTCGAGTGCTTCCTCGAGTGACATGCGAACAGGCGGCGGAAGAACGGCTTTGTCGTCTGCCGATTTGGAACGCATATTGGTCAGTTTCTTGGATTTGGTGACGTTGATGACGATGTCGCCTTCCTTGGCGTTCTCGCCTACCACCTGTCCGGCATAGACCTCTTCCTGCGGATCGATGAAGAATTTGCCACGGTCTTGCAGTTTGTCGAGTGCGTAGGCATAGGCGGTACCGGCCTCCATGGCGATGAGCGAACCGTTATTACGTTTGACGATCTCGCCTTTCCAGGGTTGGTACTCCAGGAAGCGGTGTGCCATGATGGCTTCACCAGCCGAGACGTTCATCACGTACGTTCGCATTCCCATGATTCCGCGGCTCGGGATCGTGAACTCCAAATGAACACGGTCGTTGACCATCTCCATCTTGGTCATCTCGCCTTTGTGGGTAGAGACGAACTCAATGATCTTACCGGAGCACTCTTCGGGGGTGTTGACGGTAAGCGACTCAACCGGTTCGCACTTGACACCGTTGATCTCTTTGATGATCACTTGGGGTTGACCCACTTGCAATTCGTATCCTTCGCGACGCATGGTCTCGATGAGGACAGACAAGTGCAGTACGCCACGTCCATAGACGCGCCAAGAGGACTCTTCTGCACCTTTCTCGACACGCAGGGCAAGGTTCTTCTCCAACTCTTTATTGAGACGATCTTGGATATGTCGGCTGGTTACGAACTTACCGTCCTGTCCGAAGAACGGACTGTCGTTGATACAGAAAGTCATGGACATCGTCGGTTCGTCAATAGCAATCGGTTTGAGTGCCTCGGGGTTCTCGGCATCGCAAACAGTGTCGCCGATCTCAAAACCGTCAATACCGATCATCGCGCAGATGTCGCCGTTCTTGACGACATCGGTCTTCACATGCCCCATACCGGAGAAGGTATGCAGCTCTTTGATCTTGGTCTTGACCATCGTGCCATCTTTTTTGGCGAGCGTGACGGCCTGACCGTCTTTGAACTCACCGCGATGTACACGACCGATAGCGATACGGCCTACATAGGAGTTGTAGTCGAGCGAAGTGACCAACATCTGCGGTGTACCCGGGTTCTCTTGCGGCGCCGGGATATACTCGATGATGGCGTCCATGAGGTCGGTAAGGTCGGTGGTCGGTTTGCGCCAATCGGTGGACATCCAACCTTGCTTGGCAGAACCGTAGAGGGTCTGAAAATCGAGCTGATCATCGGTCGCGTTGAGGTTACACATCAAGTCAAAGACTTCTTCTTGCACCTCGTCCGGACGGCAGTTGAGTTTATCCACTTTGTTGATGACCACGATCGGTTTGAGTCCCAGTTCGAGTGCTTTCTGCAGCACGAATCGTGTCTGCGGCATCGCACCTTCGAAGGCATCGACGAGCAGCAGTACGCCATCCGCCATGTTCAGCACACGTTCCACCTCACCGCCGAAGTCAGCGTGCCCCGGAGTGTCGATAATATTGATCTTCGTTCCCTTGTAGTCGATGGCTACGTTCTTGGCGAGAATGGTGATACCGCGTTCCCGCTCCAGATCGTTGTTATCCAAGATCAACTCTTTGGGTTGATCGCTGAATTCGGATTTCTGACTCACCACATGCGCCGTGTACAGCATCTTATCGACCAAGGTCGTTTTGCCGTGGTCCACGTGCGCAATAATTGCTATGTTTCGAATATTTTGCATAAACTTTTTCTACAGGCCACACTGTGCCAAATTAAAATCGGCCGCAAAGGTACGAAAAAAAAATGACATACACAAGAGTGTATGCCACTTTTCCAAAAAATAATGAATTTTGTCCGCAATTAACGAACTTCTTGTCCCATTATAGAATATTTTTTGCCGTCCCGCAGGATGAACAGTTGTCCGTCTTGTATGATCTTCCGGCTTTCGACTTTCGACTTTTGACTTTCGACTGTTTCAATGCCTTGTGCGGCAGGACGGTATGCGAATTTAATGGTCGAACCGAAGTAAGAAGTACATTCGCCGGACAGGATGGGTTGTTCTCCTTCGTAAGAGAGAGTGATGTTTCCGTCCACGATATACCAAACGGCGTGCGCCCAACCGGCCTCGTCCATTAAGGTGAGGTAGCAGGGGAAGAGGATGTTACCGTATCGACCCATCGAGGCGCTGAAGGTGTTGTCCTCTTCGGTCCCGTTCACCGGATAGGTTCCTGCGGCAGGGTAGGCTTTGTTGGCATACATACCCAATGCCATGTAAGCACGCAGACCGTAGCTATCCGCTTTGAGTTGCGTGAGATAGATGTCGATGACACCGTCTTTGCTTACCGACTTCGCATCCCAAACGATTGTATCTAAGGTGACGCTGACGATGGAGATCTCCTTTTGTTCGTCCGTGTAGGGTTGATCTTCGGGGTTAACCACCGGTTCGGGGTACAGGATGATATGCGGTGTCTGCGAAAAAGCAAACGTGTACTCACTGCCGATATCGTCGTTCATCACCATCTCGTAGCGCCACTGACCGTTATTGGAGGGTGTGAGGGTGAGGGAAGCGGTTACGAAATTATAGGCACCTCCGGCAAAGATATTCGCTTCGAAATCCGTTTGGTTCTGCGATAACTGAAGTCCGTCTAATGTGCTGTTAGCCAGGGTGTAGGTACCGGCAACCAATTCCATCGGTTTGGAGAGGATGACATCGGTCAGCACGGTGGGATAATCATCTGCCTTGCTGAAATTGAAGGTGTAGTAGAAGATGTTATTGGCACTGTCGGACAGGTTGCTCAGATAGGTAATAACTACCGTGTCGATGGCAAGGTTGACGAACTCCGGTTCTTTGGGTTGCTCTTCTTCTACATAAAGCATGTTATACGCTTTTGCGTTCACGTTGATGGTAGAACCGTTATGCGAGAAGGCGGTTCCGGTGATAAAGATCGTATCGCCTTTGGTGTTAAAACGAACGGTCATGTTACCGCTTTTCAAGTAATACGGGGTGTATTGTCCCCATTCTTCTTGGACACGAATTGCCACGTAGCAGGGGTCATCGCCGGCAGTATTGTTTAAGTAGCCTTTGGAAGCCGTTAGCGTACCTTCGGTATAACTATCGTCGATTGTATAGGTGCCGGCAGGCATGTCCATGGTGTCGGAGAGCAGACGCAGTTCGATCCAATCATAGGTCTCGTTCGCCATCTCGTTGAGCGTGACTTCGATATAATCGCTCCGTTGTCGGAAATGAATGACGTCGGCAGAGAAATTAATCGTGGTCGGTGTCTCGGGTTCAAAGCGGTAGGGGTCTTTCTCGGGTTCGGGATCAACGGGTCCTTCCGCATAGGCGAAGTCGAATGCAGGGATGTTATAGGTATAAGCTTGACCGTTACGGGAAGCGGTGATGGAACCGCTCAAGGTGCAAGTGGTCTCATCTTTCTGCTCAATACTCAGACTGATCGGAGCCTCTTCGTCCGGGTAGTACCACATATTTACCGCACTGCCGTTCGCTTTGGTCTTGTGGACATAGCTGCTCACGTAACCGATGGTCTTGTCGTCGGCATTGAAGGATCCGATAGCCGAGTGTTGGGCAGGCCATACATCGAAGCCCACTTCGTAGTCACCGGTAGAGGTGGCTGCTTTGACCAAAACGAAGAAGTTATTCTTATCGACCGTCACGTCGGTGATAGTCACACTGCTTGCTGTAAGCGTATAAGCTGCAACGGCTTTGATGACCGCCATCACGCACAGCATCAAACATAACAATCCTCTTTTCATAGTGCTATACAATCAAATCGGCTGCAAAGGTACAAAAAAAATCTCACATACGCAAATGTACGTGAGATTTTCTTTCTTTTTATGTTCAAAAACGGCTTATTGAAGCTGTGCACCTTGAGCGTTGAAGATCTTACCGTCATTGATGATAATCAACTGTCCGTCACGGATGACCTTATTTGTCATTGGTGATTTGTCATTGGTGATTTGATCAATTCCGACAGTTCCGTTGTTAAAATCGTACGCCTTGAGGATATACGTATTGCCGTTCTCGCAAAGCAAACTACCGGAGATCGTGTAAGCGTTGTTACCCTTCGCGTTGATGGTGACGGTCGCGCCGCTTGCGACGTACGAACTGCTGATGGTACCACGCTCCACTTTGGACCAAGCGCTCAAACCGCTGGTGTAGGTAAACGTGCCGGCAAGCGATTCGCTGTCCAAAATCAGATAAACCGTATAAGCGACGTTATTGACATCGGTAGTCTGGAGCGTGAGTTCAAGTCCGTTAATAGTGCTCTCGATAGCGATGTTATTTGCCGTTAACTCAATCTCTGTGCTTGTTTCGTTGTAACCGAAGGGGATCCCCTGACCGTCATTATCGCTGAAGTGGTAATAATGCACAGCTTCTACGCGTTTTTTGCCATAAATAGCCATGTAGTTGGCATCAATATCTGTACAGATAAGCGTACCGCCATAGAAACTATATTGGTTCACGCCCTTTGACTTGATCTGAATACTGCTGATCGAGTCATTGGCAAGGTAACGGGTCTTGTTAATCTTGAGGTCCTTGACGTAGCTGTTGGACGAATAGAGCAGGTTACCGCCTTGCGTGGCAAACGTACCCACGATGGACTCCGAAGTGGGGTAAATGGCCAACTGTACTTCGTAATTACGCTCGATGTTGTTTTCGCGGTTCTTACCTACGCAACTAAGCGTCAGGAAATAGCGGATAGCGTCATATTCGCTGTCGTCGCGAACTACACTGATACCATTAACGGTCATGTCGTAGTTATAAACGGCCTCCTCATACTCACCGGTATAACCGAAGATGTAGGGCGTAGGTTCGATGCCTTGGGTAAGGATATCTTCCTCCGCGTAGCATAAATTGTAGTTATAGGTGTTCTTGTTGCGGTCAGCCAGTGCGGCGGCTGTGAAACACAGGCGACCGATACTGATGCCGTAATGGGTGTCATCCAACTTGATAATGGTGAAGGTGGAGATAGAGTCCGTACGAAGCAGACGACGGGTAGAACCGTAGTATAACTCCGAGGTCACGAGGTTAATCGTCTGGTCGTTGACGTTAGCACTACTGCTGGTAGCACTTGCCCCTTCGGTGGTATAGACTCCTTCGAGGGTACGGTCATCGGAATTGAGAACCAACTTCACCGTTGTGGTATAGGTGGTATTCGGTTTGGTACTGTACTCTGCCGTGTTCTTGCATTTCTGCGTCCAGTTCAGCGTAAACTGGTTTTTTGTGTTACTCTGCAGGGTATCAATTGTCAACTCTGTGATCGCACACAGATAATTGTAAGTTGCTGCATTTGCAACTAACGTCATCGCACATAGTGCGACAGCTAAAAAGATCTTTTTCATATGTATCATCATTTAAATCAGTCCATCAGAATACTTCCTTATCGTTCGGGTCTCCGGGGCCTCCTGAAATAAGATCCGGATTACTACCGCAAATCACATGCATTCCTTGCAAAAACTGTGCCATCGTTTGAGGCTGTATATAGTTCTTTTTCATAATCAAAACCATTAAATCATTCCATCATATGCATCATTTCACCATAATACCCATTATATTGTATTCTTTGCCGTCACGAATGATGATGATCTGTCCGTCACGGAGGACTTTATTTGTCATTGGTGATTTGTCATTGGTGAGTTGATCCAAGCTTGTAGTCGTATTCTCTTTCTCCACGATACGGATCGGAGCGCCGCGACGGATAGGAGCACTGAGTGCGTCGCCTACCTTGATGTAGGCACGGAAACCGTTCATCGTACCGTTCGCACTTGGGTAATAAAGCGTGTTGTTCGATGAGAGGAAGAGTGTAGTCACATCGTTAGCAACCAAAGCGTACGGGTTGAAGACGCCATGCGGTGTGCAATCATCGGTCAACTCTTCGTCCAGCGGTGTGCTAAGTACGATCTCTACGCTACGGAAAGTCATCGGTGTCAGTCGATCTTCAGAAGGCTCTCCGGCGTAGCGTACGAAGTATGCCTTACCCGCCTCAATAGAGGTTACCTGATTCAGGTAGATGTTCACTGCACCCGAAGCTGCTTGTGACATCTCAAACTCTTTAATGACGAAGCCGTGCAGCGGGCACTCGGGATTTGCTATTTCTGAAGCACTCAGGTCGAATGGCAAGCAGAGTGTGCAGTAATCACCGTTGAGCAACAACGGACGCTTGATAGTCATGTTAATCGTTTGTCCTGCCAAGGCCGCCAGACGGCTCTCGTTGTCCGTTGCAGTAGGCAGGTCTTCGAATACTTCGTCCTTCATCAGCGTAGTGAACTCTACTTTCACCGGTGTGCTCTGGTCGCTTACACCGCAGTAGGAGCGCAGATAGAACTCATATCTGGTGTTGGCGTTCAAACCGGTAATGTTCAGTTCTGTCACATCGCTTCCGATCAAGGTAGCGCTTGCCCAGTTAGGATCGTCTTCGCTCCATACTTGACGGATATACTGATAGTTAGACTCAGTACCACGAGCCGAAGCCGACCAACTAATGTGTACGGAGTTTGCCGTAACATTATCAAACGCCAAGTCGGTCGGTTGACCACAAGTAGCCTCTTTTACTTCCACATTATCCACCCAAGCTTGAGCCGTACCACCGGCATTGGAGTAACGGATAGCGAGGTTCGCTGCATCGCTGCTGATGCCGTAGAGGTCTTTCTCGAACGGGTACTCACCGTAACCGGTTTGGTTAGACAATGTCTCAAGAGCTACGAAGGTTGTACCGTCTTCTTCTATATAACCCAACTGCATGGTACAGTCGCGGTTACGGTAGTGGAAGGAAACAATCAAGTCGCCAAGATTTGCATCAAACTCGGGGAATACTAAGATCTGGTCATTAACACCGTAGAACTTCACGCTGTTGCCTTGGTCACCGAAGCTGCCACCATCTCTGTAGGCATAGGAATCGTGGCTTACCTGCGGGTATTCCGAAGCGGAGATACGGCTCCAGTTAAACGGTACTTCACCCGGCGTCTCTGCTTCGAAATCATTGCTATAGGGGATGAGTTCAGTTGCTTTGGTGGTGAAGAATACCGGTGTGGTCCAATTCGACTCTTCCTCACCCAAACAAGTCGGCAGTAAGCAGAACTGATACGAGGTGGCAGGTGTCAAACCGCTCAACGTGTGCGGACCGGCGTTGTTAGCAGGAGTTGCATAACTCCATTCGTCCGAGCCTTTCTTATAACGGATTTTCTTCACGTTACCGCTCCAAGAGAGGGTACCGCCACCGGTGATCGGAGCTGCGGCGATATTGAGAATCATCTCGCACGGACGGGCTACTACTTCCACGTCGTCCAAGTATGCGTATTGGTTAGCGGTCGAGAAGTTGGCTACGAAGTAGATCAATGCTGTCTCGCCGGTGTAAGCGGAGAGGTCAAAGACTTTCGTTGCCCAATCGGCATGAATACCGGACAGGTCGGTCGGAATCATGGTTCTGCTTGAACCGCCGTCCGTGGAAACATAGATGTTTACGGACGCACCGTTGACGTTCTTCCACTCGAAGCGCAAGATAGCGTCCTCGCTCAACGCAACAGGCGGCATACGCAGTTCAGCGCTACCGCTCGAACCGGTACGAAGTTGTACACTATACGCACCGCTGTTCTCATATGCGCCCCATTTGTAGGTACCCGAAGCAGGAGTTGCTTCCCAGCAAGAGGGCAGAGCCGATGCACTGCTGAACGACTCGCTGAACGGCATGCTTTCTGCTGCGCAGAGGGTAGTAAAGGAAGCAACTTCGCTCCATTCGCTCTGGTCTTCTACACCGCAGTATGCTTTTATGCGTACAAAGTACTCCGTGTTTGCGCTGAGGCTCTCAATGTCAAATGCCGGAGTTGTGCTTACCGCTTGCTCTGCGCTCCATGAACCGCCATCTGTGCGGTACTGGAGACGCCAAGCGGTCTCGCTACCACCGGCAGTCCAAGTCATGTGAGCGCTGTTAGCGGTCAAGTTAGATGCTGCTAATGCGGTCGGTTGGAAGCAAGTTGTCGCTTTGTGTACGCTGACGTTGTCGATGAACATCGCACCTCCGGTGGAAGCAGTACCGCTTGTGGGGTTCGCGAAGAACTGAATCTTGATGGTTTGACCGCTGTAGTCGGCAAGGCTGATGGTAGCGGGTACAAACTCGCCCGGATAGGAAGACACATTGCCGGAGGGGTAATATACACCCTTTTCTACGAATGCACCGCCGTTTGCGGAGATTTTTACATATAGATTATTACCGGCGATTGCCATGTTCGAGTAGTCGAAGGTCAACTCATACTCTCTACCGTCATCCGGAATAGCGATATCCGGCGTGTTGATAAGAGAGGTACCGTTATCGCAAACGGCGTTGTCCATAGCCAGCGACTTATTGCTGCTACGCTCATACGTACCCCAGATATAGCCGCTGCCCCATGAAGAGGTCGTTGTGGAAGCGGAGTTGTCCCAACATTCAGGGATAACATGATCGCCCAGACCCTCGAAATCGTTGTTCCAAGAGGAAGAAGCGCTTACGCTAACCGTACCGCAGAGGGTGGTGAAGGAAGCATTATCGCTCCACTCACTATCTCCATACACGCCGCAAGTTGCTTTTACGCGAACATAATATAAGGTATGTGCCTTCAAGCCGGTCAGCACTTTGGAGTTGGTAGCCACATTGATATCGTCGCCCCAACTTGCAGCGTCGCCTTCCGAAACCTGCATTACCCACGCGCTCATGCTATTCGCGTTCCAAGTAATTGTTGCGCCTTCAGCCGTCTCGCTGTCTGCTGTTACTGCAACTCCTGTCGGCTTGTTGCAAGTCGGTTTCTCGGTAACAGTGATGTCATCGATGTATACACGACCATTGGAAACACCTCCGGTAAAGCGTATAGCCATACGTGCACCTGAAGGAGCTCCGTCAAACGAAATGTTCTCTACTTCGTCGAAACTTTCAGTCTGTGTTAAATTGCCGCTCGTTGCAACGAAACTCGATGCACTGCTTGTGTTGGTAACATATCCGACTTTAGTGTCTCCATAATCGTAAAATTCATCATCAACAGGAGTTTTGTACCAGAAGGAAATAGCAAGATTGCTAATGTTTGTTGTAAATTCAGGGAGTACAGCAATAACATCTGTAGAACTACCGCCTCCTACTAAACAAACAGAATTACTTCCCGATTTTTGGTACGAAGAACTTGCCATTACATTAGCTGTACCTGCTGTGATTTTCTGCCAGCATAAGGGTAATTCAGCAGAAGTTGCACTTTCAAAACCTTCATTCCAAGGGAAAGAAGAAACAGTAGCACATTCGGTCGTGAATTCTTTCGAGGAGATAACACTCGTACCATTTGCACCACGATCAGAGATGACATAGAATTTGTATTTGGTAGCAGGTGTCAGCCCTGTAAGATTTACCGATTTAGTATTTGTAGAAACCGCATTACTTGTCCATAATTCTTCTGTTAAAGTAGTCGATGATGGCAAACAAACATACTGCCATGCACTCTCACTACTTGTCCAGCTTACTGTTGCAGTCGTCGCACCTACAGAACTAGTACTTAAACTTGTAGGCGCAACAGCATACTGCGGAGTAAATTCAAATTGATAATCAGTGGTGGTACCGGATATTGCATTAGTTTTGTTGGCATATGCATAGCGATAGTTGTAGGTTCCAGAATGAGTAGATGTGTTCTGAAGACATAAAGTACATGGTTTAATCTTATATACACCATCGCTAACTTTGTTTATGACGAAAGTAGAAGTCGCATTGGTACGAATTTCCCGACTACCATTATTAAAAGAAGTTAAATCCTTGTTAATTTTGTTGGTAGCAGCATTAGCTGAAGAATATGATCCCTCAATTGTACGATCATCAGAGTCGAGATAGAGTTCAATGCTGTTTGTATATGCGGTATTACCTGAAGCGGTAGCTACTGCACTCTGGTTAATCGTCAATTTGAAGCGATTAATCGTGATAGCATCCGATTGCTCAATACTAATGTTAGTAATTATGCAGTTGTAGTCCAAAGCCCACGCATTATTGATACCAACTATGCAAAGCATAGCGGTGATGAAAAATGAATAAAGTAAAGATTTTTTCATATACTAATACCTACTTAATAATTATCAATTTTCAAAATCACGGGATATATACTATAAGTATATATAAGGTGGGTAGGATACGTGATTCATAGGCAATGCCTACGTAATCGATCCGTTCCTGTCCCGTTTCGCCTTCTTTTCGTATATAAATTAAGATAAAACCTTTTAAATGATTTTAGAGCTTTGCTCCTTGTGTCTCAGACCGCTTGATCATCTATGAAAACAAGCTTTTCTATCTGCTCAATCGCTCTAATCCACGCACTTTCGTGTCAAAATCATTCAAAAGCAATAAACATAGATAAAATTCATAGCGGATCAGTGTATAAAAAGTTACACTATGCTTTGAAAAAATTTATCTTTGTTTATCGCAGAATAATAATTTGTATCTTTAAGAGATGAATGTTTGATCGGATAAGTTATGTTGAATGTATTCAAAAATAAGTTATCAGAACAAAGATTCGTAATCACGTAGTGATAAAATTATTATTCAGTGTTTATCTATGTTTTTTTACTATCAGATTTTAAAAAAAAACGATTCTTGGATGGGCCGAGACCCGATCCAAGAAATCGAATCCTCACATGCTGTGAGTAAGTAAATATCAAAATCGCTGCAAAAGTAGTGCTTTTTTCTGATATATGCAAACAAAATGTATATAATTTCTTAAAAAATTACGTTTTGTACATTTTATTTTGCATTTTGACCTCTTAATCCGCTATTTGCAACATCCTTTGTTGTATTTATCTATATTTATTTACTCAACCCGTGTACCCAGCACGTTATAGGTCTTGCCGTCACGGAGGATGAGGAGTTGGCCGTTACGGAGAAGCTTGCGTCCGCTAATCGATAATCCCTCATCGCTAATCGTTTCAATACCCTCTACAGGATCTTCCTTACCCCAGCTGACATTGTCAATATAATAGGTCACAACCCCTTCATTGCCGTTCGGGCCGGTGTAGCGGAATGCCATATGGAACACATCTGCCATCGTCTGAGCGTACGGCGTGAGATCCAGGATGTAGGAGTACCAAACGAGGTTCTCGTCACTGGTGGACGGCAGTTCGAAACTGGACGTGAGGTCTTGCACGAACAGCTCAGCGCCTGTCGCGTCGATATAATAGATGCCCAACTGCGGTTTGTTACCTTCGTCCGCCAGGTACTCTGCCATCACATTGAATGCAAACACTTTTTTCTCGGCGTTCTTGTAGTCGAGTGCCGGTGTCACGAGCCACATGTCCCAGAGCGCCGTCGAATCCTTGCCGAACTGGTAAGCGGTCGCCTTGGCGTACTTGCCGGTACCGCGTGCCGGAGTGGTCTTCGACTCGTCAAAGCCCCACCAAGGACGAGCTTCGGCAGCTGCTACGTTCTGCCAACCGCTCAAGAGCAAGGTCTCGTTATGCTTGATATTGTCGAACGGTTCATCCATATAGGTCAACGGATTACTCTCGTCCCATACAAAATCGGTCTGCCAATCGATCGTCTCAGGCGTCTTCGCGATACCCTTTCCGTTTACGGTCAGCACGACGCTCTCTGCGTCTTGCGAGTAGAAGGTGATCTTCGATTGGTACGTACCGGCCTGTAGCGGCGAGAAAGTGATCGTCACCGTTGCCTCGCTGTTCTTGCTGAACATCGTACCGTCGATAGTGAACGTACCGTGCTCCTCCGGACTGATATGATCTACGCGTGCATAGACGTAATCCGTGCAGTTTACGCTGCTCAGCGTTACGGTCATCTTCTGCTGCTTGCCTTCCAGCACCTCAAAATCAGGTAAGGTACTCGGCGTGACGGTAAGCACGGGTTTTGCACTCGGGTCGGTACAGGTTCCCTTAAGCGAGATCATATCCGGCAGAATCGTCGTGTGGTTGGCATTATCGAAGATGAGCGATGCCGTGTGCGTGCCTGCGCTCGTAGGTGCGTATGTTATAATAAGGTCTAAATCGCTCTGGTCGGCTGCTAACTCGTTTGCCGAGAGTTGGAAATGGCCTTTATCATTGCCGCCTACGTAGAACGTCGTATTGCTCGTCAGGTTGCCTTGGTGGATATGAACGGTCTGGAAGTTCACCGTGTTACCCAGAGTCGTCTCTACCGACGATAGCTGAACCGGCGATACCTCAATGAACGGCTCGTCCGGAGCGGCAGTCTCTTTGAGCAGACACCAAGCGTCGAACAGCACTTTAGCGCCCTTCGGGATGGTCACGCGTACACGCAGGTATGCGGACTTGGCCGGCTTGGTGGTCGTTACTACCTTATGCTTCCATGCGTTACCGCTTGCCAGTTCGCCCCGTAGCACTTCGGCATCGTGTGCCTCAATCGCCTCGGAGTCACCACCTGCTGCGGCTTCCCAGTAGCAATCCATTTTCAGCGCACCGCCTTCCGGCATAGTGATGATCTTATAGTTGAGCGTCAAGGTGAACTTAGTGCCTGCCGCATAACTGGCATCAGTCAACTGCACGCCTTGGTCGATTGTTGCAACCATCGTCGGGTTCATCATAATCGAGGTACTGCCTAACAGTTTGTCGGACGAGTTGGCACTCGCCGTGTTCAGCGGTAAGCTCCAATCATCGAATGAGCAACCGAAGACAGCATTACAGCTGTACTCCTCAAAACTGCTGTTCGCAATCAGGTTGTCCTCGGAGTCGATCACCAAAGCATCGTCTTCGTCCTGATCACCTCCGCCCGGTGTGTCTCCGCCTTCGTCTGCAAACAACTCATCCCAGGTGGTGGCAACTGTGATCTCGTCTACAAAAACGTTTCTTGGCGTGTTGGTGCCTTGGCGCAAGTTAACCGACGCCAGTTTGGCAGCATCTTTCTTGGTGTTAGCACCGCAAGAAGTACTGTTACTATTCACCGTATCTTGTACGCACTCGAAAGTCGGTTGAGTGGTTGCCTTGGTCGGGTTGACATACAGACGAACGATATCATTATTGTCGCCATCTACAAACTCGTACTCGATAACCACCAAGTAGTTCGTCTCGGCGCTGAGTACATCGCTCGTGTAACGGATATATGTGCTATTTTCATCTTTCTTAGCAACACCTAAGCGGAATCCAATATATTGCCCGCTTTCCTTCACCGATTTAGCATAGAGTCGTGCACAATGGTTGCTGGCAGACGCGTCGCCAAAACTTAAGAAATAGTCCGGACTCGTACCTTGTCTGAGGGTATCTATATTGATGATTGCAGCCAGATATACTTTTCCGCTCGTGTATTCTTTTGAAAATTGCCGCAAATCGTCTGCGTCTGTGGACCATAAATGCGCTTTGTTTCCCTTGCCTGCGGTGGCATAACCCGGATAGGAAAGCGAACCGTTTACCACTTCGATAAATTTAGGCGTAGAACCGGTACCTCCGCTGAACGTCCACCAATCGCTGGTGTTCGAACCCATTTCGGTATTGAGACCTGCATGCAGCGTACCTGCACTTTGCTCAAAACTCTCGGTCAGAATGACCTTCGCCTCCACTGCTGCGACCATCATCGCCGCACATAATAACGTAAAAATCTTTTTCATTGTATTTATTATTTGTATATAAACCAAGATAAACACTTTTAAATGATTTTAGAGCTTTGCTCCTTGTGTATTAGACCGCTTGATCATCTATGAAAACAAGCTTTCCTATCTGCTCAATCGCTCTAATCCACACACCTTCGTGTCAAAATCATTCAAAAGCAATAAACATAGATAAATTTGTTGCGGATCATTGATAAAAAATTACACTATGCGTTGAAAAATTTTATCTTTGTTTATCGCTGAATAGTTGTTTTATCTCGATGAGATGAGGATTATTTTGATAAGGTGATCGTTAAATCTATTTAAAAGAGCAGCTTGGCAAAATAATACGCATGGTACGCAGTATCTAAACAACTATTCAGTATTTATCTATATTTATTTACCACAAATACTAAAATCGCGTGCAAAAGTACTGCTTTTTTTTGACATATGCAAGAAAAAATGCAAAAAATACAAAAAAATGCACTAAAAATTTGCGTATTTGTAAATTTTTGCGTACCTTTGCCCCGATTTTTGGACATTTTGCTAAATAGAACATCCAAATGTTGCATTGCAGAATCTCTCAAATCGTGCGATCCAAAACATACACGATTATTAAGATTTAGAGGTTTCGACGGGTGCGGAACGTAGTCATTACGTGGTCATCACGTGGTCAATAGCTATGGTCGAACCCCCTAGAAACGCCCAAAAATCGCCTAAATGTTGTAAAACGAATGTACGATTTTTAAGATTATGTCTTAAATCGCACATGCCCCAAAATCACAAATCATAAAATTGAAATTTTAAATTTGAAATCATAAATTAAAAAGGTATTAGTTATGAGAAAGATTTTACTCACATTATTTTCTTTTATTCTCCTTTCCGCATCCGTCAATGCGGAAGTGCTTTTGATCGAGCATTTTGCACAAACAACAGAAACTCTGGCAACAAATACGGATGCAATGCCATATTCTGGTGAAATTGCAGCTTCAGGATGGACAAATATTATGGGTGCAAGTGGTTATGTTTATGTGAATAGCTCTAATGATTTGACTTACTCCGGATATAAATCAGCAACGGATGGTACAAAAACAGCAGAATTTAAGGCGGATTATGGGAAACGTGTAGCATCTCCTCTTACTAAATCTGTCAATTCCGGTTCTGTTTATATGGCAGGTATTGTAAAAATATCCTCTATGAAATCAAGTGGGAAAGATTATTTGTGGGCATTGGGTGTTGGTACATCAGGGCTTAATGGAGCAAGTACAAAACACTATGCTCGTCCATATGTAATGCAATCCGGTAGTGGATTTAAGTTTGGAATTGCCAAATTAGATGAAACTAGTACTGCGACATATATTGACTATACAGCAAATGAATATGCTTATGGCACATATTTGATTGTCGTAGAATATACATGGGTTGACGGCGATAAAAACGATGTCATTAAGATGTACATCAATCCAACTAAGGGGGCTAAACCAGAAAGTGCTACATGCGTTCCAAAACCGACACAAGCTAGCGCAAAAAATGATGCCGCGTCATTTGGTAGCGTTGTTCTTTATTCATCTAATACTTCACAGGCGGCTTGCCTCATTGACGAACTCAAAGTTGTTACCGATTGGGCAGACCTGTGGGAAGAAGGTGAAGATCCTGATCCGGAACCCGAACCGGATCCGATTGGTGTACCCGAACCCGCGGCTTCGTCTATAACCCTCAGTTCTGCAACTATCTCTTGGGATGCCGTTGAAGACGCAGATTCTTATACACTCCAATGGAAAGTGAACGGAGGCTCTTATAGTGATGATATCGCTATCAACAAAGATGTTCGCTCCTATTCAATGAGCGGGCTGGAAAGCGAGACCAAATATTTCGTGCGCGTAAAAACTATAGTAGGAGAAGAAGCCAGCGAATGGGCTACAATCAATTTCAACACTTCCTCCGAGCCTGATATGCTCGTCTATAAAGATATTTCATTCGATAAATATTCCACTCAAGATGCAATGCCTACTTCCGGTCAGGTCTTTCTTGCAAAGAATGTAGTGGAGTACAATAATGTGACTCTCACAGGCAACTTGACGCTCAATCTGCACGGAAAGCAGATATTCCTGTATGGCACGCATATTATTGTGCCAAGCGGTAAAACGCTTACTATTTACGATGATGCCGGTGATGGCGTAATCACGGGAGGTTATCCTGGTGATTTCTTGGACAAAGCACTTATCTCAGTGAAAGAAGGCGGTACGTTGGTAATAGGCGAAGGAGCAGTGCTCAATCTGGCAGATGATTCGAATGACTATAACGCAGCCATTGACAACAATGCCGGTACGATAAAACTATCCGGAGCACCGAATATTTCCGGTGTGAAGACAGATATTTATCTGAATTCTAATGCAATTACTATTGAAAGCGGGAAACCGTTAACCAATACTACTCCGTATAAGGTGTTCCGCTTATCCGGCGTGTTTACTGCCGGTTGGGCAAATATGGGCGGTGAGAAACCGGGTGACTATTTCGTTTCTTCCGCATCCAATAGAAGCGTTTGTCTTGGCGCAAGTGGAGAAGGACAAATCGTTTCTGCGTTCACCTTGTCCGAGAACTCAAACAATTCAGATATCGCAACTTATTCAGGTGAGTTGTCAAATATCTCCTTTGTTCGTTCCCTCGTCTCCTCGCAGTACAATACTTTCTGTCTGCCGTTCGCGTTGGACGATGACCAACTACAGGAGTTCTTTGGTGCGGGCTACGACTTGGAGGAGTTGTCAAGCTCTTCGCTCGATGGCGAATTGTTGACCCTTGTCTTCAATCGCGTATATGAGCTCGAATCCGGTAAACCCTACTTGCTCCAACCTGCATCTAACGTAGCAGATCCCTCGTTCGAAGGAGTGACCATTACAGCGACCAGTCCTGTTAACGTAACTACTTCTTGCATCGATTTCAAACCGGTTTATGCCCCGACCGAATTAACCGGAGGTGACAAGAACACGCTCTTCCTCGGTGCCGGTAACGAACTCTTCTATCCTTCGACCACGGCAAACATCAAAGCCTTCCGTGCGTACTTCGAAGTGAAGGGCGATGCCCAAAAAGCAGCCAAACGTGCCCGTATCGTCAAAAAGGAAGACGCAGCAACCGGCGTTGATCAAATCACCAATGACAAATTACCAATGACAAATAAGATCCTCCGTAACGGCGAAATCCTCATTCTCCGTGACGGCAAGACCTACAACGTCATTGGTCAAATGGTTAAATAACGAAATGGCGCAATAAATGGTAAATTGTAAATGATAAAATGGTAAATAGCTTTATGAAACACTATATATCCCCCTCCGTTACGGAGCAACATATCCAAAATCTCAGCGTCCTCTGTGGTAGTGACCGTGTCTCCTCTGACATCGGTCTTCACGGCGGAGACGAATCCGGTGATCAAGCCGCTGCCTTTTGATGCCCTTATTGCAGCAGGGTGATACCTTCTTGAGCACAGCGAGTGAGTTCCTCTTGGGACCACTCGCTTACTTGTACCTCCCCTATATGCCGCTTATGCAGCAAAATCATACACAGCCGAGACTGACCGATACCGCCGCCTATTGTAAGTGGTAAAGTGCCATCCAATACCAACTGATGATACTCCAACTTACTCCAATCCGAATGTCCTGCTGCCGCTAACTGACGCTCCATCGACTCGGCATCAACGCGGATACCCATCGATGATAACTCAATCGCTTTGCCTAAGATCGGATACCATACCAATATATCGCCGTTCAGGTTCCAATCATCATAGTCCGCAGCCCGGTCGTCATGTTTCTGTCCGTTCGAAAGCGGCGCTCCGATTCCCTCGATAAAAACCGCTCCGTATTCTTCGCAAATAGCGTTTTCGCGCTCTTTGGGCGACTTATCGGGATAACGCTGCAGCAACTCCTCAGACTTGATAAAAACAATCTCTTTCGGCAAAAAAGCCTCTATCTCCGGACAACGCTCGCAAACCACATATTCCACATTCAGCAGCACCTTATAGATATCCTGTATGGTCGCGTGCAAATACTCGCGAGTACGGTCTTCCTTTTGCAGCACTTTGCACCAATCCCACTGGTCCACATACAGACTATGGATAGTATCGGGCGTCTCGAAAGTGCGGATGGCGTTCATATCGGTATAGATACCGTACCCGGGCTGGGCGTTTATCCGCCAAAGCTTCATTCGCTTCCATTTGGCGAGCGAATGAACGATCTCGCAATGCCTGTTCAAGGCCGGTACAAAGAACGAAACAGGCTTCTCTACACCCGTCAAATCATCGTTCAAACCATGACCGGACTCCACAAATAACGGCGCCGTAACGCGTCTTAACCGCAAGGCCGAAGACAGCTCCTGCTGGAACGTATCCTTCACCAACTTTATCGCATGTTCTGTATTCATAATGTTGAAATTTGAGTGCAAAAGTACTGCTTTTTTTTGACATATGCAAATAATTAGGAAGAAATATGGAATTTCGATGTCCGTAATGCGAAATAATCGTTCGAACGAAGAGAGATAAGAACAGATGCGAATGAGAGAGACTCGTTAATTTTTCAATATTTTATTGTAAAATTGACTTTGCAAAATCAAGTTTTTTAGTCACGTTTTTTATGGGATATTTGTCCAATTGCCGTTTTTTTTGTATCTTTGCGGGCTGAATTGTTATTTTTTACACGCGTACACGTGCATATGTGTAACAAATACACCATAGGGAATGCCTAAGAAAACTGACATAGCCAAAATGGCACCTCAAGTTGGGGAGGCGATAAATGCAGTAGGCTTTGCTGCAACGGAAGCCCGCTACGAAGTGGAACGAAAGAAAAAACAGCAAGAAGCATCAAAATAAATCAAAAATATATTGTTAAATTAAATTTTAAGTATTATGATTAAAAAATTTTACTTATCAATTTTAACCCTCACCGCCTTGCTATGGCTGGGATCAGGTACGATGTGGGCTGATGAGCTGACCGTTGCGGATGGAACAGCGACAAATGCCGGTGTCCCAATCTGTGGTAACTATGCGGATACGAAAGGTATGCGTTCTCAGGTTGTTTATCCAGCTTCATTGTTGTCGGAATTGGCAAATGGAACAATCTCCAAGGTTAAGTTCTATTCCTCTACGGCATCCAAGACATTTTCCTCTACTTTTGAGGTCCGCTTGTCTGAGATCAGTGCTTCTACGTTGAGTGGATTTAATACGGACGGAGGTACAGTGGTTTATACCGGAAGTTTAGTACTTTCTGGTAGTGAAATGGAAATAACCTTCGACACTCCTTTTGAATACAGCGGAGAAAATAACTTGTTGCTTGACATAGAAGTTACTGTTAAGAAGAGCGCGTGGGTGAATGCTAATTTCTATGGAATAAGCCAATCAGGCGCTGGTTATAGTAACAAAGTCAACTATGGAGGTGCTGCTGTTTGTAACGTATTGCCGAAAGCGACTTTTACCTATACTCCCGGGGTTGCGCCAACATGTCCGAAACCTAAAGATCTGACAAAAGAAGCAGTATCGGCAAATTCGGCAACTTTTGCATGGACTGCAGGCGGTTCGGAAGCTTCTTGGCAGTGGGTTTGTTTGCCGGCTACTTCTACTTTGGATTGGTCTGGTGCTGAGACTGCGACTTCTACTTCTGCTACGGTTACCGGTTTGAGCCCAGAAGAAAACTATAAGTTCTATGTTCGTGCTTATTGCGGTGCAACCGATCAAAGCGGTGAGATTTCTAAAGCTTTCAAGACTCCTTGCAACGCTTATGCCACAACCGCTCTTCCGTACGAAGAGAATTTCAACGACAAAGCAAGCGGCTCTTACCCCGATTGCTGGTCGAAAGTAGCGTTTGTTAGCGGAACGACTTCTTATCCTACTATATATAACTCTAATGGTGAAAGTGGTTCCAAATCCATGCGTTTCTATGGAGGTGTAACTGGTACTTCCGAACAGATTGCTATTCTTCCTCCGTTTGAGGAAGCAACCGGCAATTTGCTTCTCTCGTTCTGGTATAAGAACTCTTCGACTTCGTATGGACAGGGAATAATCGGTTACATAACTGACCCGGAAGATGCTTCTACATTCCATCAATTAGGTAATCCGCTCACAAAAAATACGAGTGGAGTAGAAGTAAATAAATTTGCAATGACAGGAGCTCCTGCAAACTCGTTAATTGCTATCAAGTTTACAGGCGGTTCTTATTCTTCATACTTCTATCTTGATAATATTAAAGTTTCTCTTCCTTCGTCTTGTACCGATCCTTCGGACGTGAACGCTGTAGCAGCTTCGGCTACTTCTGCTACCGTTTCGTGGACTGAGAACGGTTCGGCTACTACATGGAATCTGCAATATTCTACTGATAATTTTGCTACCTCTACTACTGTAAGCGGTATTTCTGAGAATCCTTTTACATTGGAAGGTCTCACTGCAAACACTACCTACAAAGTACGCGTACAAGCAGATTGCGGTGGTGAGCAGAGCGATTGGATCGCTTCTGCTGCATTCCCGACTCCTTGCGAAGCTGTAAATGGTATTGGCTGGAGTGAAGACTTTGAGGACGCTACTGCCGGTAGCGGCAAAATCCCTGATTGCTGGCAGAAAATAACCAACAACAACTCCTATCCGCAGATTAGTAGTACTGCTTCCTACCAGAAGACGGGTAGTACAAAATGTTTATACTTCTATGGTGGAGTAACAGGAACTTCTGAGCAAATCACTATTTTGCCGCCGTTTACAGAGGCTACTAATACATTGTATGTAACTTTGGACTATAATAATGCGTATTATGATAGTTATTGGGAGGAGACATATGACTATTCTGGTGACAATTATGGCCAGTTGTCAATAGGATACGTAATTAATTCTATATTTACCGCGCAAGAATCTTTGCCACGAGTTAGTGCATACGCTACTGCAAGTGTGGCATTGACCAATGCACCAGTAGGTTCGCGTGTTGCAATTCGATATTCAGGAGGTTCAAGTGCAGGATATTTGTTTGTAGATAATATCTCGATTTCTGCAATTCCTTCATGTGTGGCTCCGTCTAATGTAAACGGTGCTGCTACTGCATATAACCAAGCATCTATCTCTTGGACTGCTAACAGCGGTGAGAGTGCATGGAAGCTCCAGTATTCATCGAACAACGGTGCTACATGGAGCGCTGAAATTGATGCAAACACGAATCCGTTCACCTTGACCGGATTAAGCGCTAATACTGATTATATTGTACAGGTGAAAGCTCTTTGCGGCGGTGAAGATGTGAGCGATTGGAGTGGTTCTTCTGCTCCGTTCCCGACTCCTTGCCAACCTGTTGATGCAAGCGACTATAGCGAGACAATGGAGAATTCTGCTATCAACATAGGCAACCTGCCTGACTGCTGGCAATATAGAGAAAAATATGGTTCCGGCATTCCGTATGTTTACAATGGTAGTTATTATGCGTATGCAGGTAGCCAGTGCCTCTATTTCCAAGGCGGTGTTGATGAATCTTCGGAGCAGAGTGTTCTCTTGCCAGAGATGGATCAGCCTTTGAACAATTTGACGCTTGAGTTCTACTATAAAGCGGCAGAAAGTGGTTGGTACACGTATGCGAAATTCACGGTAGGTTACATCGCTGCTGATGGCACGACGTTCGTTCCTGTTGAGACTCTGGATTATGCAAACAACTACACGAAATATACGAAAGATTTGGCAGCTCTTCCTGCGGATGCAAAATGCTTAGCTATCCGTTTCGCAGGCGGTGAATATTCCGCATATGGCTATATTGACAACGTACGCGTTTATCCGACGCCGAACTGTCTTGCTCCGACCGGTGTAACTGTTTCTAATGAAACCGCTACTACGGCTGATGTTGCTTGGACAGAAAATAACGGTGCAACCGCATGGAAGATCCAGCTCTCGAATGATGGCTCTACATGGGGTGACGCAATTGATGTAAACGCTAATCCGTACCAACTCACCGGTCTGACTCCGAACCACACTACGTATTATGTACGCGTGAAAGCTATTTGCGGCGTTGGTGACGAGAGCCCGTATAGTGAGGCATCTGATCCGTTCGAAACCGAATGTGGCGCTGTTGCTTTGCCGTTTAGCGATAACTTTGGCGGCGCTGACCTCGGTTGCTGGACGAAAGAGAATTGTTACGCAAGTACAGGATTGTATAATGGAACATTTAGATTCTATTATAATAATACTTGGGCAAGTGAAGTTCCTCCTCAATATCTGATTTCACCTGAGATTGATACGGAAAGTAAACCTGTAACTGTAGAATTTGATTACTACATGTATAGCGGTACTGAAACCTTTAAGGTAGGTTATTCTACTACGACTAAAGAGGTTTCTGCCTTTACATGGGGTGCAGAACAAACAGCAACCAATACGAGTGCATTGAGATATTCAGAAAATCTGCCGGTAGGAGTTAAGTATGTGGCAATTATGCATACATCGGATGACCAGTACTATCTCTACATCGACAACTTCTCTGTAACAGAGTACATCGCTCCGGCATGTCCGGCAGTTAGTGCTGCAACGCTCGCAGAAAGCAATGTTACCGCTCATACGGCTACCGTTTCTTGGACAGCCGGCGAAGAGACGGCTTGGAACCTCCAATACAAGGCTGCAGGCGGCGAGTGGAGCGCAGTTATTCCTGTTGCAACGACTCCGTCTTATGACTTGGCAGGTCTTGCAGAAAATACTGTATATTTTGTAAAGGTTCAAGCTGACTGCGCAGGTGATGGCACAGGTGACTGGACAGGTGACGAGGCATTCTCCTTCCCGACAGACTGCGATCCGAAGGCTGTAAGTAAAGCTTCTCCGTGGAACTATGATTTCGAAGATACGAATGACGGATTCATGCCTTCCTGCTGGGAGCGTACAGAGCCTTATGCTAACTATGGCTATCCGGTTGTAGCCGAGTATTCGTACTATGCACAAAGCGGTGACAAATACCTCTATCTCAGAACTCCGGGACGTAATGGCGGATTGGCTTATACCGAGGATGCTATCCTGCCGGTATTCAATACGGAAATCAAGAACTTGAAAGTATCGTTCTCGTATTTCAATGCTGGTACCACTTCTAACTACGGACAGTTGGCTATCGGTTATGTAGTAGGCGATGCGTTTACACAAGTAGGTGAGTTGCTGGCACAAGTAGAGGATTATACTTTGGTAGAACGCGAAATGCCAAACGATGCTCCTGATGGCGCACGTATTGCAATCCGTTGTGTCGGTAGTACTAAAGGAAGCAGCTACACAACAACCGTTTATGTGGATGACATTCAGGTTAGCTTGAAGCCGACTTGCTATGTTCCGACTGCTCTCGCAGCTGCTGAAACCTCTGATGGTGCTGTGCTGACTTGGACTGCAGGTAAGGATGAAAACGAGTGGAACGTACGCTACAGCGTGAAAGATGCTGACACATGGACAACGATCAATGAGATTGCGACAAACGGCTATACCCTCACCGGTCTGAGCCTGGATGTTACCTACGAGGTACAAGTTCGTGCTTACTGTGGTGAGAATGACGAGAGCGAGTGGTCTGCTTCGGCAGAGTTTACTCCGGCTTGCAACGCTCCTTCTGCTCTGACTGTAACGGCTCGCACGATGACTTCCGCTACCTTCAGTTGGATCAGCTCTGAGAGCGCTTGGGTACTCCAGTACTCCGTTGACGGAGAGAATTGGGAGAGCGAGAACGTAAATGCTAATCCGTACACACTGAATAATCTGACCGCAGGTCAAACATACCAAGCTAAGATCCAAGCTGCTTGTGGTAGCGACTTCTCGAACGTTGTTGAGTTCACTACTGTCTGCGCAATGCGTTCTGCTGCTGAGCTGCCGTTTAGTGAAGACTTCACCGGTATAGCTGATGATGCACTGCCCGCATGTTGGGAGAGTGCTACGGCTCACGTAGAGAGCGAAAAACTCTTCTTCCGTGGCGCTGACGAGCAAATCGTTGTTCTGCCGGGTTATGACGTGGCTCTGAACAAACTGTCTGTATCGTTCGACTACACGCTCAACAATGCAAGCATGCAGTTCGGTTATGTAGAGACTATTGAGGGTGAGTTCCATTCGCTCGCTGAGTTGGAAGGTACTGCATTCGAAGCAGACTTGACTACTGCTCCGGCATTCGCAGGTTACCTTGCATTCCGCTACTACTCCCTCAGCCAATATGCTGCCAATACGATTGACAATATTGTCGTAATGGATAAGAGCGCCTTGGCTCTGGATGAGAAAAAGGATAATACGAAAGTTCTGGGTGAATTGGTAGAACAGGCTCAGCCTGTGACGATCACAATCAAACGTACTATCTTCTGTGATGGTTACTTCAACACCCTCTGCTTGCCGTTCGACTTGGACGCAGCAGCTCTTGCAGCAAGCCCGTTAGCAGGTTACGCAAGACTCGCTAAGTTCACCGAAGCTACGGTTGAAAGTGGAAGCGATGAACTCCAACTCGTTTATGAGTACGCTACCAGCATCGAAGCCGGTGTTCCGTACCTCATCAGCTTCCCGGCTGGTGAGAATATCGTTAACCCGACCTTCACCAATGTTACCATCAGCGCAACAATCGGTAGCAATGCTAACCTTGGCAACGGAATCATCGTTAAGGGTATCCTCAAACCGGAACCGTTCACCGCTGGTAACGAAGACATGCTCTTCCTCCTTGGCGAGAACAAACTGTCTTGGGCGGGTGTAACCAACTATCTCAAGGGCTTCCGTGCTTACTTCCAATTGGATAATGTACCTGCAGGTTCGCCGGTACGCCGCGGAATGAACGCACGTATCGTTGAACGTCAGAACATGCCGACCGGCATCGACAACGCTAAGTTCAACGATGAGACTATCAAGCGTTTGGAGAACAACCAGGTTATCATCATCCGCAACGGCGTGAAGTATAACATCCAAGGACAAGTTATACAATAATGATTGAATGTTTAATGTTGAATGTTTAAAGATTATTGCAATATGAAAAAGAATTATAATTGCCCCGCTACGGAGGTTATGACTGTGCAAATAGCAGGCACTATCTGCGCCGTTTCCAATGAAACGTTTAGCATCATTCCGGGTAACACCGGAACTCCCGGAGATCCCGTAAGCGATCCGGGTGACGGAAGATAACCCTCGCTTTATAGCGTATTCCTTCAGCGGCAGACCTTTTGGCCTGCCGCTGTTTATATAATAATGATGTCTTTTGTCTTTTGTCTTTGAGCGCAGCGGTCTTTTCTCTTTTATCTAAATAAATAGCGTACGCGCGCGTAATATAAAACGTTCATTACGTCTTATTTAATGCTTAAAAAGTATTCATTTTTTCACGAATTGTGTACTTTTGTTGTATTTTTCTTTCGAAAATTTGGTGGTTCGGAAAAATTTATGTACCTTTGCATGCTTTTTCTCTTTTTTCATGAACATTTTGTTATGAAAAGTGAACTTGGCAAAACCATTAATAACTATTTATAATGAAAAAATTTTTCTTATTCCTCGCTTCAGTTCTGTTCTGCGCGAACATCAACGCCGATCAGGCAGTCACCATTAACGGCAACGGAAATGCCACACAAGGCCATTTCCCTGTTTATGGCAATAACGCCGACTCTGAGGGACACAAGGTGCAAGCCATCTACCTGGCAGACCAACTCAAAGGCATTACTGTAGGCAGTGAGATCAAGGCTCTGACCTTCTACTCCTCCAAACAAACCCAAGATTGGGGTAAGGCTGAGTTCAAGGTCTCTCTCGCCAAGACGGATTATACCTACTTCCAGAATGCCCAAGGTGCTTATGCTACTCCCTCGGATGGAAGCGCGCTTACCAAAGTGTACGAAGGAACTCTGTCTGTAGCGGACGGAGAGTTGACGATCAATTTCACCAAACCGTACGCCTACGAGGGAGGTAATCTGCTTATTCAGGTGGAGATATCTCGTGCAGGCACTTATACGGCGTCTTCTTTCTATTCCGTAGCGAATACGGATTACCTGATTAAGTACGCTAATAGTGGCTCTTCCCGTGAGGCCAAACAGCCGAAAGTCACGCTGGTCATAGCTGGGGGCGGTGATGATCCCGTCAGCCAAGACTGCCATGCGCCTACAGCGGCTAAGATAGAATCGGTAACGGAGTCAACGGCCACTATTTCATGGCAAGGCGACGCTTCGCAATATCAGTATTGCGTCGAATTCGAAGGCGACCAGCCCGACTGGACAGCTGCTCAACTGACGAGCCAAAAATCAGTCACGGTGACCGGTCTCTATGACGAACAGAAATATTATCTCTACGTACGCTCCTATTGCTCCGCAACAGAAGTGAGCGAGACCGTAAAAGTTACTTTCAAGACTGCTTGTGCCCGTCTGAACGTGCCCTGGATAGAGACGTTCACACGCGATGCTTCCGGTAGCGTGACAATTGGTGATGTGCCCCCTGAGTGCTGGGTCATTTCCTCTGCTGTTCCTGCAGTAACGATCGTATCAGAGAAACAGGATGACGGTAACGGTAATCAGGTAGCTACCGGTCAACAATTTCTCCAAGCGCGTGGAGGTAGCGCCGCTACGGCTCAGGTATTTGCGCTTCCTCTTTTCAATGCGAAGCTTGACACCTGCGAAATTGCATTTGACTACTATACCATCCTGACCGGCGACGAATACGGTTCGTTGGAAATTGGCTACATGACAAACGCCGCAGACACTTCTACTTTCGTCTCCTTAAAGACGTTTGCGCAGACTACGACCAGCCAACACGTGGTGTTTGCCTTGAATGGCCTGCCCGCAGGAATAGAGCATATCGCATTCCGCTATGCCGGAGGTACCAATGATTTCGGCAGAGTGTCAATGGATAACTTTATAATTGCCGGTATCGGTCATTCTGATGAGGTGGATCCTTCGCAGGAGATTCTTCCTGATTCAGAGATCTATGCCATCTCTTATTGCCAAGCGCAATTCACGTGGTACTCGTACAACGCATCGGCTTTCGCTATCGGTCTCTTCAATGTGGAAAGCGAGAGTCTGGTGGCAGGTATAACTGTAACTACCGAAGAGTGCGAGCGTTTTGCTTACAATGATCAGCAGAACGGTGAGTTCAGCGGCTTCTCGGAGGATGATGACTATGAGAACCACTATTACTGCTCCACGAAGTGGATCCTCAATGCGGACGAAGAAGGTCTTGCGAAGGGTGATGCTTGGGCAACCAGCGTTATCAACGTAGGTTCGATGTTAGGCTTGGCTCCGGGTAAGTACCAAGTCCAGATATATGAGCTGATCGTAAATGACGACAGCTACGCCAAAGGCGATCTGCTGGCTACCATTACGTTTGAGATCGTAGCTAAAAAGGTGACTAATCTGCAGGCTGTTGTCGCAGCAGATCATCAAACCGCTACGCTCACATGGCAAGCTCCGGAGCTCGCTTCGGGAGAACGTCTCTACGTTCGCGTATGGTCCGGCGATACGGTCGCTTATGATAACTTCGACACCAAGGATCGTCCGGAAAGTCCACTGACAGTCAATGTATTAGAGGGTAAGAGTTATACAGCTGTCGTGCAGGTAATCGATAGGTATCAAGATCCGCAGGGTCCGGAGGTGGAGACGAACTTCACCGTGGGTGTCAATACCTATGAGCCGCAGAACCCGACTGCTACCGTCTTCAGTGGAGATAACGTCACCTTCACTTGGAGTGCAACCACGCAAGCGGACCGCTATCTGATCACGCTCTATGCCGATGGCAATTTCTATGCTACCCTTACGGTGAACGGCTTTATCAAAACAACGACCATGCCGGTTGACGCTACTTGGTCTTGGACTGTACAAGCCTTCAACGAGGGTTCCAATGGTAACTACTTCGAGGTTTCTAACGCTATCCCGGGTAATAGTTTCATTACCAAAGCGGCTGATGTTCCTGAAGATGCTATCGTTTTGAATGTATGGGGTATGGAAGCAGCTTATCTGGATCAATTTGAAGATCAATTCCCCGAAGGAATGTACGCTTGGATGGTTATGTTCGCTACCGGCGAAGAAGATGGTACGGGTTATCCGCAACCTTGGTTCCTCATCTATACTACGAAGGAAGATGCTATCTCCGGCGTATATAATGTAGCACGTGCAAACATCGACCTCGAATCAACCTATATCAATTCGAATGGTACGCAGGCTGGTTGTATCATGGCTAAGGACGGAGAATTGCGTCTCCAGTTCGATGGCTTTGACGAGGATTATTTCGCGAAAGGTTACGCTTATGGTTACTACACCGGTTCCTTCCGCATTGTAGCCGAAGACGGTAACACCTATGTAGGTAAGTTCATGGAGCAGTTCTGTAACTCCTTCAACTACTCTACTTATACTTCCATTCGTGACCACCATGGTATGTGGGATGAAGAGGCTGTCGCCCCCTTGGCTATCGACAATGTCATCGCTACCGGTGAAAACGGAAAGAAATTCATTGTTAACGGACAACTGTTCATCCTGCGTGAAGGACGAATCTATAACGCTCAGGGCGCTTTGGTAAAATAATTCGTCCAATCGTAAATCGTTCAATCGTAAATTTACAAAGTGTCAGCAATCGGAAATGGTTGCTGACATTTTGTAAACTGCATTGCTCAATTTGTAGAAATTTAACACTTTTTGTTGCGTTTATTTGCACGTCTCCTAAAAAGACAGTACCTTTGCATCGTTTTTCGATGACGCCTGCTCTCAAGGTACGCGAAAATCGCGGGATGCCCACGCATTGGCGCGAACGAAAAACAGGTATTAGTACTGTAAAAGAAAGGACAAAATTATGAGACGTGTCTTTTTAACTGTAGCAACAATGGTTGCACTGGTAACAGGAGTATTCGTAGCGGACGCTGCAAAAAGCAATGATAACTTTACAATTCGCTTCCGCGAGAATACACTGGTGGTAAGTTCCACTCAGATGGAGGAAGCTAAAATCTATTCGATGCAAGGCAAACTGCTTCGTGAGAAGCAAGGAACCGTAGCAGAGTTTGAACTCGAACGCGGTAAATACCGCCTCGAAGCCGTAGTAGGCGGACAAACGATCCAACGTCGGGTAGAGTTACGCTAACAAAAAAAAGAGCCACACGGCTCTTTTTTTTGTTTATCGACTCGCACGCTTATACAGCGGAATGGATATCGCTAAGAAGACGAAGTTCGGTATCCATGCGGCCATGAACGGACTCATCACATTATTGACGGAGAAAGTCGTACTGACCGTCGAGAATAAGATATAGGCAGCTGTCAGCACAATGCCCAAACCTAAGTTCTTACCCATACCGCCACGAACCTTCCGGCTGGACATCGTCACGCCAAGAAGCGTCATAATAAAGGCACCTAACGGACTTGCCCAGCGTTTGTGATACTCCACTTCAAACGCTTTCACATTACCGCTACCGCGTTGTCGTTGTCGGTCCATATAATGCCGTAACTCCGGCGTTGTCATCTGTTGCGCCTGTTGTGCGGTGATGAATAACTCGTCCGGTATAATCGGTAATGTGATATTCTTGCGCCTGCCACGCTCCAGACTCTCTTTCATTCCGGTGAACGTGCGTTGGGTATAGGTATCCAAGTGCCAGTTCTCTTCGGAATCATAGTAGATACGGTCCGCTGTAATACGCATTACCAAGGTCTTGTCCTCGAATTTCTCTATCGAGCACCTATAACCGATACCTGCACGGCGTTGGAATGATTCGATATGTAAGATCGTGCCCGGTTCCACTTCCAGCTGGATATTACGCGCATTCTCGCTTGTAAAATGCTCAATGTACTTGTCCGTGAAATGCAACATCCGCTCACTGCTCTTCGGAATCACCCAACCGCCTAACACCATGCCCAAGACAAACAAGATCGTGGCAGAGATGGCATAAGGTACCATCAGACGATGGTAACTCATTCCTGCCGCCTGCATGGCGATGATCTCCGAGTTACCGGCTAACTTACTGGTGAAATAGATGACCGAGATGAAGATGAACAGCGAACTGAACATATTCATGTAATACGGAATGAAAGGAACATAGTAATCCAGCAGGATCTCTTTCAGCGGAACCTGATTCTCAAAGAAATCGTCCATCTTTTCCGTCAAGTCAAAGACGATAGCGATAGACAAAATGAGCACGATACTAAAGAAAAACGTGCCCAAAAACTTCCTGATAATATAGAAATCCAGGCGTTTCACGCCAATTCTTAATTCTTAATTATAACCTATTCATTAGGTTTGGCATCACACTCGCTTTCCATGAAGCGAAGTCTCCTGCCAAGATATGCTCTCTCGCCTGCGTCACCAGATCCAGATAAAACGCCAAGTTATGAATGGACAGAATCTCCAAGCCCAACATCTCCTGCGCGTGTATTAGATGTCTTGCGTAAGCACGTGTATAAGCGTGATCTACATAACTCGTACCGTACGGATCCAACTCCGTGAAGTCATCCTCCCATTTCTTATTGCGAAGATTCATCACACCTTGCCACGTGAAGATCATACCGTTTCTTCCGTTACGTGTCGGCATCACACAGTCGAACATATCTACGCCTCGCTCTATCGCTTCCAGTATGTTCCACGGCGTACCTACACCCATCAGATAACGCGGTTTCTCTTGCGGTAAGATGTCGTTGCAAACCTCGATCATCTCATACATCACTTCCGTTGGTTCGCCTACCGCCAGACCGCCTATCGCGTAACCGTCCCGATCTAAATCCCTCAGACGCTTGCACGCCTCTTGCCGCAGATCCGTATAGGTGCAACCCTGCACAATCGGGAACAGGTGTTGCTTATACCCGTATAAGTCCTCCGTTCCATCAAATCGGGCGATACAGCGGTCTAACCATCGGTGCGTGCGGTCCATCGAATCTTTGGCGTATTTCTTATCTGCCGTACCGGGACAGCACTCGTCAAATGCCATCATGATATCGGCGCCTATCTCCCGCTCGATATCCATCACACTCTCCGGTGTGAATAGTAATTTACGACCGTCAATATGACTGCTGAACCGTACACCCTCTTCGTTCATCTTGCGGATGTCGGTCAAAGAGAATACCTGAAAACCTCCGCTGTCCGTTAAGATAGGTCGGTTCCATCCCTCAAATTGATGCAAACCGCCTGCCTTGCGAAGAATCTCCGTGCCCGGTCGCAGATACAGATGGTAGGTGTTGCCCAAGATGATCTGGGCTTTGATGTCGTCCTCCAACTCTTTCCGTTGTACACCCTTCACCGTTCCTACCGTACCTACCGGCATAAAAATAGGCGTCAGGATATCGCCATGGTCGGTATGAATGACCCCGGCACGAGCCCCAACGCCTTTTGCTTTGCTATGTAATTCGAAGAATGTCATAGTTTGTTATTCGTCGGAAAAACAATCGATGGTTTGAAGCCTTTCGCTTCCTGCGGTTCCATCAGCGCATAGGCCATGATAATGACCGTGTCCCCTACGTTCACCAGGTGCGCTGCGGCGCCGTTGATGCAGATGCACCCGCTGCCGCGCTTACCCGGTATCACATAGGTCTCTATTCGAGCGCCATTGGTGTTATCCACCACCTGGACGCGCTCTCCGGCGAAGATATTCGCCGCTTCCATGAGCGCCTCGTCAATAGTGATGGACCCAATGTACTCGAGGTTCGATTCGGTTACCCGAACTCGATGGATCTTGGATTTTAATATATTTAGCAGCATATTAAATCCAGCGAACGTAGCAGAAGTCCATGCGGTGAGGCAGGAGCTCGTTGTACGGATACATACGCAAGCAGAACTTCATACCACCGGCATAATCCACTTGGTACGTATTCTCAAAGAACAAATGACTGCCTTCTGCTTTCACTAACTTCAACGGCTCTACTTCGTAGAGTTTGTCGTTGTTATGCGTCGAAGTACGAACAGCTACCAACTCAACACCGATACCCTTGTCGTTCAGACTCTTGGTGTCTAACTCAACAGCGATACGGATCTTGTCACCTACGGTGAGCGTACTCAAATCCGGAGCCTCTTTCTTCACAACCTCGATCTCATCCCAGTGAGCAACCATATTCTCCTTCCAAGCAGCGATCTCTTTGGCTACTTTGTAGTTGTCGGCCAACAGCAGGTTATGGCGTTTAGCGAGTTTGAAATAGAACTTGCTGAAGTAATCGTCCATCATACGCTTCATCGTGAAACGCGGCGTGATCTTCGTTACGCTGTTCTTGATATACTGGATCCATTCCGGACTGTAACCCTTGGAGTTCTTTGCGTAATAGAGCGGAATGATCTCGCGCTCGAGCATGGTGTAGATTGTAGCCGCGTCGAGCTGATCCTGGTGCGCCTGGTTCTCGTAAGTGCGATGCTCGGTCAATGCCCAGCCTGCGCCCTCTACATAACCCTCGTACCACCAACCGTCTTTGACGGAGAAGTTAAGCACGCCGTTCATCTGCGCTTTCTCACCGGATGTACCGGAAGCCTCCAACGGACGGGTCGGGGTGTTGAGCCAGATATCCACACCGGATACAAGACGTTTCGCCAGACGCATATCGTAGTTCTCCAGGAAGATGATCTTACCCAAGAACTGCGGCATACGACTGATCTCGATGATACGCTTGATCAGGCCTTGTCCGCCGCCATCAGCAGGGTGCGCCTTACCGGTGAAGAGGAACTGAACCGGATAATTCGGGTTGTTCACAATCTTGTCGAGACGCTCAAGGTCGGTGAAGAGCAAGTGCGCACGTTTGTAGGTTGCGAAACGACGACCGAAACCGATAATGAGGTTGTTCGGGTTCATCTCGCTCAGTGCTTGGATGATACGACCCGGATCACCTTGACTCTGCATCCAGTCGTCACGGAACTTATCCTTGATATAGTCGATCAACTTACGTTTCAGGTTCATACGGGTAGCCCAGATCTCAGCGTCCGGAATATCGTTATAAGCCTTCCACATATCGAGGTTCGATTGATCATTCATCCACTCCTTCGGCAGGTATTTCAGATATACTTTCTTCCAGTCGGAAGCTGCCCAAGTCGGCATATGCACACCGTTGGTGACATAGTCCACATGCAACTCCTCCGGGAAATAACCCGGCCAAACAGGGCTGAACATCTTCTTACTTACCTCGCCGTGCAACCAGCTCACACCGTTTGCCTCCTGGCAGGTGTTCAGTGCAAAGACAGACATCGAGAATTTCTCGGTGTTGTCCTCCGGGTTCGTACGACCCATACCGATCAAATCGTGCCATTCAATGCCCAACTTATCAGCGTATTCGCTCATGTACTTGTAGAACAGACCCTCTTCGAAATAGTCGTGTCCTGCCGGTACCGGCGTGTGGCAAGTGTAAAGACCGCTTGCGCGAACCACTTCCTTCGCTTGGTTGAAGGTCAGACCCTCGGCTACCAAGTCCACCAGACGTTGCAGACCCATCAAGGCTGCGTGACCCTCGTTGCAGTGATAGACATCTTTCTTGATACCTAACTTCTTGAGAGCCAGCATACCACCGATACCCAACATAATCTCTTGTTTGATACGGTTCTCCCAGTCACCACCGTAGAGCTGGTGGGTGATCTGACGATCCCATTCGCTGTTGAGTTCGTTATCCGTGTCCAATAGATACAGATCCATACGACCTACAGCTACTTTCCACAGATATGCCTTCACCGTACGACCCGGATACGGAACCTCAACAACCATGTTACTTCCGTCCTTCTCCTTCACTTGCGTGATAGGCAGGTTGCTGAAGTTCTGCGCCTCGTAGTTGGCAATCTGCTGTCCTTCCGGACTCAGCGTCTGGGTGAAATAACCGTAGCGATAGAGGAAACCGATAGCGGTCATATCGACATTGCAGTCAGATGCCTCTTTGATATAGTCTCCGGCGAGAATACCCAGACCACCCGAATAGATCTTCAGCACGTGCGTTAGACCATATTCCATGGAGAAATAAGCAATAGTCGGTTTTTTCTTATCCTTCGGAGTGTCCATGTATTTGCGGAACTCAGCATATACGTCGTTCAACTTCTTCATGAACTTCTCATCCTTGGTCAACTCCACCATGCGGTCATAACTGATCGTATTCAGCAGCACAATCGGATTGGAACCTGCGCGATGCCATGCATCATTGTCAATGTAGCGGAACAGGTCCTTGGCATCGCCGTACCAACTCCACCATACATTGTACGCAATCTCTTGCAGTTTGCTCAACTCGGTCGGAAGGGTAGCGTGTACGTTACACTCTTTCCAAGTCGGCTGATTCACATTACTTACTTTTACTTTCATAATATATTTTTATTTTAATTTTTCATTATAACGGGATTCGCGAATATCGGAATACCGACTTTTCACGCAAAAAAGCGTGCAAAGTTACAGAAAAATTTTGATATGTGCAAGAATTTTCGTAATTTTGCAGTCGATTTTAAGAATTTGTGTACTATAGTTATCAGAAATCAGCAATTTGTATTCAGAAATCCAACAAAAAGAATGATCGAAAAACTCGAAATATTACGCCGACGTGACATGCGCGATGTATTCACTTTCACCATCGACCCTGCCGACGCCAAGGACTTTGATGATGCTATCTCTTTCGAATGTCTGTCAGGCGAAAATCGCGAAGCGTTAATCGTGCCCTTTGGCAAAGAAGCCGGTCTGTCAGCGAACGAAAGTGAGCGGTCTGACAGTGAAACGGTCTGTCAGGCTCAGCCGGTCTATCGCATCGGCGTCCACATCGCAGATGTTTCTTTTTATGTACGACCGGGTACGAAAGTGGACGACGAAGCCTATCAACGAGGCACATCTGTCTATCTGGTGGACAAAGTATTACCGATGTTACCGGAAGAATTGTGCAATGACAAATGTTCCCTCCGACCCAACGAAGACAAACTCTGCATGTCTGTTGTCTTCACCATGGACTCCGACGCACGTGTACTCAAATATAAGATTTGTCGCACCGTTATCCGCTCCAATGTCCGCCTGAACTATGACGAGGCGCAGAAGATAATCAAGAACTCAGACCGCTTCGCTGACAGAGCACAGAACACAGACTTAATTACCGAGGCCCTAACGACATTGAACGAAATGGCAAAAAAACTTCGTGCAGAGCGCATCGCTAACGGAGCTCTCACGATTGAACAGGACGAGATGCGTTTTCATCTGGACGAACACGGTCACCCTACCGACATCTACTTCGAGCAACCCAACGAAGCCCATCATCTGATTGAAGAATTTATGCTCCTTGCCAATCGTACGGTCGCTAAAGCCGTCGGTTCCGGCAGGCCCTTCGTCTATCGTGTACACGACCTGCCCGATGCCGACAAACTGGCGGAAGTGGAAACCTTCAAAAAACGATATACCGGAAAACCGGGATCCCGATATGCCGCCAAATCGACCGAAGGATTTCAGCGTGCCATCAATATCCTCACTATTCGCGCACAAGCGAAAGCCGTCTATTCCACCTATAACATAGGTCATTACGGTCTTGCATTTACCCATTATACCCATTTCACGTCTCCTATCCGCCGTTACCCGGACTTGATGGTTCACCGTCTCGTTGAAAAATACATCCTAACAGGCAAGAAGGTGACGATGACACGCGAAGAGATGGAACTGATGTGCGAACATTGCTCCGCCTGTGAACAGGAAGCGGCACAAGCTGAACGGGATTCCATCAAACTGTACCAAGCCCTATGGCTAAAAGATCATCTGGGGGAAGTCTATACCGGTTATGTTTCCGGTATCACGGACTTTGGACTCTTTGTCCAATTGGACGAGACTCGCTGCGAAGGGCTGATTCATATTTCCAAGATCGGAGACATAAAACGCTATACTTTGGGCGACGCAGTCACAATAAAAGTGGTAAAAGTGGATGAAAATCGAAATCTAATTGATTTTGAGTTTTCGTAGGAAATTCAAGAATTTCTAAGAAAATCATTCAGATATTTTGCATAAATTTGCATAATTGAAAAAAAAGTAGTAATTTTGCACCCGATATGAGAAAATCGCTCTACATATTCGTCTTTTTTTGCCTGTGCGCCTTTTGCGCGCACGCAGAAACAATAGTACTTCGTACAGGCGCACGCGTAAAAGGAACCATCGTCTTCCAGAATGAAGAGGTGGTTATCGTGCGGGAGGCGGAGTCCGGAGCGCGTTTCCAGTATCCGCGTGCCGATATAGAAGTTGTGCTGTCAGACGAGGAAGCGGGCGATTCGGCATCTCAAGAACCGGGGAACGCTGTAGAAGAGATCACTACTTCGAAGAAGGCATCTATCCTTCTTGAACTCTCCGGAGGAGCTGCAGTGAATCTCGGTACAGCGACAGGCGGAGCTGCAGGTGTCGATCTGCTCGTCGGAAGTCATCATATAGGCGATAAACATGTGTTTGTCGGAGGAGGACTTGGTTACCATGGTTTGTTCCTTGGCGCCGAGAAATATAACTTCCTCCCCATTCAGGTAGCGGTCCGAATGCCGTTTATGGAAACGAAACATGCACCTGTCTTCGGTTTCTCTGCCGGTTACGGAGTGGCGCTCAGTAAGAATTATCTGGGAGGTATATACGCCGGTATGGACCTTGGATACCGTTGCCAAATCAATCCCAAAACTGCACTCGCGTTGGTTGCTTATGCGCAATTCCAACAAGCGAAAATAACGACCACCACTGTTATCGAAGAAGACTCGTTCGAATCCAAAACGGGAAGAAACCTGGTGACGTCCGGTATTAAACTCTGTTTATATTTCTGATATGAAAAAACAACCTCGCGAATTCAGGGTATCTATCTTACTCAATGAGAGCGAACAGCGAATGCTGGATCGTTTCTGTGATAGATACGGTGTGGCGAATCGAAGTCGCCTCATTCGTGAGACCCTTATGCGCGCCATCCTCAAACAGATGGACAAAGATCAACCTACATTATTCGATTAATAAAAAACGCCTCCCGTCAAGGAGGCGTTATCATTAACTCATTAACTCGTTCATTCGTTAACTCGTTATCACCCTAAGTAAGTCTGCAGAATTCTGCTGCGATTGCCGGACTCTAACTTATGGATCGCTTTCTCTTTGATCTGACGTACACGCTCACGCGTAAGGTGCAGTTCATCGCCGATCTCTTCCAGGGTCTTCTCCGGCATTCCGATACCGAAAAACTTACGTAAGATGTCCGCTTCACGCGGCGTCAGCGTTGCTAAAGCGCGACTGATCTCCGTAGATAAAGATTCGTTCATCAGTCCTCTGTCTGCGTTCGGCGAATCTTCATTCACCATCACATCAATCAGACTGTTGTCTTCGCCCTCTACGAACGGAGCATCTACACTTACGTGACGACCGGACATCTTCAGAGTCTCCGCAATCTTATCGATGGGGATGTCCAGCATCTCGGCTAACTCTTCTGCACTCGGCTTGCGCTCGTTCTCTTGCTCGAAGCGCTGAAAAGCCTTGTTGATCTTGTTCATGGAGCCAACCTGATTGAGCGGAAGACGTACGATACGACTCTGCTCCGCCAGCGCCTGAAGAATAGATTGACGAATCCACCAAACGGCATAGGAGATGAACTTAAAACCACGAGTCTCATCGAATTTCTCTGCAGCTTTGATCAGTCCCAGGTTACCTTCGTTAATCAAATCCGGAAGGCTCAGACCTTGATTCTGATACTGCTTGGCCACAGAAACTACAAAACGTAGGTTGCTTTTGGTCAGTTTCTCCAATGCGGCCCGGTCTCCATTACGGATACGGCCGGCCAATTCTACTTCTTCTTCCACCGATATCAACTCCTCCCGACCGATCTCTTGCAGATACTTGTCGAGACTTGCCGACTCACGATTGGTGATTGATTTTGTAATTTTTAATTGACGCATGTCTTAACTTAAGTTAAGAGTTTTGAGTTTAAAGTTTAGAGTTTAGAGAAGTTTGTGAGTTTATAGTAGCAAGTTATGTAGATTAATACCTATATAACTTTCCACTTTCCACTGGAAGACTTCTCTCAACTTTCAACTTTCCACTTTCAACTGTATTCAGTGATCCGGTCGGGATTCGAACCCGAGACCCACAGCTTAGAAGGCTGTTGCTCTATCCAACTGAGCTACCGGACCCGGAGCGTCCTCCCGACGGAACGGGAGGAGCGGCTTCCGCCTATAAGGGTATAAGCTACCCTTTAGGCAAAAATTGGCTGCAAAATTACTGCTTTTTTTTGAAATATGCAAATAAAATTGCATTTTTATGACATTTTGTCTGCTTTTTTACAACAGACTGTCAAAAAGCTGTGCCAAATCCTGCTTGCGGCAGGCTCCTACGTGACGGTTTACCAACTCACCGTTATTGAAGAACAGCATCGTCGGAATATTCATGATGCCGTACTGCTCACAGGTGTCCGGATTCTCGTCCACGTTCAGTTTGCCAACCACTACACGACCTTCATACTCATTCGAGAGTTCTTCCAAAATCGGTAACATCATCTTGCAGGGACCACACCATGCTGCCCAGAAATCAACGACTACCGGTTTGCCCGACGCAATCACATCCTGGATGTTAGCGTCTGTAATTTCTACTGTCATACTTGTTGTATTTGTTTAATGATTATTTTTTTCTGATTTGGTTTACGAAGTAAGATGTCCGTCAAGGGGTCTTCCAGATAGGTCTGTACAGCCCGTTTGACCGGACGTGCTCCGTTCTTTCTGTCAAAACTCTTATCCACTAACTGCTCGTTCACCTGCGTGGACACACTCAGGTGGCGACCCTGTGCTTTCAGTCGTTGCTGCAACAGACTGATCTCAATACGTACGATCTGTGCAATCGTATCTTTGCTCAGCGGTTCAAAGGTCACCACATTGTCGATACGGTTCACGAACTCTGGCGGGAATTGTTTCTGCAAGGCTTTCAGCAACGTAGCGTTTACCTGTTTCTGGTCCATCTCGCTTGCGCTGAACCCGACACCGCTGCCGAACTCCTGTAATTGGCGTGTACCTACGTTACTCGTCAGCACGATGATCGTGTTTCGGAAATCGACGATATGTCCCTGCCGGTCGGTCAACCGACCTTCGTCCAACACCTGCAGCAACACATTGAAGATATCCGGGTGCGCTTTCTCTATCTCATCGAACAGCACAATGGAGTAGGGTTTTCTGCGTACTGCCTCGGTCAACTTACCGCCGTCTTCGTGCGCTACATATCCCGGAGGTGCGCCAACCAACAGGCTCACCGCATGTTTCTCCATGAACTCCGACATATCGAAGCGTATCATTGCATCTTTGCTACCGAATAGTTCCTCTGCCAGACATTGTGCCAGATAGGTCTTACCGACACCCGTCTGACCCAAGAAGAAGAACGTACCGATCGGTCGTTTGGGATCCCGTAATCCCAACCGGCTTCGTTGGATAGCCCGTACGACGGTATCTACCGCTTTGTCTTGACCGATGATTCGTTTCTTGAGCACATCGCCCATCGTACGTAAACGCTCGTTCTCTGCGGTAGCCACACGTTGCACGGGTACGCCGCTCATCATACTCACTACGCCTGCCACATCGTCCCGGGTGATCATGTACGGAGCGGCATCGGTATCACCGATGGCTTGTTGACGGGCGTGACTGCGGGCTCCTACCTCGTCCATCACATCGATCGCCTTGTCTGGGAAAGCACGGTCGGTCAAGTAGCGTTCGCTTAAGTTTACACAGGCCTTCAGTACCTCATCCGGATAAACCACATGGTGGTACTGCGCGTAATGGGCACTGAGGCGCTCCAGGATATCCAGGGTCTCTTCCGTGGTTGTCGGTCGAACCTGCACTTTCTGGAAACGACGTTCCAATGCCCCGTCTTTCTCTATCGACTTCGCGTATTCTGCCGTAGTGGTAGCACCGATACACTGAACCTCTCCTCGTGCCAATGCCGGTTTGAGGATGTTGGCAGCGTCCAACGAACCCGACGCGTTACCTGCACCGATCAAGGTATGTATCTCATCTACAAACAAGATCACTTCGGGATGGTTCTGTAACTCGGTAAGCACCTGTTTCATTCGCTCTTCGAACTGACCGCGGTACGTAGTACCGGCAACCATCGAGGCCATATCGAGACTGATAATACGTTTGCCTGTCAACGCTCCTGCCTCGTTATGCACGATACGCAGAGCCAGACCTTCCACGATAGCCGATTTACCCACACCGGGTTCACCGATCAAGATCGGGTTGTTCTTCTTTCTTCTACTCAGAATCTGCACGACGCGCTCTATTTCCACTTCGCGTCCTACCATCGGATCCAGTCTTCCTTCCTCTGCCTGCTTGGTCAAGTCACGTCCGTACTTATCCAATGCGGTCGTCTTGCTTTTCTTACCGCTCTTCTGTGCGCCGCGTTGAGGTTGCCAGTTGCTCTCGTTCACGTCATTTGGTTGCTCCGCATTGGTTTGCGATGCTTCTATCTGTTCAAAATGCGGTAAACCGTATAAGTCCACCAGCAAACCGAAACTGATCTCCCATTCGCGCTCCAAGTAAGCGGCTGTTGTGTTGATGCGCTCCCGCATAATCGCTAACAGCACATGGATTGAACCTACCGCCTCCGCTTGATACTCTCTGCTGATACCTTCTGCGATACGTAAGATACGGTCCGTTTGCGGACTGCGCGTCACGGGTTCAACCATCTGATCCGTTCCCTGCATCTCTTTCTCCAGATAGGATTTCGCCTCTTCCGCTTTCAGCGATGTCTTCTGCAGTACTTCGTACGCCGAACCTTTACCCAGACGAAGGATCGCCAACAACAAGTGAGCCGGTTCTACCCGCTTACTCATCAGTCGTTCCGCTTCGCCTTGCGCGTACTCCAATATCGCATTTAAATTCTGTGTTATAACCATATATCTCTCAACTTTCAACTCTCAACTTTAGTTATAGAAGTGCCATGCCAAACCGGCCCGGAACACATCCCTGTTCGTCGGGTAGCCCGGCATAGTCAGATAGTCTGTACTCTTGCCCATAAACAAATGGTTTAGGTGTTGGTAATGTGCGAAGAACCGTAACCGGATCGACCGCACATAGAAATTGGCATATACGTTAATCCACGGATAGTTACCAATCTCTGTCTGTTGTTGGGTAGCAAACATACCCGTTGCCGGACATAATACCGGCGCGTGATAACGTGTGAAATAGCGCAGATCCACACCGATCTGGGCATCTAATGCCCGGAACCATGTACCGTGGTAATACAAGCGATGCTGTAAGATCACCAGCGGAACCGGTAACACGCTGTCATTCGTACTGTGCTGGATCACAGCGCAGTTCTCCAAATTGATCCAAGGAGTGGTCAGGTCCAGTCCTACATTACCGGTAAGTATCTGCACGCTCCCTTTATACTGATAGGGTTTCCAGTCCGAAGTCGATACGTAGATCGGATTCGTCTGGTTCTCAAAACTGAAGTCCACACGCGGTTTGATCCATTGGGTCGGATAGGCCACCGTCGCTCCGCCTAAGAACCGGTAGGTAAATCCGAAGTTATTATCCCACTGCACATGGTTTGCATGGTAATGCTGCAAGTACCAACTCGGTGCCTCGCTCTTTGCGTAAGCCCGTGCTGCCAGAATCAAAGGGTACTTACCCGCCTTGAACTTCGTCTCCAACTTACCGTGTACATCGAACTCACCGATCTTATAGCCCAGTACGCAAACCTGTCCTTCTACTCCGAAATGCACATTCGCTCCGCTATGTTTGTGAATCGCTCCGCCTACATAGGTGTTGTTGGTCCATTTATAATCGTAGATACTATCGTACGGAATACTGTCACGCAGGAATCGTTGGCACTCATTCATTGCATATACGGTAGCACCGAACTTCAACTTCGTGTTATACGCCTCGCAGAACGTCACCGCTACCGTGTTCCGAATTGTCAGCACATCGGTCGTGTCGTTCGTCTTGGTACTGTCGCAGTAGATATTGTCGTAGAACCCTTGGTTGGCAGTCTTCTCCAGATAACGTCTGTTCGAGTTATTGGTCTCAAATATATGACTGAACGTCATCAACGGGATGTATTCTACTTTCACCGTATCTCGGAACACGCGATGACCGTCTTCTATCACCTCAATCGAATCATGATACTCCCGATCCATGGTGATAGCGTACTGATTATGCAGGTACCCGCTCAGGTATCGGTACGCGGTCATGGCGTTCAACCGTACCGGCAGGTCTTCGGCATTGAGACTACTGTTCAGCTGCGACACGTCTTGCAAACCACCGTTGTCAAACGAACGGAGTTGACTCCATCCGAATGCACCGTGTACGCTGTAGTGCCCGCCCGTATAACTTGCCCAGACACTACCCCGGAACAGTTTGCCGGCCGTGTTGGCGTAGTGACCCACCGAACTCAGATAATCCATCTCCACGCCAACGTTCATTCGTCGGTTGAGGTTACCGGTAAAAAGAAAATCGATATCGTTCTCTTCATGTCCGGTGATAAATCCTTTCTTGTAGGCAACGGTGGAGAAGGGGGTGGTGGTGTTGAAAAACCGTTGTTCCTGCGGCGTCACCACGTAAGGCGTCAGACTCCACGCAAAAGGATCGTCAATAGTATGCTTGCGGTCATTGATGATACGGCTCTCGATAGGGGAAACCAATACGTTTCCGTTCATCGCACTACTAAGCGAATACTGATGCTGCACATCTACATCATGGTAGTTCAGCATCACCGTATCGTTGAACGCTATCGTGTCCGCTACCGCACTGTAACCCGGCATCTGCCAGGTCTTCACCACCGTCTTGGTACGCGGCGGTTTGGCAGCGGCCACAAGGGTCGCTGCCAACAGCACTAATACTATAGACAATCTTTTTGACAAAAGATTATTTGTGATTTTAGATTTGAGATTGAAGATTTATTTTTTTGCTTTCTTCAATTTCTCGTTGAGCGCCTGAATCTCTTCCTCCTGATTGCGGATGGTCTTCAAAAGCTCATTCAACTCCTCGTTCTCAATCGTGGTCGGATACTGCTCCTCTACGGTCTGCAGGAAGTCAGACAGCACGTTCATATAGTTGATGAACGCGTCATAAGCCGACTCATACTGCGTCTCGCCCTGATCGATATGGTTCATGTAATGGAGGTAGTTGACATCTTGCAGACGCAGCCAGTTCGTCTTCAGTGCCTTGTCCTGACACAGATGAACACGCTCCGCTACGGCGTACAGTTTATTCAATGCCTCTTGTTGCAGGTCATTGCCGGTATAGACGCTCAGATCCTTCGCCTCACCGCTCCAAGTCAAGGGATACGGACTGGACAATACATCCTCAGCAGACAGTTTCTTAACCGCCTCCGCAGGAGTCATGAAGCCCATCTCACGTTCCAATGCGTAGTACGGCAAAGCTTTGAGGAAGTCGAAGATACCCGTTCCGGCATTCTGGCGAATACCGAAGGTCTCTGCGCCTACCCAAATATTGATGATGTCCTCTCCTTCAGGCAGTGCTTGCAGCATGTTCGCATATTTCTCTGCGTCCATCGGGAAGTTCGCCCAGTTGGGATCTGAGAAATGGAAGCTCAGTTCGTCACTCAAACCGGTGTTACGAAGCAGCACTTTCATCTTCGGCGAAGCCGCAGACTGGAACACGCGGTTCGGACTCTTCCAACTCAGCACATGTTTCGCACCTTCCGTCATGATAGCTTTGTAACCCATCTTGCTCAGGTTATAGGCGAACTCATCGGTGTACAGTAACTCGGTGTTCCAAACGGTCTGCGCTTTGACACCCAAGATGGTTCCCAGTAACTCGCCTTGGAATTTCAACTGCTTCTTGAACTCCGTCTCGTTATACTCCGAAGCCAACGAATAAGCGTACGGCGTAGCCAGAAACTCAACTGCCTTTGTGGCTGCCAACTCCTTGAGGATATCGATCATCTCGGGGTTGAACTGCTCGAACATCTCAATCATCGTTCCGCTGATGCTGATGGCGCAGTGGAATTTACCCTTACTCAGGTTGATCATGTCTTTAATCGTGCGGCACAACGGCAGATAAGAGGTCTCTACCAACCAGTTTACATGTTCCTCCGTGGCCATGTCGTCATAATAGTAATGGTCATGACCGATTTCAAAGAAACGATAACGCTTCAGACGATACGGACTATGCATCTGGAAGCATAAACATATATTTTTCATAATTCTCTAAACTTTAAACTTTCAACTTTAAACTTTATAAGGTGTGATTTATCACACCGTCATAAATTGCGCGTACTTTGAGTCCGGCGTCGGACCACTTGATATTGTTGACCTCCGCCATGCCTAACTCATGCAGACTCTTGTACATCGCCGGATACTTGACAATCGCGTAGATAGCGTCCGCCATGGCGTCGATATCCCAGTAGTCGGTCTTGATGGCGTGCTGCAGAATCTCTGCGCAGCCGGACTGGTGGCTGATGATCGACGGACAGCCTACCTGCATCGCTTCCAGCGGACTGATACCGAAAGGCTCGCTCACAGACGGCATGATATATACGTCGCTCATTGCTAACATCTCCTGTACCTGCTTGCCGCGCATGAAGCCCGGGAAGTGGAACTTATCCGCGATGCCGCGTTTGGCTACGAGATCGATCATCTCCGCCATCTTGTCACCGCTTCCGGCCATCACAAATCGTACGCCGTCCGTCTTGCTCAATACCCTTGCTGCGGCCTCTACGAAATACTCCGGACCTTTCTGCATCGTGATACGACCCAGGAAAGTGACAAGCTTGTCTTTTCGCTCAGGCTTCGTGAACTCTTCGGGATGCGCCAACGGCTCTACGGCGTTGTGAACCGTACTTACCTTACGCGGGTCTTGACCGTATTTCTCGATCACCGTCCGGCGTGTCAGGTTACTAACGCACATGATATGATCCGCTTCGTCCATACCGCGTTTCTCGATGGCATATACCGTCGGGTTTACGTTTCCGCGACTACGGTCAAAATCGGTTGCGTGTACGTGGATAACCAGCGGCTTACCGCTGATCTTCTTGGCAAATACACCTGCCGGGTATGTCAACCAGTCATGACTGTGGATGATATCGAAGTCCAGACTGTGCGCCAGTACACTGGCTACCGCTTCGTAGTTACCGATCTCTTCAATCAGGTTATCCGGATAACGGCCGGAGAAACCGATGCAACCCAAGTCGTCCGTACCGATACGGCGGTAGTCATACCTAATACCGTCACGATAGTGATAGTACTCTTCCGGACTCATTCTACCTTCCATGCGGGACTTGACATAGTCGTAGTTGACATCTTTCCATACCACAGGAATACTATTGGCACCGATGATCTTCAAGAACGACTGATCTTCATCGCCCCATGGTTTGGGGATGACGAAGGTGATCTCCAAGTCTTTCTGTTCACTCATTCCGCGTGTCAGACCGTAGCTGGCTGTACCTAAACCGCCTAAGATGTGGGGAGGAAACTCCCAACCGAACATTAACGCTTTCATTGTTGTACCTCCTCACTTTCAACTTTCAACTTTAAACTTTCAACTTCCTGGTATTTCTTGAGCGTATCCATCAGACTGATGACAGCTGCTACACTCGGCGCACTACTCATGCCGCCACGACCCTTATAGGGTGGGTAACCGTCGTAGAACTCGTTCAGCGTACCGATGGTCAATTCGTCCATCTCCGCTTCGAAACCAACCAACAAGCGCTCCATGAAACTGGTACCGCTGTATTTGTACACGTTCATATAAGCACGCGAATAAGCGGTGATAGTGGACGGCCAAACGATACCGTTATGCAGCGCACGTTCGCGATCGGCAGCATTGCTGTTGTAGATAGGATAGTACATACCGCTCTTCGGACTTAAGGAACGAAGACCTTTCGGCGTCAGCAATTCCTTCGTACAGATATCGACAACCGCTTTCTGTTGTTTGCGGTCCAGCGGACTGTACGGCAGACCTACTGCCCAGATCATATTCGGACGAACCTCCTTGTTTTCGTAGTTATCTACAACGTAGTCATTGAGGTAAAGACCGTTCCAGAAAGTCTTGACGAACGCATCTTTCGTGATCTCTGCCTGATATTCCATGAGATCGGCACTCGTCTCTTTCCCCATCTCGCGAAGCATCTCTGCGGTGAACCGCATCGCGTTATACCACAAGGCGTTCACTTCTATCACATAGCCCGTACGCGGTGTGATAGGCCAACCGTTCTCCGTGGCGTTCATCCAGGTAGCGGGACGTTGGGTACCATCTACCCAGATCAGACCGTTCTGATGCAGTCGTGCGCGGGGATGGTTCTGCTTGCGATACCAGGTGATGATATCCAAGCAAAGTTGACCATATAGATCGGCTGCCTCACGAACCGTGTATTTATGTGCGTATTTCTGACAAGCACGAATGAACCAAAGTAACACATCCGGTTCGTCCATTCCTGTCATCTTGTTTTCATTTCCTCTGCCGTTCATGAACCGTAATACCTCTTCAATAGCGGTCTTGTTCATGATGGCATCCCAGTATTCTGGACGGTTGATGTCCAGCGTACAGCTGGCAACGGAGAAGAACGTGCTTCGAGCGTCCGCTTTGAACCACGGGAAACCGGCTAACAGATAGCACTTGTCTCCTTCGCGTTTGTAGAACTGACTCGCACTATTCTTTAACGTACTGAACATATCGTCCCGACGGTTACGGCGCTCCAACTCTTTCTTCCAAACGGTCTTCAACTGACTCGTCTTGCATTCCGTTACACCGGCGGCGAAGATGATACTCTCACCTTTCTTCATCGGTAACTCGAAATAACCCGGAACCAGCAAGTCCTCTTGGTATGCATAACCGCGTTCGCGCTCTTTGCGGTATGTGATATCTTTATACCACTGCGGGTCATGGTGGTACTCAACCGCCTTGCTGAACTGCATATACAGACTCGGGAAACCCGGATACATGCGGTTGAAACGACCGTTCTCGCAGTCATTCATGTCGGGGTTCGCCAGGGGGTTCTCGTGTGTCAACTCGTTCACATTCCTGAATGCCAGGAACGGACGAAAACGAAGCGTTGTCGGACTACCGCTCTCCAGCAGGGTGTAGCGAATCAGCACACGCGGTTCAAAACTAACCAGTAACCGCTCTTTCTGCAAGATCACCGCACCGACACGATAGGTCGTGCGGGAGATTACTTCGCAGTCAAACTCGCGAATGTACTTGTGTCCGTTCGGACTGAAATGATTCTCGCCGTACTCGTGCAGACCCAAGTTGAACTCCGCTCCGTGTTGGATCACCGTCTCGTCCAGAGAACTGAGCAACACGAAGTTGTCGTCACCCAAGGTAGGAATAGGCATCACCAACTGACCGTGGTACTTACGCGTGTTACAATCCACAATGGTAGATGAACTGTACACACCGGCCCGGTTGGTTCGAATCATCTCTTTCTGAAGCGACCGCTCCAGATTAACAAGCACTGTCTTGTCAAAATTCAGATAACTCATGATGTGTTTAAGTATTATTAAGTAATAATTATCAATAATTATCAATTGTCAATTCATTGACAAATTGCTTGATCCGTTGTTCTTCGCTTTTCTTGCAAACTAACAAGGCTCCTTTTTCCTCCACAATGATCATATCGTTCACGCCTTGTACAATCGCAACTTTTCCCGGTTCCAGAACAACGATATTGCCTTGCGCCTCATAATAATGCGTCTCGCTGTGCAGACTGACATTCCCCTGCTCATCTTTCTCGCTCAACTCATACAGACTGCCCCAGGTGCCCAAGTCGGACCATCCGAAAGATGACGGAATCACGAACACATTATCTGCCTTCTCCAGGATACCGTAATCGACGGAAATATTCGGGCATTTTGGAAAATATTCCCCGATGAAATCGGCCTCTTTATCGGTTCCGATCAAGCCTTCACTTTTCGCAAATATCGCTGCCACTTCCGGCAAATAGGTCTCTATTGCTTTGCAGATGATATCCAAACTCCAAATGAAGATTCCGCTGTTCCATAGATAATCTCCGCTCTCCAGATACTTCTTTGCCGTCTCCAAGTTCGGCTTCTCTTTGAACTGCTTAACCGGGAAAATACCGTCTTCTTTCAACTTTAAACTTTCAACTTTCAACTCATCCGATTTGTCCGCGACAAATTGGATATATCCATACCCCGTCTCCGGTCTTGTCGGCTGCATTCCCAATGTACAAATCGCCTCGTTCTTACCCACAAACTCAAATGCCTTCAAAATAACTTGCCGGAATTTCTCTTCCTCCAAGATAAGATGATCACTCGCCGCAACCACAATATTAGTCTTGACTCTTGACTCTTGACTCTTGACTCTTGACTTTATCCACGCCGTCGCGTAAGCAATGCACGGCGCCGTATTCCGTCTTGCCGGTTCGCAGAGAATCTGCTCGGCTTTCATGTCCGGTATCTGCTCCAGAATCATATCCCTGTAGGCTACGTTCGTCACGATCACCATGTTCTCGATCGGAATAATCGGTCGGAACCGATCGACCGTCATCTGCAGCAAACTTCTACCCGTACCGAAGAAGTCCAAAAACTGCTTCGGTTTGCTCTCCCTACTGAACGGCCAGAATCGACTTCCGACACCGCCCGCCATGATCACACAATAGTTATTTTTGTTCTCTAACATACTCATTTATCCAAAAAGCGTGCAAATATACAACTTTTTTTACATATACACAAGTGCGCGCGAACTTTTTTACAAAAAAATAGCATTTTTGCCCTAAAAATGCACTTCTTTCAACTTTCAACTTTCAACTTTCAACTAAAAGTTGTATCTTTGCACCGTAATTTGGAGTAAAATGCGAAAAATCGTATTTATCGGCATAGTGGGAATAATGTGTATGGCATGTAATAAAGTGTCCATACCCAAACCTTACGGGTACTATCGGATCACGGTGCCCGATACGGCCTATGTACCGTTCGAGCAGCAGTATCCGGCGTATCCTTATACCTTTGATTTGTCCGCAAACGCCGTGGTCAGACCGCAAAAGGCGGAACCCTATTGGATAAACATTTACTATCCGTCGCTGGACGCTACTATCCATTGTTCGTACAAACCCGTTCGTAAGAACTTACGCGATCTGACCAACGATGCCCTTGATTTTGTCTATCGGAATGCGTCGTTTGCTACGTCCATTCCGGAACGGGAATATAGCCATCCGGAAGCGAATGTGCATGGTGTGCTCTTCAATCTCGAAGGAAACACCGCCTCGTCCTGTCAGTTCTTTGTAACCGACTCAACCCGCCATTTCTTCCGTGCTTCCGTCTATTGTAATTGTCCGCCTAATGCCGACTCCTTGGCACCGGTATATAACTACCTCCGCACCGACGTTATCCGCATGGTCGAATCTTTTGAATGGAAATGACTAAATGTCCAAATGGACAAATAAATGACAAAATGGTAAATGACCAAATGGTAAATAGAAAAAAACTCGCCCTTTTGTTGGATCCGGAGAAAGCAAATCTGGAGGCGCTCCGTCTTACGGAGTCCGCTCATCCTGACTATATTTTTGTAGGCGGTTCCACCGGTGGGGATACGACAGATTTTGTCCGAAATTTGAAATTTGAAATCATAAATCATAAATGCCAAATCCCCATCATCCTCTTCCCCGGTAATGCAGCGCAGTTCTCTCCGGAAGCGGATGGAATACTTTTCTTGTCCCTCTTGTCCGGCGATAATCCGGAGTATTTGGTAGGGCAGCAGATCAAGTCAGCACGGGCGATCCAAGAATCGCAGATTCCTTCGATTTCAACGGCATATATATTGATTGACGGAGGTGTAGAGACTTCAACGATGAAAGTAACGGGCACCAGGCCCCTCAAACCATCCAACCTTCAAACCATAATAGATACTTGTATTGCGGCAGAACTGATGGGGAAACAGGCAATCTATTTGGAGGCGGGAAGTGGGGCAAAAACCCCGATTTCATCGGAGATAATTAAGGCGGTGCGTGCCCATACATCCCTCACCCTGATCGTAGGCGGAGGGATCCGTACACCCGAAGCGATGAATGCCGCGTATAATGCCGGTGCAGACATCGTCGTCATCGGTAATCATTTCGAAGAAAACCCCGATGAAATCGGCAATTTCTGTCGGATAAAATCAGATAAATTCGGATTTAATCGGATGAATTCCGAAGACGAAAAATACATGCGCATCGCCCTCCTGGAAGCCGAGAAAGCGCTGGAGGCGGATGAGATTCCTATCGGTTGTGTCATCGTTAGTCAGAACCGGATTATCGGTCGGGGACATAACCTCACAGAGACCCTTGCGGACGTCACAGCCCACGCGGAGATGCAAGCCATAACCGCCGCTACCCAAACCCTTGGCGGCAAATATCTGCCGGACGCAACGCTGTATGTCACCGTCGAACCTTGTCCGATGTGTGCCGGCGCTATCGGTTGGGCGCAGATATGCCGGATCGTTTATGGCGCACCGGATCCCAAGCGAGGTTATCAAACTTACGCACCGCGTGTCTTTCATCCTAAAGCAACCGTCACGGCTGGGGTTTTGGAAACCGAATGCCGTACATTGATACAAGAATTTTTTAAAACGAAAAGATAAATGAAATCTTCCAACTCGAAAATGGCGCAGACCATTTTTCGCCTGAGCATTTTTGCGATTCTTGCGGCAATCATCGTCTTGATGTTTCCGCGTTACAACAACTCTTTCCGCTATCATTATGAAGTAGGAAAACCTTGGGGGTATAACACCCTTACGGCGGATTTCGACTTCCCGATCTTTAAGACGGAGGACCAGTTGGCAAAAGAGCAGCAACAACTGCTCTCCACATTCGTGCCCAGTTACAAATATATCCGTAGCGCGCAACGCCAGGTGATGGTTATCTCCTTGCAAGAGATGGAATGGCTTAAGACGGAGAACTATACCCGCATTGCCGTGATGCAGAATAAAGTGGCGAAGAACTACACCCTCTCTAATATCTATACGCCTAAATCGGCGTACGAACATTTCGGTTACGAGTGCGCCCAGAACCTTGTGCGGGACACTGCGCTCACTACCTCCATGCGCGATAAACTGCTGGCAACCCTTTCGCCTTCGCAGGGTATGATACAGAAAGATGAGAAGATTATTGAGAAAGGCGAACTGGTTACGGAACGCACTTTCCAGATCCTTCAGTCGCTCTCCCGTGCCTATGAAGATGAGACGGTCGGAAACCGGCAACGAACGCTTACCACCATCGGTGAGTCACTCCTTGTGCTGCTTTTCCTTTGCCTTTTTGTGGTGTATCTTTATGTCTTCCGGCAGGCATATGTCCGCAAGACTTCGACTGTCCTTTTCTTCTGCCTGCAGATGCTTATCGTTATCGCGTTGGCATGTATGGCGTTGCGGTTTAACCTCTCGGTCTATCTCATTCCTTTTGTCTGGGTACCGATCTTGACACGCGTCTTCTTGGATTCCCGTACTGCGCTCTTTCTGCATTTTACCACCATCTTGATCACCTCTGTCATCGTACCCGCTCCGGTGGAGTTCTTCTTCATCCAGATCGTTGCGGGAATGGTTGCCGTGTCCTCTCTCTCGGATATGACTCGCCGTGCCCAACTGGTACAGACGGCCGGTTGGATCCTCTTTGCGCAGACAATCGCTTATACGGCTATCACCTTCGCGCATACCGGTGATATCTCGTCCATCGACCCCTGGAACTATCTATACTTCTTCATCAGCGCCATCCTTACCGTCGGTTGTTACGGACTGATTTATCTGTTTGAGAAGATCTTCCATTTCATCTCATCTATCACGCTGGTTGAATTGACGGATATCAACTCGGAGTTACTGCATACTCTTGCCGAACGTGCACCGGGCACCTTCCAACACTCGATGCAGGTGTCTAATCTGGCTACCGAAGCGGCGAAGACTATCGGAGCGAACGCCTTGTTGGTTCGAACAGGTGCCCTCTATCACGATATCGGTAAGATAGCCGACCCGCTCTACTATGTAGAGAACCAACAGGGCGCAGAGAACCCGCTCTTGCAAATGGATCCCCGTGATGCCGCTCAAGTGGTCATCGCGCATGTCACCGAAGGCGAGAAGATTGCGCGGCGTAACCATCTGCCGGAGGCAATCATCAACTTTATCACGACCCACCACGGCACGTCGCTTGTGCGCTATTTCTATAATACCTATTGTAACGCGCACCCGAATGAGAAAATCGATGAGTCTTTGTTCCGTTACCCGGGTGCCAAACCGACAACCAAAGAGGGGGCGATTCTCATGATGGCGGACGCCGTAGAAGCCCGTTCCCGCAGCCTGAATGACTATTCGGAGGCTTCTATCGCGAAGGCGGTCAACCTGATGATAGATAGTCAGATAGCAGATGGTCAGTTCTCCGAGACACCGCTCTCTTTCAAGGATGTGGAAGATATCCGTCGGGTCTTTGTGAATCGTCTGACTGCCATGAACCATCATCGTATCTCGTACCCGACGCTCAATAAATGACCAATGACCAATCACCAATTATATTTAGCACCGATGGAAGACGTAACGGACCCTGCGTTTAGGGCGTTATGTAAGCGTTACGGAGCGGATAGAGTATATACGGAATTTGTGAACGCCGATGCATTGGTGAGGGATATCGCCTCTACGACACGCAAACTTACGATCAACGATGCCGAGCGTCCCGTAGCCATCCAGATCTATGGTCGTGACCCGGAATCGATGGCGGACGCGGCCCGTATCGTAGAGACAGCAAAGCCCGATTTCATCGATATAAATTTCGGTTGCCCGGTAAAAAAAGTAGCCGGCAAAGGAGCCGGTGCCGGTCTTCTTCGAGACGTCCCCAAGATGTTGGAAATCACGAAGGCGGTAGTGAACGCAGTGAAGACACCCGTTACCTGTAAGACGCGTCTGGGATGGGATGAGAATGATTTGAGACCTAGAATCAATCCGCTTGGGCTTGACAAACTTTATACTTTTAACTCTCCACTTCTCTCAACTCTAAACTCTCAACCCTCAACTTTTATTGTCGATTTGGCGGAACGATTACAGGACTGCGGAATACAGGAGTTGGCGATTCATGGCAGAACGCGCAGTCAGATGTATCGAGGCGAAGCCGATTGGACCCTTATCGGGGAAGTGAAGAATAACCCGCGTATGCATATTCCTATTATCGGGAACGGGGACGTGTGTACCCCTGAACGCGCGAAGGAATGTTTTGATAAATACGGAGTCGATGCGATCATGATCGGACGTGCCACCTTTGGTGCCCCCTGGCTCTTTGCGGAGATGAAAGAATATCTTGCTGGTAATTCGGTCTGTCAGTCCGAAGGACGGTCTGTCAGTGAAACGGTCTGTGCTCTGTCAGCGGCTCTGCCGCGGTCTATGGAGGAAAAGGTAAATGTTCTTAAAGAGCACGTCCTTTCCTCCATACAGTGGTGTGGTAATGACGAGCGGAAGGGTATCGTGCATTCGAGAAGACATTTTGCGGCATCGCCCGTCTTCAAAGGGCTCTTTGATTTCAAGCAAACACGCATTGCCCTTCTCCGCGCCGAAACCGTCACTGATGTTTTTGCCATCATGGATGACATTGTCGCTAAATGGTCCAATGACTAAATAAATGGTACATGGTAAATGACCAAATGGTAAATATGAGAAAATTCTTTGATTCCAACGCTTTATGGCTTTCGATGGTTATCGGAGCCCTCGGCTATAAATATCTCCTTCCCCTTGCGCCGATATTGCCGTGGTTGATCTTTTTTATGCTCTTTTTCACGTTCTGTAAGGTCAACCCCTTGGATCTTCGTTTGCATAAATGGCATTGGGTAGTGTTGTCCGTTCAACTCATCTTTAGTTTTGCTGCCTATATGCTTGCGCTGCGTATCTCCGGTGATCCTATCCTTGCGCAAGGTCTGCTGATGTGTTTCATTATGCCTACGGCTACCGCTGCACCGATCATTGCCGGAAAGATGGGAGGCTCGATTCAGAATCTTACGACATTTACTTTGCTTTCTAATTTCGCGACAGCGATCATTGTGCCGGCAACCTTCCCGTTGATCTATCCTGCAGCGGATATGTCTTTCTGGTCGGCCTTCCTGCTTATCTTGTCACGTGTGGCACCTCTGTTGTTGGGCCCTTTTGTGGCAGCATGGTGTCTGCGACTTATTTATAAATGGCGAACGAAAAAAGAGTTTGTATTGCCGGTTAAGATAGCCGTTGCTCCGTTCTATTTGTGGGTTTGTTCGATTATTGTGTTGACCTCCGTCGTTACCGAAACAACAATAACAAATTTCCAATCACAAATGACAAATATACTAATTTTATTAGTATGTTCGTTCTTTATCTGTCTGTTGCAGTTCGGTCTTGGTAAGTTGATCGGTTACTATCTTCCGGCGCCGAGTAAGGGAAAGGACTATCAGGATGTGCTCATAAACCCTGCTGCAGCACCGAAGACGATGGCGGGTGTCTCGTCCATCACTGCCGGTCAGGCTTTCGGACAGAAGAACACGTCGCTGGGTGTCTGGATGGCGAATACGTTCTTGGATCCGATGTCCTCTCTTGGAGCTGCGGCATACATCATTTGGCAAAATCTCTTTAATTCTGTTCAACTTTTCGTCGTGGCGCATAAAAAATCATAAATTTTGCAAATTTATTTGCATATTTGAAAAATTTGCAGTAACTTTGTCGCGTTTTTGGATGGAATAGTATCTAGGGCATCTAGTGAACCTGGAATATCTAGAAAACCATAACAACAAAATAACATTTTAAAAAAACTTACAATCATGAGAAAATTCTTCGCTCTTTTCGCTGCTGTGCTTTTTGCCGGCAGTATGATGGCAACGGACGTGACGTTGACGATGGCGGACTACGCTGCTACTTCTTTTGAGGCGGAAGGTATTTCCGTTTCAACGGCTAAAAACACAGGTTCTACTAATCCGGCTTACAATGCGAATGGTAAAGACCTTCGCGTGTATGCGAAAGGTTCGATCACCATTGAGGCGGAGACAAACATTACCGCTATCTCTTTCGTGATTTCTACGCAGGGACAAAAGCGTCTGGCTCCGCTGACCGCTAATACCGGTAGTGTCGAAGTGAAAGGTACTCCGGATTTTTCGGCTGTATGGACCGGTTCTGCTAAATCGGTTACCCTGACGGTTGGCGACAAGGCGGATTATGGAACGGAAGATACCAAAGCCGGACAACTTTGTTTTACCGGGATTGAGGTAACGCTTGAAGGCGGTACGTCCACTCCCAAATACTATCTCGTAGGTTCCTTGATCGGTTGGAAACCGAATGCAGATTACCGACTCAAAGCAAATCCCGGACAGGAAGGTGAGTATATGATTGATGCTGTTTTAGCTGCGAAAGAGGGAATCAAAGTAATAGGTGTGTTAGGTCAAGACACCACATGGTATAAAGATGGTATCGGCAATGAATACATCATTAACGAGACCGGTAAATACACCGTTTATTTCCGTCCGGAAGGTAACCAGCAATGGGGCTATACCTATTTTGAGCCGGTTAAGGCAAATTGCCCGCTTTACAACGTAGCAGAGGCTATCGCAGCTGATCCGAGCAAGGACGATGAGATGTTTGTTCGTGGTGTTGTTACCAAGATTGAGATCAAGGGTTCTAACTTCAAGAATTATGGTTCCGCTAACATCTATGTAAAAGACGCTACCGGTGCAACGGGTGAGTTTGAGTTCTATAACTCCTACTCGATTAAAGGCGCTAAATACACCACAACCGATCCGGCTTATGATGCAAGTAGCACAACGGTGGAGGAGTTTGATGCGGTTTCGGATGGTACCTACACTGTAGCAGTGGGCGATACCGTAGTTGCGTACGGTAAATACGATTACTATTCATCCACGCACGAATTGCAACAAAACTGCTACATCGTTGAGATCATCGAAGGCGAAAAACCGGAGCCGGAAACAATCAATGTTACCATGAGCGAAGGTCTGCGTTTCTTGAACTATGACGAAGAGGATTGGTGGCAATTATATGGGGCAGATGACAAATTTGTTGTTTCTGTTTCTAACATATCGGATGATTACACCGAGGGTACCTATACGATGGATCAACTCGATGCAGACTTTACCTACGTGGGTATTATCGAGGGTACGGATACTACCTATGTCGAATTCAAAAGTGGTTCGGTTACCCTTTCTATCGCAGAGAACGGGAATGTGACGATCACCGGTACGCTGGTTGGCAAGGATAACAACAACTATGTCTTCAATTTGGTATTCGTTGAGCCGAAGGCAAAAGAAACGAAAAACGTAACTATTCCGGACGCTGAGTTGGATGACGATTATGCGGAAGATGGCTTGTATGGTATTTACGGTTTGTATGAGGATGAATTTTATGTTCAAATCGGTCTCTGGGTTGATGGAGACGTGGAAGGTACATACACCGAGTATGATTTTGATAACGAGTATATCGGTACCGAATTTTTGAACAAGGAAGGCGAAATTGAATACTACAAGGCGACTGTAGTTATTGCAAAAGCGAATGACGGAGGCTATACCATCACGGTTACGCTTCTTGGCTACAACAATGTGCAGTACAATATCGTGATGACTGTTCCGGGTTCAGGAACCGGCATTGAGGATGTCAACGCAAACACCAAGGCGGTCAAGACCATTAAGGACGGTCAACTGCTTATTATGAAGGGCAACAAGACCTTCAACATGACCGGCGTACGTATCCGCTAATCCGGACGCTATACATCAGCCAAAATTGGCTGATTCATCAGAGGGACACTTCGGTGCCCCTCTTTTTTATCTCCTTCGGTGCCCCTCTTTTTTATCCTCCCTCCCAATTTCCCCTCCCTCCCAATTTCCCCTCCCATTCACGATAACTCCATTTAAATACCCATGACCATACAATAGTACACGATTAGTACGATATTAGTATGTGATTAGTAGGTTATTAGTAGGTTATTAGTAGGTGATTATCTCTATCATCTTACCACCATTGTCAAACGTTCTAATCGGATTAAAATCACAAAAAAACGCAAAAAACGAAAAAAAAATATATTTTTTCTTGCATATGTGATTTTTTTTTTTACCTTTGCGCCCGAATTGAAAGCCACATTATTTAACAAATCTCTAAATACAATGTTTATGAAAAAAATTCTTACTCTTTTTGCCGTACTGCTGATGGCAGTAATGGGCGTACAGGCAGCATCTACCAATGGTACTTTCCCGGGTGGCGGATCCTGGGGATTCGACAATTCCACCGGTAAGCTGGTCATTGATGCAACCACCGTGCCGGACTACATGGCTACGCTGGCGGACTGTTCGGATGTCAGTTGTCCCTCTTCCGTCTATTCGGCTTACGGATCGGCGGATTACATGTACATCACCACGGCTCCTTGGAGCGCGTTCGTTTCGCAGGTTAAGGAGATTGCTTTCGTCAATCCGAACCTCAAGAAAATCGGCGAATGTGCGTTTACCGGTATGTGGCGGGTGGAAAAAGTGACGATCGATTATTCTAAGGCGACTGCCTTCTGGCCATTGCGCGTGAGCGATGCAGCGTTCGCTTATTGTATGTTGTTGAAGGAGTTTAACTTCACGCATGTGGACTATATCGGATCGCAAGCATTTATGCAAACGGCTTTCAGTTATATCGAGCTTCCGTATGTATCGGAGTTGGGTGACTATCCGTTCATCGGCTGTCCGCAGTTGTTGCGTGCAAGCACAGACGATAACGGCAACACGATCCTCAACCGAAAGCCGTCTATCTATTTTGCGACGATGACCTTGCCGAAAAATACCGACCTCATCGGTGCCGATATCTATGAGATAACGAGCGGCAAGATGTACGATGTGGTGATAATGTTCAATTACAACACCATGAATGCCAGCGGCGCGCCGAAAGCCGGTCATACCAACAACAGAGAGACCGTCTATGGTGAAGTGGTACAGGGTGACAATGCCGCCTATTGGACCTTGAACGGCGCTGCTCCGTACTGGTATATCAACGGCGACAACAGTCTGATTATTGACTGCGATAAGATCGGAATGCCGAACTTCCCGAAAGCCGGTGCCAACTGGAGCTCTTTCAAATCGAAGGCGAAGGAAGTGCATATCTATAACGAGGTGTATGGTATCTCCAACAATGCCTTCCTCAATTTCACGAAACTGGAGAAGGTGGATATCAATTACTATCGTTCCAGTTATAATTACATCGGCAACAGTGCCTTCTATAACTGCTCCAGTCTGAAGACAATCAACATGGAGAAGGTCGCTAATGTGAAGGACTCGGCGTTCATGGGCTGCTCGGCATTGCAAGATGTTGACTTGAGCGGTTGTGTGAATGTGTATCAGAGAGCATTCGTTAACTGCGGTATCCGTTCCCTGCGTTTCGACACGGAGCTCCGTAGTATCAAGAGTCAGGCGTTTTATGGCGGTATCAAAGATGGCGCCGTGATCTATATGAACTATCCTACGCCTCCAGATATAGAGACGAATCCTTTTGTGGGTGTCAACCAGAGTTCGATCACCTTGGATATCCCGGAGGCGTACGGCGATAACTATAACATCGCGCCTTGGAATTACTTCAAACGCACCGCTGTCGGTACCACCTTGTACGGTGTGTTCAGCGGCACCTCGATGACGATCTATTATGATGAGAAGATAAGTTCTCGTGGCGGTACGCAAGACTGGACCACCTCGTCTTACAGTACGCAGCGGGCACAGGTGACGAAAGTTACTTTCGACCAATCCGTTCTCGGGGCGGCTCCGACGGATATGAACAAGTGGTTCTCCGGTTTCAGCAGCCTCGAGCAGATCGTGAATCTCGATTATCTCAACACCGAGAAGGTGACAAATATGCATGCATTGTTCAAGGGATGTAAAAAACTCAAATCCATCGACCTGAGCCATTTCAATACGGCGAACGTATATGACATGGAGGCTATGTTTGAGGACTGCGATGCCGTGACTACATTGAATGTGAATACGTTCTCAATGTCCAAGGTGCGTTTTATCACCCATATGTTCTACTCCTGCGATAATCTGGAGCGAATCTATAGCGATAAATCGTGGAGTTATCTCTCCAGCCAAATGGCGATTCCGGATGACGTGTTTACCGGCAGTACGAAGTTGATGGGTGGATACGGACACAAGTACGATTCCAAATATACCAGTATGGAGTATGCCTGTCCGGACTATATCAACTATATAGGTTATTTCTGGAGACACGATGACACCGGTGACGAATGGTTCTCTATCACCGTCTATTATTGGTTGATTGACGACACATACGCAACTTGGCCTAACGGAACGGACAAATGGAACGCAAATACGATTAACCAGTATTGCTCCATGACTACTTCCATTCCGAATATCATCAACCGCACGACGTATCACAAGAAAGGTACGCAGATCCAATTCTCCAATTTCAAATCGGATTATTTCTTTATGATGGGATATTGGACAGGCAGCGACGGTTACCACGACGGTACGGAATTTACGATAACGGTAAATGAGAGTATGAATGTCGTCTTGGAGGTGTACGACTGGGTATTTGTAGGCGTTTCTGCTACGCAATCGGAGGGCAATTACGGAACCGTTTCCGCTTCTATCACGGACGATCGAAAAGGAAATATCACGCTGTTGGAACACCCGGACAAATTCCCGGAGGATACATGGCGGATGACTTATACTGCAACGGAGAAATCGAACGGCAAATTCCTTGGTTGGATACCGGATAAATGGGTGGAACAATACGGCAGTGAAGAAGATGCATATCGGGTTGCAACCTACCTCAAGGGGTATATAGAGGAATTGGATGGCACCAATTCAACGGAATACAAACTGCTCAAGCGGTTCGAAGAGAAAGAATTCTCTGTCAAGCCAAGCGAGTGGTTGGAGTTCTCCAAGATATGCGGAATAACTCTAAACGATAACTCCTCTTATTTTGTAATGCGCGCTATGTTTGAGGAGAAAGAGTTGGGCAAGCGCTACGTGATGTTGAAATCCGATCATGGTACGATCTATGATACGAATGGTATCCATAAATCCATCCATATGGGCGACTCGTGTTATTATGTAGCCGAAGGTACCACGCTCAGTCTTGATGTCAAAGACGTTGAAGACGATTGGTTGTTTGACCACTGGGAGATAGATGGCGTGAGCGAAGGTTCGACTTGTCCGCTCTCTTACGAGGTAACGGAGAATTCTGATTTCTCGACCATCGAAGCTGTCTTTAAGAAAAAACCGACCCGCTTCGTGGTGGTAGCTCGCAAGAATCTTAACGACGGTAACTGGTTCTACATGACTTCGGATCTCGGTACGTCTTCAACCAAACACTACATGGCAGTAGATGCCCAGACAACCGATATTAGCGAGGTTGCTTCGGAAAATCTGGAAGATAAATTCTATTGGGAGATTGAAGGCAATTACCTTAAGACAGGTGAGAAATACTGCATGTATAGCGGTAGTAGCAACACGGCAAACCTCGGTACTCTCAATAATGCAAGAGAACTGACTATCCAAAAAACGGATGGCTATTATACCTTCTCTTTGGAGGATACCAAAGGCGATACCCGTTACCTTTCGCTTAATAAGACGACAGGCCAAGACTTCTTCGCCTTCTACAAAGGTTTAAATCAGTCTTATCAACTGTACATTATTGAGAAAGGTCAAGTGGCTACCGGTATTGAGACAGTCGAAAGTCAAAAGTCGAAAGTCGAAAGCAGAAAGCTGATTATTGACGGTCAGTTATACATCCTTCGTGACGGAAAGATGTACAACGCACAAGGCGTACGGATACAATAATTACGAACAAACATTGTTTAACTAAAAATATATCCTATGAAAAAGTTCAAACTTCTTCTCTCCATGCTGATGCTGATGTGCTTCAGTATGGGAACGTGGGCGGCAGATGAGCTCAAAGCAACATTGGATTTCACGTCCAATACTGCTTGGAATCTTCCGGAAGGAAGTGCTGCTGGTCTCACAGACGAAAACTCGTACTCCAACGGTACGTACACGATCAAGTTATCGGCTACGACCAAGTATTATTACAATACTGCTGGTTATCTGATGCTGGGAAAGACGGGTTCGAAACTTACGTTGCCGGCGTTCTCTTGGAAAACCACGAAGATTGTGGTTACAGGTAGAGCCGGAGCTTCCGCTTCTGTAGGCCAGAACATTTATGTCGGTTCTACTGAGGTTAGTACGGCTACTACCGGAGCTGCAGGATCCAATACCTACAACATTAACTCCAGTTATCAGGATGCAGGAAATGTGTATGTATTGCAGGTAACGACGAATGCTAACACGCAAATTACCAAGATTGAGATTTATGGAGAGTCCAGTTCCACTTCTCCTTCTATCTCTATCGAGCAGAACGGAAGTGCGGTTACTACCGTTGATTTCGGTGAGATTCCAACTCGTTCAACAGACCCCGATGATGACAATGGTACTACGCAAACGATCGATGTCAAGGCAAGCAACCTGACCGGTGATGTGTATCTGCAAATCGATAATACAGACGGTAATTATTATTACATCTATGATCCTCGTTATGCCAGTGCATATTTTGCGTATTTCACGCTCAAACCGAAAAACGGTGCGATTGACACAAGTCTCGTTTTGGATGTAGGTTCGTGGGATGCAACAGGAACCATAACTGGTAAACTGAAAGTAAGCAGCAAGGCTTCTACCCCCGACTTTACCGCCTTTAATATCGATCTTAAGGTGAATATCTTTGAATTGAAGCCCGGAGACTATGAAATCAATTTGAATAATACCTTCTTTGGTGTCGCGAAAGGCAATAATGCCGAAGAGCAAAGCGGTAGTTTAAAATGCATAGAGCTGGTTTCTGGTTGCGCTTCAACGGCTTCGACCAAACCATATTATGATGCAGCACATGTGCGCTACTATAAGGATTCGTACCTCAAGATTTGTGCTCCTGAGGGCTATGTGATCGATACGATTATATTTACTCCCGGAGAAACATGGAACGACAATACAATAGAGGCGAATGTCGGTAAATATGATGATTCCAAGAAAGAATGGTCCGGTGCCTTCCGTTGTGTTACCTTTGATTTTGGAGCACAGGACCGTATCTCCAAAGCAATGGTTTCTATCGTAAAAGCTCCGAAAGTAGGTTTGCCGATTATTTCCGGTCAAACGCCGTTCTATCCGAGCACAACTGTAACCTTGAGTTGTGAGACTTCTGGCGCTGAGATGCATTACACAACGAGTGGAGATGATCCTACCGGTGGTGACCAGACGTATTCCAAGCCGTTTACACTTACAGAAACAAAAACGGTTAAGGTGATTGCTATAAAGAATACCGATGTAAGTGAGATCGCCTCGAAGACCTTCACCAAGGCTACGCCGAAGACAGTAGCTCAGGCAATGGCGTTGGTTCCCAATGCCGGAGATACGGAGAATGATCAGTTTGTAGTAGGTTATGTCTGCACCGCTAGCGAAAGTGAGCCTTCGAATGGTCAGATGACCTATTATATCTCGGATAACGGATCCACCGTTGATGACGGTACTACCACTACGGATCGTATCCAGATCTACAAGGGTAAGGGATTGAACAATGCCGACTTCTCGGCTGTCAGCGATCTGGCGGTAGGCGACAGTGTAGTTGTCTATGGTCAGTTAAAGAACTACAACGGTGTATATGAGCTCAACAGCGGTAACTATATCGTTGAGTATGTTAAGAAAGAACTGAAGGCAGTAGGTGTTTCGGGTAAATTGACCCAGACCGAGTATGACTACGGAGATCAACTCAATGTAGCCGGCCTCAAAGCAACGGCTTACTACACGGTAGGCGCAGATGTAGATATAACGAACGATCCGGGTCTTGTTTGGACCAAGGAAGGAAAAGCACTTTCGGAAAGCCTGGTTTATGGCGGAAACTCGTATGTACAGGCAAGCTACGGAGGAAAGACATCTATTGGGTTTGATATCGCTACTACAATCAAAACCTATGCATTGACCTTCTCTGCGCCTTCGAACGGTACTTTGGTTATCAAAGATGCGCTTGGCAACGAGAAATCCAGCGGTGATAAATTCTGGAAGACTGAACCCTTAACCGTCTTTGCTACTCCGGCAACCGGTTACAAGCTGGATAAGGTTACGGTGCTCAAGGCTTCCGATGACAGCGATATAACATCAGAGGTGCTCAATGGTAAAGACCTCAAGATGCCGAATTATGCGATCAAGGTATCGGCAAGCTTTACCAAAGTCAGTTATGGTAAACTTGAGATTACACCGAATAAGATCAACTATGGTGTTGTAAAAGTCGGTGGCACGGTAACAGATCAGGCCTTCACTCTGAAGTGCTCCGGTTTCACGAAAGGAGATATGATTTATATTAAAGCTCCGGACGGCTTTACGGCAACGACTACTTCCTTTGGAATTGATAGTGAAGATGGTACGCGTGAATACGGAAACATATTCATTATTCCGTCCTCTACAACGCTGAGCAAAGCCGGTGTTTATGACGGTAATGTAGTGATCTCTTCGGACGGAATGGCAGCAGACAGCATCGTGCCTGTCAAACTGACCGTAGGTGGTGTGATAACGACCACGCCGAGTCCGGTTGCTATTGATCTGGGCGATGTGCTCTACAAAGATGAGTTGACGCAGTACGGCAAGTCGTTCCATCTGAACATCAAGAACCTGGCAGAAGGAAAGTACAACCAAGTGAAAGTAAACTTCTTGGGTGATGATTCCTTCGCATTTGACATTGATGGTAATGCTTTTGTTACGGACAATGACCAGGATGGTGTTATTGATCGGGATGTGACGATTATTCCGAGCAACTTTGGAATGACTTACGGTTTTGATAAGATTGCCGGCTCGCATACAGCTACTATTCAAATCAATCCAACCAGTAGCACTTCTTCTCTTGTCTCGGCCGCAAATGTCGGTACCGTTACGATGAACATTGTGGCTGCTTACGGCATTACGGTAGCAGACATCACCGGTGGTTCGCTCACTTGGAATGGAGGCGCTGCACCGAAGGTAGCAAAAGAGAATGCAACCTTCACGCTGGCTGCTGTTCCTGCGCTCGGTTATAAGAACGGCGTGATCAAGGTAGTGAAAGCGGCTGATGAAACGGATATCACCAGTACCGTGCTGAAGGATGGTGTGCTTACCATGCCGGCTTATGCGATTAAGGTATATGTCACCTTCGAATCCGGACAACAGGATCCGAAACTCAGTTGGAGCGGTGTGGACAGCAAGAACCGTGCTTGGGCATATATGGAAGGCAAACCCAATGTTTACCCGACGCTGAATGCCCCGGAGGGTCTGGAGATCACCTATAGCTGTGCAGATGGCGACGGTATTATTACGATCGACCCGACGACCGGCGCTATCACCCTGCTCAGCGAGAATGTAGTACATATTACCGCTACCTCGAAAGCTACCGAAGTTTATTCGGCAGGTTCGGCTACCTACACGCTGTATGTATGCGGTGTGGACTTTATAAGCTTGGGTGGTACATTAGCGAAGACCGCATATGAGTACGGCGATGCGTTTGATCGTACCGGCTTGACGGTTACAGCTACATACACCAATGACGGTGGTACGGCAGATATTACCGAAAAAGTGAAGTGGTCTATTGATCCGGAGACGATTACCAAATCCGGTAGTGTGAAAGTGGTGGTTACCTATGGCTACCAGACAGATGACAAATGGATATCCGTTACCATGAATACCCATGCAGTATCATGGGAAAAACCGTCCAATGGTTCGATGACCGTTTATGACGATACCAACAACCCGTTTGCAAGCGGTACCAAGTTCCGCAAGGGTCGTACCTTCAAGGTAGAGACTACTGCGGATAGTGGTTATCAACTGAAATCACTGAAGGCTAATAACGAAGACATCACTTCGACCAAGGCGTTCACGATGGGTACGTCGAATATCGAACTCGTTGCTACCTTCGAGGAGCACAAGGATAATCCGGACTTCGAATGGAAGATAGGCGATGAGGTTGTTAAGGATGTATATGTAACATATGCTGCGAAGGACAATGTCTTCCCGACCTTGAGCAACCCGCACAGCTTGGGTATGTATTTCTATAGCTCGAATACCGACGTAGCGCGTATCAACTTAACATCCGGCTATATCTCTTTGCAAGGTGGAGGCGAGGCTACGATCAAGGCATGGTTCTGGGGTACCACTGAGTACGAAAAAGACTCAGCAGAGTACGTGCTCCATGTGGCGAAAGGTGATCCGCATCTCCAGTGGAATAAAACAATAACGAATGACAGTATCTCTGTTGATATCTACGGAAGCGTTGATGCCCGTCAGTTGCCGCACCTTTACGATCCTTTGGATGCTGTCGTAGTGACCAGTAGCAATGAAGAGGTTGTGAAGATCAACACTTCCAGCAAGTATCCGGAATTACAATACGCAGAAGGAGATGCTGTCGTTACGGCTACCTATACAGAGGATGCCAAATACAAGGGTGCTCAGATCAGTTATAAGGTTCACGCTTATGATGGACGTTTCAGTACAACGCTGAAATGGAGAATCGATAATAAAGATGTTGAGGGTGCTACGGTTACATTAGGTGGAAGCAGCAATGTCTTCCCGACCTTGTATAACCCGCGTGGTTTCACACCGGCTTATACCAGCTCGGACGAAAGCAAGGCTACGATCGCTTCGGACGGAACGATCACGCTGAAAGCAACAGGTACCACGACCATCACCGCTAAGGTGGACGGTAACTACACCTACAAACCGGCTACCGCTAGCTACACCCTGACCATCAATGCGAAAGAAGCAGTAGATCCGGGTTTGGCTTGGAGTGCTACTTCGGCGAATGCGCGTTATGGTTCTACCAATACGTATCCGACGTTGACCAAACCGGAAGATCTGACGGTAACTTATAGCAGTTCGAATACGTCGGTTGCTACCATCAATGCCGAGACAGGTGCTATCTCGCTTAAGGCAAACGGTACGACTACCATTACCGCTTCTTCGGAAGCTACGGAGGACTACCTGGCAGACCAGGCAAGCTATACGCTGAATGTATCGGCAGGTATCGTTACTGTAACCCCGAACCCCGTTGCCCTTGACCTCGGTGAAGTGCTCCTGGGTGATGATCCCGCTAAATACGGTAAGAGCTTCCATCTGCACATAGAGAATCTGAACGTAGGCGAGTACAACGAGATCGTTGTTAGTCCGGGTAGCGAGTTCTGGACTGCTTCATCAAGTAACCACTATGTAGATAACGATAGGGATGGTGTTATTGATCAGGATGTGACGATCGTTCCGGGTTCCTACACAATGGGCTTGACGCCCGAAGTGGCATGTGGTACGTATAAGAGAAATATCTCGATAGCTCAAGCCGGTACGCGTCTGTTCGAAGATGTGAAAGTCGGTACGGTTACAATGACCATTGTAGAGGCTTACGCTATCACTGTTCAGGCTGAGAATGGTTCGCTTACCTTCAATAATGACGCGGCTCCTAAGGTTGCGAAACCTGATACTGAGTTCACGCTCAAAGCTACTCCGGATGAAGGCTATAAGGCAAACGGCATTACCGTGCTGAAAGCTTCGGATGACAGCGACGTAACGACTACGGTATTGGAGAACAACGTTCTCACGATGCCGAAGTATGCGATCAAGGTAGTTGCTTCCTTCGTAGAAGGATCCGGCACAGGTATGGAGCAGGTTGAGGCAGAGATGCCGGCTCGCAAAGTACTGATCGACGGTCAACTCTTCATCCTCCGTGGAGGTAAGATCTATGACGCAGCAGGCTTGTTAGTCAAATAAGCTCTCTCTGATCTTCTATTCAACAGGGGTATCCGCATGGGTACCCTTGTTGTTTTTTTAATGTTTATTTTCTTAAAATGTCCAAAATATGAAAAAAATAAAAATAAATTTGCACATGTCTAAAAATTGTAGTAACTTTGTAGCCGATTTTGTATATAATATATATACATATATACATACATATATATAATTAACTAATTGTTTAACTAAAAATCAAATTATCATGAGAAAATTTATTTCTTTGATGATGGTACTGTTTACCGCTACGTCGGTGACGTTTGCGTTAGAAGGAGGAAAAATTACGCCTTCCAAGGCTTCGTTCGGCCCGACGGAGACAGTAACATTGACTTATGATGGTACAGGTACCAATTTTGCAAACTGGCAACCGTTGTGTTTTGTACACGCTTGGCTGGTAGCAGCAGAAGGACAGACCTTTTCTAAGAGCTATGGTACAGACTGGGCAAGTTGTAATGGCGATGCAGACTATGCAGCCTTGGACGCTAAACTGAAAATGACTTTTGTCTCCAAGGGTGTGTACACCATTGACATGAACATCAAGGATTTCTTTGATGTAGCCGAAGCTGATTTGGCAAAAATCGGCAAGTTGGGAATCATCGTTCGTGCGCAGTACGAGGGTGACAAAAACCAGACGGAAGACATGTTCCTCAATGTGGGTTCAGAGCAAGAAGTCACCCTCTATTTCGTGAAGCCGGACGACTGGAACGGCGTTATGGCGTATGTCTATGACAAAGGTGGCTACTACAAAGACTATCCCGGTGAGGAAATGGTTAAAACCGACAAGAAACTGAAGGGCAAAGATGTCTATTCTTACACGTTCCCGGAGAAGTACAACATGATTGGTTTTGTATCCAAAGATGGTGAGAGAAACACAGGTAACTATGCGTGGAATACGACCATTCCGTACTATTATGATGACGGTGACGGTTATGCCGGTAATAACTGGTGGGCAGAAGATGATCTGGTTGATCAAATGACCGTTTATTTCTTCAACAGTCTTGATTGGGCAAAAGTAAACACCTTCGTTTGGCCTGAAAGTGGCAATGCTTACAAAAACTGGCCGGGTCAGGCTGCAAAGAAAGAGACTGAGCAGATACATGGTAAGGATGTTTATGCATATAGCTTCCCTGTTACTTATGTCAATGTGATCTTCAATAACGGAGACAAACAAACCGTTGACTTGAAATGGGACGCTGACAAACCGTACTTCGTTCCGGGTGAAACGGACAGCGAAGGCAAATACAAAGGTACTTGGTACGCAAAAGCTGATATCCCTGCTCCTGAAGTACCTGCTAAGTATTATGTAACGGGTGACACCGCATTGGTAATAGCAGCAGGTGTAGATAAGATGAAAGCATGGCAGCCGAATGCTATCAAGTCTGAGGCAGACACGCTTGAGCTGAATCTTGCAGCAGGTGACTATGTATTGAAGCTGACGTTGGACGGCACATGGGCAGAAGGTAAGGCAAGAGGTTACAGTAACTTGACCGCTCCTGCCGCAGAAGGTCTGAGTGCAGACAAGGATGATAACATCTGC
>CACYHE010000005.1:33324-135934 GCA_902774185.1 uncultured Bacteroidales bacterium | reverse complement strand
AAGCAAGCTTCTCCCGCGCTGCCCCTCGACTTGCATGTGTTAGGCCTGTCGCTAGCGTTCATCCTGAGCCAGGATCAAACTCTTCGTTGTAAAAAGAAATTATAAGATAGCTCAGAATAATCGATTTATCAAGTGTAGAAATTTTTCGGGAACTCACTCGTGAATAAGTTCCATGACACAAGATCATGGACATTCACTTCGTATTTGTTTCTTGTACTACACTAATTGTATCAATCTTTCAATTTGCTTCGTCTATCCTTCAGTTTGGCGCAAAAAAATTAGGTCCTTCAAGGAAGAATCTTAATTTTAATGTCCGGGCCTCCGGTAGAAAATCGAAACACACTTGTTTCTCAAAAGCGAGTGCAAAGGTACAGCTTTTTTTTGATATGACCAAATATTTTTGAAAAAAAATGCACCTAAAAATGCATTTTCTTTGTAAGTGCCTGATTATCAGTAGTCGGATTTTTGCAATAATTTATGTCATTTTCAAGAACAAGGCTATTTGCGGGCATTTGAACTCCTTCGCATAGCGTGTACACACGCGTATAAATATAATATAAGGAACGCGCGCGTACGCGAAATGAAACAAATAATGCAGCATTTTTTGATTTTTATGCCCAAAATCTTGTATATTTAAAATATTTGTAGTAATTTTGCATCACAAAATTGAAACAAACACATTATGATGTCCTTTTTTGAAGCTGTGCGTACGTGCATGGTAGAGAAGTATTTTCGTATTTCGGGTCGTGCTCCACGTTCCGAGTACTGGTGGTTCTATCTGTTTAGCAACTTAGTGGTAATCATTGCCGTCATGGTGATGGCATTAGGTGCCGTATTACTGGGCATGGACATGACCAGCCCGATGATCGGTTGGTCCTTGCTGTTCTTCGGCTTGATTGTATGTCTGTCGTTAGTCATTCCGTCTATCACCGTGACGATCCGTCGATTGCATGACACGGGCCGATCGGGTTGGTGGTATCTGGTTACGTTTATTCCGTACGTAGGAGGGATCTTATTACTGATTTTCTGTATCTTACGTTCCGAGGAAGGGGCTAACGAATACGGCGATGAGTGGACAGAAAACGCCTGAACAGATTGCGTTAGAGAAGCAGCGTGAACGACTGACGAAGCGTTTTCACAAAGCGTGCTCGGACTACGGATTGATTGCCGACGGCGATCATATCCTGATTGGTCTGAGCGGAGGAAAAGACAGTTTGTTGTTGACGGAACTGTTAGGTAGGCGCTCGAAGATCTACAAACCGCGTTTTCGGGTAACGGCTATGCATGTGCGGGTCAAAGAGCGGGACTACCGAACGGACTTGAGTTATCTGGAGTCGTTCTGTCAAGAGGCGGGAGTGCCGTTTATGGTTCGCGATGTATCCATCGACGAACCAGTGGAAAGTGGAAAGTTGAAAGTTGAAAGTGGTGAACGGGAGACGAATCCTTGTTTCTTATGCTCGTGGTACCGACGGAAGATGCTTTTCAATGTAGCGCAAGAGTTGGGATGCAATAAGATTGCGTTTGGTCACCACCGCGACGATGTGATCGAGACGATGCTGATGAATCTGATTTATCAGGGTACGTTTGCCACCATGCCGCCGATGCTGCAGATGGACAAGATGCCGCTACAGATCATTCGTCCCTTGTGCCTGATTGACGAAGCGGATATCGTGCAGTATGCCGCCATGCGGGGCTATGAGAAACAGCAGAAGTTATGTCCGTTCGAGCATGTGAGTGCGCGGGAACAAGTGAAGGGACTGCTGGCGCAGATCAAGGAACTGAATCCCGAAGCAACGGACTCGATGTACGGAGCGCTGAGTAACGTCAAATATGACTATTTGCCGTTACAGTTGAAAATTGAAAGTTGAAAGTTGAAAGGCTATGAATGCAGTTTATACGATATTGTTATTATTGGTAGCAAATGTATTTATGACATTCGCATGGTACGGGCATCTGAAATTACAATCGTTGCATGTGATCGGAAACACGACGCCTTTGATTTTTGTGATCTTGCTGTCCTGGGGTATCGCTTTTTTCGAATACTGTCTGCAGGTTCCGGCAAACCGAATCGGTTTTGAAGGGAACGGCGGAAGTTTCAGTTTGATGCAGTTGAAAGTGATTCAAGAGGTGATCACGTTAGTGGTTTTTGTGATCTTCTCTGCGATTGCTTTTCATATGCAGATACGTTGGAACCATCTGGTTGCGTGCGTATTACTGATCGGCGCCGTGTATTTTGTCTTTGGATTTAAGTAGAACACAGAACACAGATATATAATGAGTAAGAAGATTGTTGTTTTCACGGGCGCGGGAGTGAGCGCTGAGAGTGGTTTGGGTACGTTTCGTGACTCAGACGGGTTATGGGAGAAGTACCGCATTGAAGATGTGTGTACGCACGAAGCCTGGTTGCGCAACCCGCAGTTATGCGTCGATTTCTACAATGCGCGCCGTAAGGACACCCTGGCTGCTCAGCCCAATGCAGCCCATGTAGCGATCGCGAAGTTACAGCAAGCGATCCCGGGTACGCGTGTGATCACCCAGAACATCGATGACCTGCACGAACGGGCAGGAGCGAAAGAGGTGGTTCACCTGCATGGTGAGATCACGAAGTTACGTTCCGAACGGAATGAGACGGCAACGGTACCTTTGGAAGGTTGGGAGCAACACTACGGAGACCGTCACCCGGATGGTTCGTTACTACGTCCGTATATCGTGTTCTTTGGCGAAGGTGTTCCGTATTTCGATGAGGCATGCCGCATAGCAAGTCAAGCCGATATCATGGTGGTGGTAGGTACAAGTCTGAACGTCTATCCCGCTGCGAGTCTGATCCATTATGCGCCGGATAACTGTCCGATTTATTTTGTGGATCCGGGTCAACCGGAGTTCGGCATGTGGGCGAACCGAATCACGCATATTCGCAAGAAAGCGACCGAAGGAGTACCGGAATTGGTGGATAAATTGATTAAGGAACTCGGAAATTAAAGCATTTTTGTGTAAAAATTTGCGTATTTCGAAAAAAAGCAGTATTTTTGCAAACTTTTTAATTATTAACTAAATACTTACGACAATGAAAAAAATCTTTTTGGGTCTTACGATCCTTACCGTAGCACTGATTAGTTCATCGTGCACGAAGACGTATTATCAGGTATGTACCACCAAACCTGTAGATCCGTCTCTGTTTGACGCGAAGTCAGAGAACTACTCTTACGAAGATGAGAACATCAAGATTGAGTATAACATGTGGGCTTTACGCGGTGACCGTGGTTTCTCCGTATATAACAAGACGGACGAGTACCTCTATATCTCCGATGGTTCTTCCTGTTTCTCTTCCACTCTACCTGATTCGGAAGGTGAATGGACCAAGGGTTCGATGGATAACTGCGGTATCGTAGCTCCGCACACCTGGCGTTTAATCACGTCTCCTACGGAGCAGTTGAACGCTTACACACCTGCTACCTACATTCCTATCACGAAGAGTATCTTCTTAAGCGAAGGTTTGAAAGAGAAAGTGCGTCATTCGGAGTCGAAGACGTTTACCCAAGAGACTACTCCGTTGACCTTCACGTTGCATGTGACTTACTATTTCTGCTCGAATTCAAGTCGTGTAGGACGCACTATTCCGATGTCCTTCTATGTAGATCGCGTAACCAACTACAGCGAGAAAGACTACCTGAAGATGAAAGAACGCTATGTAGAGAAATACGACATCTTGGAGGACGGCAAATGGGTGAAAGACAAAGGATACCGCGCCCTGCCCGTCAACCGCAAAGGTTTTTACAGCACTTATACCAAATAAATCATGAGAAAAGTTATTTTTCCTCTTCTATTGATGGCGTCGGTATGTATGATAGCTAAGCCGACGTACGATTTCCGTCTGGACGGTATCTATTACCGCATTGACAAGAAACAGGTTTGTGTGGCGAAGGGTGACGAGTTGTATGAAGGCGACGTGGTTATCCCTGCGCATGTCGAAGGAGTAGAGGGTGAGTTTGACGTGGTGGCTATCGACGCGAAAGCGTTCAGCGGTAGTAAGAAGTTGACTTCAGTCACCTACCCTGCCTCCGTTACAACCATCGGTGAGAGTGCTTTTGAGGGTTGCGAGAGTCTGAAGCATTTTGAGATCTCGGAGAACGTGACCTTCATTGCTTCTTCGGCTTTTGAGGGTTGTATCGGTTTGGAAGATATCACCATCCCTGCATCGGTAGTGAATATCGGCGATGAGGTCTTCAAAGGTTGCAAAGCCTTGTTCAGTGCCGTTATTGAGAATAAGCTAATCGGTGAAAATCAGTTCGTTAACTGTATCCGTTTGGACTCGGTAGTTATCTCTGAGAACGTGACGACCATCAAGAAGAAAGCGTTTGCACGTTGCTCCGGTTTGCATAAGATCATGATTCCTGCATCGGTATCGAAGATCGAGGCGGAGATCTTCTCCGGTTGTGAGCAGTTGGAGTTGGCAGATATCCGTAACACGACCGTTGCGGAGAAGCAGTTCGCCGGTTGTAAGCGTCTTCAGACAGTACTTCTGTCCGACACACTGTCGCTGATAGACCGCCAGGCCTTCGCAAACTGCGTGGGTTTAACTTCGTTTGTGACACCTGAGCGTCTGCAGGTCATTCGTGACGAGGCGTTCCTGAATTGTAGCAGTCTGGTTACGGTGGAGTTAGGCAATAGTCTGACGCATATCGGCAAGAAAGCGTTCGCTAACTGCAGTACAGTGGAGCAGTTGGTGATCCCTAACTCGATCCGCACGTTCGGCGAGTCCACTTTCCAGGGTTGCAAACGTCTCCAGAGTGTAGTATTGGACAATGCTTGTATCAGTGAGGGTGAGTTCCAGAACTGCAGCAGTCTGCAGTCCGTCACGTTCCAAACGGTTCCGTTCCGTATTCCGAAGAATGCGTTCAACGGTTGTACGGCGTTGACGAGTATGGAGTTGCCGGAAGGTATCACGATCATTGAAGGAAACGCTTTCCATGGCTGCAAGGGTATCGAGTCGATCGTTCTGCCTTCTACTATGGAGCAGATCGGTTCGGGTGCTTTCTCCGGATGTGCCGCGCTGCATAACATCCGCTGCTTGGCGGTGCAGGTTCCTACCACCGCCAACAATGCGTTCTCCGGTATCGCAAAGACCGATCTGAAGATTGAGGTGCCCGCCGTATCGGTAGAACCGTATAAGTTAGCCGCAGGTTGGAAAGGCTTGCAACCCAAAGAGGGGGAAGTCTTCTTCCCGATTGAGCAATAAGATGAATCCGTATCTTCAATCGCTGCGTTTACGGACATTACCTCTATCGGTGTCGGGTATCATCCTCGGCACCGGTTTGGTGTATCAAACAGTATGCAGTATTCAGTGGTCCGTGTTCGTGTTGGCGATGGCAACCACGTTGTGTCTGCAGATATTGAGTAACCTGAGCAATGAGTTAGGGGATGCGCAGAAAGGGACGGACGCTGACCAACACGGACGGGATGCCTACGGTTTGCAAAGCGGTAAGATCACTGAAAAACAGATCAAAACGATGATCGGTCTGTTCATCGGGCTGAGTGTAGCGTTCGGTACGGCGTTGGTCTGCGTTGCTTTACCGCTCTGGAGCGTACCGTTCTTCGTATTCTTCGGTTTAGGCGGTCTGGCTATCGTGGGTGCGATGACCTATACGTTAGGTAAACACAGTTACGGTTACATCGGTTTGGGGGACTTAGGCGTGTTCCTGTTCTTCGGGTTACTGAGTACGATGGGTGCGTATTACTTACAGACGCAGACGATAAGTATGGAAGTGTTAGCGTGCGGTGCGGCGATCGGTTTTCCCTGCGTAGGGGTACTGAACCTCAATAATATCCGGGACATGCAGAACGATATCGCCCATGGCAAGCGCACGTTCGCCAGTTGCCTGGGTCAACACGGCGCGCGACAATACCACACGATGTTATTGTTGGGATGTTTGGCCATTTTTACGACCTACGAACATTATTGGACGCTGTGCGTACTCCCCATCTGGATTTGGCATCTATGGTACGTGTGGACGCATAAAGACCGATTGGACAAACAGATGCCGGTTTTGATGTTCAGCACATTAGTTGTAGCTGTTGCCGCCATCTTCTAAACCACTGAAAAAGGACCTTAAAACCCCAATAAAACCCCGTTTTAGTCCGAAAATGTGGAAAAAATGACGCTTTATTTGCAAGTGTCGTTTTTTTTTTGTAATTTTGCACCGCAAAACCGGTTTAGAACCGGAGCAAAATAGCATTTAATGATTACTCCATATGAAAGGAATTATTTTAGCGGGAGGAAGCGCAACGCGCCTGTACCCATTAAGCAAAGCCATCAGTAAGCAGATCATGCCAGTTTATGACAAGCCGATGATCTATTATCCCTTGAGCACACTCATGTTAGCCGGTATCCGGGAGGTGCTGATTATCAGTACGCCGCGTGACCTGCCGATGTTCGAAGAGTTGCTGGGTGACGGTAGTCGTATCGGCATGCAACTGAGTTACAAAGTGCAGTTGGTTCCGAACGGTTTGGCGCAAGCGTTTGTGTTAGGTCGTGAGTTCTTGAACGGCGAACCGGGTTGTTTGATCTTAGGCGATAACATGTTCTACGGTCAACATTTCAAGACGATGTTACGCGAAGCGGTGACGGAGGCAGAGAAAGGCGGAGCGGTCATCTTCGGATACGAAGTGGCAGATCCCCGTGCGTACGGCGTGGTGGAGTTTGACGCGGAGGGTAAGGTACTGAGTCTGGTAGAGAAACCGGCAGAACCGAAGAGCAACTACGCCGTTCCTGGTTTGTATTTCTACGACGAGACGGTTTGTGAGAAAGCCGCTAACCTAAAGCCGAGTGCACGTGGCGAATATGAGATCACCGATCTGAATAAACTGTACCTGAACGAAGGGACATTGAAAGTGAAACTGTTCAGTCGTGGTTTTGCATGGCTCGACACCGGTAACTGTGACAGTCTGTTAGATGCCGGCAATTTCATTGCTACCATCCAGAACCGCCAAGGTTTCTACGTCAGTTGTATCGAAGAGATCGCTTGGCGTAACGGTTGGATCAGCACCGAACAGATGGCGGCGTTAGGTAAAGAGATGAAGACCGCGTACGGTCGTTACTTGGAGCGTTTGGCTGCAAAAGGTTTATGATGATTTGGTTCTATATGCTCATTGCGCTGCTCATCAGCATCATTGTCGGTTTACTGGTACGTAACCGTCAGTTACGCCGACAGATTCACACCCCGAAAGAGGAGAAGAAAGAGACCGTGCCGGTTTCAAAAGAACCGGTAGAAGAACCTTCTGCTCCTTCGGCAGAGGAGGTTTTTCGCACACGGCTGGAAGCAGCCATGGAGAAGAACATGAGCAATAAGAACCTGACAGTGGAGCAGTTGGTGGAAGAGATGGGAATGGGGCGAACGGCTTTCTTTACCCGTCTGAAGAGCACCTTAGGAATCAGTCCGGTGGAATTCATCCGTGAGACCCGAATCCGCCGTGCCGCACAACTGCTCAAAGAACCGGGGCTTACCATCTCCGAAGTGAGTTCGATGGTTGGCATGAACGACAGCCGTTATTTCGCCAAATGTTTCAAACACACATACGGCGTCACACCGACCGAATGGAAGAGAGGGTAGTTAATGGTGAAATGGTGGAATGGTGAAAGGTTTAAAGTTTATAGGATTAATCGTGTTGATGCTGCTCATTGGATGCAGCAAGCAAGCACCGCAGATACCGAGTCAGCGTAAGAGTGCAGCACCTCAGACGGACACGGCGGCATTAGCCTTGCTGGCAATGAACCAACGCTTGGCTATCTCGGCAGACGAGCAGATACGGCAGTTTGCCATGACGCAAGAGGTTCCGTACGCCTTGTATGAAGCGGGTGCTTGGATGACGGTCCTCGACAAAGGGGACACGGACAGTCCGTCTCCCAAAGCGGAAGAGGAGTGGTTGATACACCTGCGCACGTATAACTTGAACGGCAGACTGTTATTGGACACGCAAGGCAGTTATCCTATCGGCCGACAGGAGTTACCCGAAGCCGTAGAAGCCAACATTGGCGAGATGCACCGCCATGGTCATGTCCGGATGATCGTACCTTGGTACACAGCCTACGGTCCGAGCGGTACAAACGAAGTGCCGCCTTATGAGAATGTTATTATTGAAATCGAATTGCTATAGATGAAAAAAAATGTTTTTGCCATCTTACTGGTTGGCATCGCGTTGGTGTTCGTCGGGTGTGGTAACAACACCTATAACGACTTACGCAAGAAAGAGAACAAACTGATCAAGAACTATATCAGTCGCAACGAACTGGTGATCCTGGAAGATGAACCTGCAGCGGATCATGTGTGGGGCGAGAAAGAGTTCTACAAAGTAAAGGGGTACGATGACCTCTATTTTCACTTGATCAGCAGAGGGGACAGCGTACGGTACGATACCATCAGCGACTCAAAAGTGGACACGATTGACCTGCAGATCCTTGAGGGGGATATCATCGTGGCGCGGTATAAGAAGTTCGAGTTGACGGAGAATGCCGACACGATCAGTTACTGGACAACTCTGGATCAAGCGAACCCGGTACAGTTCCACTATATGAATACCAGCGAATGCGATATCATCGGTTGGCACTTGGCGATCCTTCTGATGAAGTACCCTGACTCGCAATGCGAAGTATTGGTTCCCAGCAAGTTAGGTTCATCTAACGACCAATCGACCGTGACGCCGTATATGTATGTCTTAAAGATCAAAGTAAAACAATAATATGAGTTTAGTCAAAAGTATATCGGGTATCCGAGGAACCATCGGCGGTCGTGTCGGTGAGGGCTTGAATCCCGTAGATATCGTTCGTTTCACAGCAGCATATGCCACACAACGCCGTGCTGCATTACCGAATAATAACAAGATCGTAGTGGGTCGTGACGCCCGTCTGAGCGGCCATATGGTGGAGAGCATTGTGTGCGGAACATTGATGGGGATGGGATACGACGTCGTCAATATCGGTCTGGCTACCACGCCGACAACCGAGTTAGCCGTGACGGGTGAACAAGCCGCAGGTGGAATCATCTTAACCGCCAGCCATAATCCCAAACAGTGGAACGCACTCAAGTTACTCAACGAACACGGTGAGTTTCTGAACGATGCCGAAGGCAAAGGCGTGCTGGCAATCGCTGAACAAGAAGACTTCACGTTCGCCGAGGTGGATGCATTGGGTCATATGACGCATAAGGACTACCTGCCCTACCATGTGCAACAGGTCTTGAACCTCCCGTTGGTAGATGTCGAGGCGATCAAAAAGCGCAATTTCACCGTAGCCATTGACTGCGTGAACTCGGTAGGCGGACTCGCTATCCCGGCTATCTTGAAAGCCGTAGGTGTGGACAATATCATCGAACTGAACTGCACGCCGGACGGTCATTTTCCCCATAATCCCGAACCCCTGCCTCAACACCTGACTCAGATCAGCGACCTGCTCAAGAGCGGGAAAGCCGATGTCGGTTTTGTAGTCGATCCGGACGTGGACCGTTTGGCTATCATCTGCGAGAACGGCGATATGTTCGGTGAGGAATACACCCTGGTCAGCGTAGCGGATTACGTCCTTCGTCACACGCCGGGTAACACGGTAAGCAACATGTCGAGCACGCGTGCGTTAGCGGACGTAACCGCCAAATTTGGCGGTTCGTACAGTGCGAGTGCGGTAGGCGAAGTGAACGTGGTAGCTGAGATGAAACGTGTGGGTGCTGTCATCGGTGGCGAAGGAAACGGCGGGGTCATCTATCCCGAGTGTCACTACGGTCGGGACGCATTGGTAGGCATTGCCTTGTTCCTCAGTCACATCGCCCATCTGGGTTGCAAAGTGAGTGAGTTACGTCGTACGTTACCGGACTACTGTATCAGCAAGAACCGTATTGACTTGACGCCGGACACCGATGTCGATGCCATTTTAGCACGCGTCAAAGAGCTTTATCGCGACGAACGCGTCAACGACCGGGACGGTGTGAAGATCGATTTTGCGGACGGCTGGGTACATCTGCGTAAGTCGAATACCGAGCCCATCATCCGCGTTTATTCGGAAGCTGCCACGATGGATGAGGCGAATGAACTCGCACAGAAAGTGATTGAAGTAGTGAAAAGCTAAAAGCTAAGAGCTAATAGCTAATGTCCAACTATTTTCTCATAGCAGGAGAGGCGTCGGGAGACACACACGCGGCCGAACTGATCCAACAGATCCGACTACGTGACCCGGACGCTCGATTTGCGGGACTCGGAGGCGATAAGATGAGAGCCGCCGGGTGCCAACTCTATCAGGATTACCGCCATATGGCGTTTATGGGTTTTGCGGCGGTGATCCAACACTGGAAGGATGTCAAAACGAACTTCCGCATTGCGCATGAAGCCTTGCTCAAAGAGCGACCGGACGTCCTGATCCTCATTGATTACCCCTCTTTTAACCTGCGCATGGCGGCGTTCTGCAAACGGCACCTGCCGCAAACGAAGATCATCTATTATATCCCGCCTAAGGTGTGGGCATGGAAACGCAGACGCGTACATAAGATTGCCCGATTATGCGACGAAGTGTTGGGTATCTTCCCCTTCGAACCGGCGTTTTATGCCCAATACGGATATACATGCCGCTATGTCGGTAATCCGACAGCGGAGGAAATCAGGAGAACACAGAACACAGAACACAGAGCACAGACTGATTTACAAACTCGGTCTGTCAGCGAAGCGGTCTGTACTCTGTCAGCGAAGCGGTCTGTGCTCGCTATCTTACCCGGCTCACGGCCATCTGAGATCAGTCATTGTCTGCCGAAGATGTTAGAGGCGGCACATCGTTTTGCGGGATACCAAGTGGTTGTTTGTGCAGCTCCTGGAATAGAGGACGCTTTCTACACTCCTTATCTAAACGCGCACGACACGCTCACGCGTGACACGTACGCGACCGTTCAAGAGGCATGTGCGGCCATCGTCAATTCGGGTACCGCCACCTTGGAGACCGCCCTATTGGGTTGCCCGCAGGTAGCGGTGTATCATATCGCTTGTTCCCGTCTCATCGGTCTGGTACGCTGGGCGCAACCTCTGTTCTTCTCCATCCCTTATTTCACCTTGGTCAATATCATCAGCGGCAAAGAGGTGATCCAAGAATGCGTGGCAAACACGTTCACGGTGGACAAAGTAGCGTCTGAATTAGACCGCCTCTTACACGACGAAGCATACAAAAAAGAGATGCTCGCTTCCTACGAACACCTCGTTTCTATCTTAGGTTCCCAACCGGCGGCAGAACAAGCTGCCCGGATCATCACAACGAGACCATAAGGGTTGCCAGGATATACGGCATCGCCCCTATCAGTACTCCTTTTGCCAAGCGCCACGTGTCGGTGGTGTAGAAGACGAAGAGCAGAGCCAAGTCCGGAAAGACGGACACTAACAGCAGTTTGCTCAATACGCCTCCTGCCTCGAACTGAAACGTCTTCAGCGCGTACCACAGGTGCATTACCTCGATATAGGTAAACCCGAATGCGGCAGGGATGATGAGTCCGATGAGTATGCCTATCCAATATCGGTCAAAGCGATCCATAATCGGTCCAATCAATCTTCAGCGGCGTGATAGAGAGCAGTTGATGCTCCATCGCCCAGATATCCGTATCGGTAGCGGAGGGTTCGTCGTTGATGAATTCTCCCGCCAGTTTCCATCCTTGCAGCACCCCTTCCGGTAGCGGTTCATTGAGCGCTCCTAACTCATGTGCCCAATGTCCCACACACTGCCGCGTCCAACGGATCCCTTCTATCTCCCCGACCGGGGCGTTGATATTAAAACAGGTGCGTGGCACAATCCCTTCTTCATACAGATGTTGCGTCACTTCTGCCAGATAGGGTTGCAACCAATGCAGATCAACGTCCATGGCGTGACTATTGATGGACCATCCGACAGCAGGAATGCCTTTCTCCGCAGCCACCAGACAAGCACCGATAGTACCCGAATACATGGCGTTAACCGCGGCATTCGAACCATGGTTGATACCGGACACCAACAGGTCGATAGGGGTATCGGGAAAGAGATACTCACGCGCGATCTTGACGCAGTCAGCAGGGGTTCCGTTGGTCACATAGACCTCGGCGCCGTTGAGGTCATGTTCCTCAATGCGCCTAAGGTACATCGGTGTCTCTACACTGATACAGGCCCCTTTACCGCTACGCGGTCCGTCGGGACAGATCACGGTCACCTTCCCTAACTTCGTCATCTCATTGGCTAACAGACGTATTCCCGCCGTTCCCCAACCGTCGTCGTTTACAACTACGATATTCATTAAACGTTAAACCTTAAACGTTCAACCTTATTCCGGGAACATGACTACTTCAAACACATTTCCGGCTTTCACCAGTTCCTTGAGCGTAGCCTGAACGGTCTCGGCGGTGATGGCCTCGACTGCCGCTTTGTAATCACGGATATTATTCTGTCCGTACATGTAGTACATGTAAAGCGATTGACGCCAGTAGGTATTCTTCTCCAGATCTTCCTGGAAGTCTTTAAGCATCGACTCTTTCTCTTTCTGCAGATCCGAAGCTAAAGGTCCGTTCTCAATGATCGTATTCACCTCTTCATGGATGATCTCCATGAGTCGAGTCTGTTTGGCAGGATCGGTATCGAACTGCATGATCAAACCGGCACGGGGAGTGGGCAGAATGGTCATATAGCCGTAAGTTCCTACCCCGTACGAACCACCTTCGCGTTCACGGATGGACTCCAGATAACGGGTTGAAAGGATACGTCCGATCATCTCCATATTGAGGTCATTCGCCATGGTGTACGGCATGTCGTACGAAGTGTACTGGATACGGTTGGATGCCGTTGTGGTCTCCATGGAACGGCTGAAATAGTTCTTCTGCTGACCCATCGTCACCGTCACATGGTGGTCGATAACGGACTCACGGCAGTTCTTCTTGGTCTTCAAACCGCCTATCCATTGACAAACGAGGGCTTGCACTTGCGGATCTTGGGGGTTGATGTTACCCACGAAGACAAAGGTGAAGTCAGCCGGGTTGGCGAAACGTGCCTTATAGACCTCCAGCGCCTTATCCAAGGTCACCTTGCTGAGCAGCTCCATGTTATAAAGCGGCGCACGCTCGGAGTGGTTATTCGCCATCACCTGTACCGAGTCACCAAAAGCATTCTTGGGGTTCTTATCCCGGTTCACCAATTGGTTCTGGAGCAATCCCATCAAGGTCTCGAACGCCTGTTCGTCCCGACGGGGTGCGGTGAAATGGAGATAGGTCAGTTGGAGCATGGTCTCCAGATCCTTGACGGACGAAGCGCCACGCAAACGCTCTATATTCTCCGATATCTCCGGCTCTACCGAAACGGTCTTGCCCGTTAAGGCTTTCTGTAACTGGGTGGCATTGAAACGACCGATACCGGACATTCCGATGACGTACGTAGCTACTTGAGCCGAAGGCAGATCTTCCGTCTTCACTTGACTGTAACCGCCTTTGGAGAATGCTTGCATGAGGATCTCATCCGCCTTGAACTCCGTCGGATGGAACACCACCTTGATACCGTTGGACAACGTCCATTCGGTCGATTGCACATCTTCGTTATAACGGATCGATTTGATCTTACCTTTCTTCGGTGCTTTCTTCACCAGTTCGTTGTCGAAAGCCTCCTCCTTCGGTTCCTCTATGGCGAGATTGCTCAAACCTGCCAGCGTTGCGAGGATCGTTTCTTCCGACGGGATGTTAACGCCTTCTTTCTCCGGACCGGAGATAGCTATGGTCGGGTTGGCATGAATCAGATCATTGGCAATCTTATTGACCGTTGCTAGACTAATCATCGGCAAAAAGGCTTGCGTACACTCATATTCCCATTGGGCACCCGGCATCGGTTCGCCGTTCTCGAAATGGCGGATACACTCCCGCGCCAGGTTGATGTTCTTACGGGTGTTACGCTCGTTGTAGTATTTCTCCATCGCGTTGAGTTTCTCACTCTTGACACGATCCAACTCGCTCTGGGTGAAACCGTAACGATGCATCTTCTCCAACTGGAAAAGCAGGTCGTTGAACGCCTCGGTCTCACGTCCCTCTTTGGGAATCGCTACCCCGTAGAACGCATCCATCTTCTTCGCCGCCTCACCGTACTGGCAACCCGCTCCCGTGAAGGACGCCTTGGGATCCAAAGCCAGTTCTTCGAAACGGTTATTGAGCATGTCGCAAACAAGGTCACGCGCCATGTTGAACATATATTCCTGCGCCGTACCTTGCAGCGGTTCCGGGGTCTGGTCGAACTTATACTCCATGGTGATACGGCTTCCTTCCGCCTCCGGATCCGTCACGATAACCACCAGCGGTTTGTTGTTATGATTAACCGTATAGATGGGACGTTCGCCGTAATTGGCACGACGAGGCACATCGGCCCAAAGCGCTTTGATCTTCGCTTCGATAGCATCGACATCGATATCACCCACTACGATGATCGCCTGGTTATCCGGACCGTACCATTTATGGTAGTAGTCACGCAGGGCTTGATACTCGAAGTTATTAATGACTGCCGTGTCACCGATCACGTCCCGTTTGGCGTACTGCGTTCCCGGGTACATCTTCGCGTTCAACTCTTTCCAGATACGACGACGTGCCGTTCGACCCGTTCGCCATTCTTCGAGGATCACACCACGCTCGGCATCGATCTCTTCGGGCAAGAGCAACAGTCCGCAACTCCAGTCGTGCATTACTAACAAGGCACTGTCCACGATCCCTTCCCGATACGTAGGCACGTCACTCAGACGATAGACCGTCTCGTCAATCGAGGTATAGGCATTGATGTTTCCACCGAAGTTGACACCCACCGATTCGAAATAGTTGATGATGCCCTTGCCGGGGAAATGTTGGGTCCCGTTGAACGCCATGTGCTCTAAGAAATGCGCCAGACCGTTCTGGTGATCCTCTTCCAGGATAGCTCCTACCGCTTGCGCGATGTGGAACTCACAACGCTGCTTGGGTTGCTCGTTATGACGGATATAATAGGTCAATCCGTTGTCCAACTTGCCGTAACGCACATCCGGGTCCATCGGCAGTTTCTCCGGCGCGTCTTGCGCCCAAAGGGTCATCGCTGCACACAGCAGCACAATGTTAAGCAATAGTTTCTTCATTATTGTTTGATGTTGTTTGATCTTGTTTGATATCGTTTGACGTAGTTTCCGATTTCTTCTTTCGTGGCGCGCGTTTCTTCGGTTTCTCAGCCTCAGCGATGGCCGCATTCGCTTCCAACAACTGGTCTCCACGGCTCTTCCAAGGACGAGGTCCAAGGATCCGCTCTACATCTTCCGAAGTGATCACCTCTCGCTCGATGAGCAGTTGTGCCAACTGGTGATGACCCTCTGCATGGTCGGTTAAGATCTGCTTGGCACGTGCCATCTGGTCAGCGATGATACGCTTGGTCTCCAAGTCGATCAGTTCGGCTGTCTTGTCCGAATAAGGTTTAACCAGACCGTAGTCATAACGACCCGTAGAATCATAGAAACTGATATCTTTGAGTTTGTCGCTCATACCGTAGTAAGCCACCATCGCGTACGCCTGTTTGGTTGCGCGCTCCAGGTCGTTCAGGGCACCGGTCGAGGTCTGGTTAAGGAACAACTGCTCGGCAGCCCGACCGCCTAATAACGAACAGAGCTCGTCGTTGATATGCTCTTCGTTCGTCAACTGACGCTCTTCGGGCAGGTACCAGGCAGCCCCTAACGCCATGCCACGTGGCACGATGGTCACTTTCACCAACGGGTTTGCCCAACGTAACATCCAACTGATAGTAGCGTGACCCGCTTCGTGGAAAGCAATCGACTTCTTCTCATCGTCCGTCATGATCTTGTTCTTACGTTCCAGACCGCCTACGATACGATCTACTGCGTCCATGAAGTCCTGTTTGCCCACTTTCTTCCTACCGCCACGTGCAGCGATGAGCGCAGCTTCGTTACATACATTCGCTATATCGGCGCCGGAGAATCCCGGAGTCTGTTTGCTCAAGAAATCCAGATCCACCGTGTCGTCCAACTTGATCGGACGCAGATGCACTTGGAAGATCTCCTTACGTTCCTGTAAGTCCGGTAACTCGACATGGATCTGACGGTCAAAACGTCCGGCACGCAACAAAGCGGCATCGAGGACATCGGCACGGTTGGTAGCTGCCAGGATGATCACACCCGAATTGGTACCGAAACCGTCCATCTCCGTCAACAACTGGTTCAGCGTACTCTCGCGTTCGTCGTTACCACCCGTCATGACGCTCTTTCCACGTGCACGCCCGATAGCATCGATTTCATCGATGAAGATGATAGCCGGCGATTTCTCTTTGGCTTGACGGAACAGATCCCGTACACGACTCGCTCCGACACCCACGAACATCTCCACGAAGTCCGAACCCGACATCGAGAAGAACGGTACGTCCGCTTCTCCGGCTACCGCTTTTGCCAACAATGTCTTACCCGTTCCCGGAGGGCCTACGAGCAATGCGCCTTTGGGGATCTTCGCACCTATCTCCGTGTATTTCTTAGGATTCTTCAAGAACTCCACGATCTCTTGCACCTCTTGCTTGGCTCCGTACAAACCGGCCACATCCTTGAAGGTCACCTTGTCCTTCTTATCCTTATCGAACAACTGCGCACGCGCCTTGCCCACACCGAAGATACCTCCGCTGCCTAAGTTACCGATACCTCGGCTCATATAAACGAAGAAGAGGATGAGTAACGCAAAAGGCAGCACATTGACCAGAATAAGATACCAGTAGTCATGCGACTTCTCATACTTCACATCGATAGCGGCTTGACCGTTCGCCTTCCGGGTCGTGTTGACCGACTCGATATATTTGGAAAACTCCTCAACGGACGAGACACGGGACTTCAACGAACGTGCGTTCTTCTCGTCCTCTGCCCGTTCTCCAAACACCGCATGGTATTTCTGCGGCTTGACCGTCGCCTTCAAGTTATTGTCGTCATAGACCGTGATCCGGTCGATGGCATCATCCTCGATATACGTCTGGATCTTCGTGAAGGTCAAATCTTTTGCCGAACCGCCTTCCTTGTCACCGAACAGCCACATCCCCAAAAGCGTGAAGGCTACGATATAAAAGAAAATGCTCAGCCAGCGTCGTCCCTTTCCGGGCTGCTGACCCTGCGGCATCTGCGGCTCTTGCCGCCTGTTGTTATTCTTCTCTGCCATATAAAAACAATTTTTGTTTGATACTTCGTGTTTGAAGGTTTGAAGGTTTGAAAGTTTAATCTTCAAACGACCTCAAACGATGTCAAACTATTTCAAACGACCTCAAACTATTTCAAACAATGTCAAACGATGTCAAACTATAACATTTCCGGCAACTCGGAAATTTTGCCGTCTGCCCATAAATGCTCGATGTCATAGAATGCACGGGGCTCACGTTGCATGATATGTACAAAGATCGTACCATAGTCCATCGCTACCCACTCGGCATTCTCCACACCCGCTACGCTCAACGGGTGAACATGCGTCGTCGTACGAACGAAATCATCCACCTCGTCGGCTATCGCCGCTACCTGCGTGTTACTCTGACCCTCACAGATCACCATCATCTCTACCGGTGCCTCTTTGATCTTGCGCAAGTCGATGGTCACTATGCGCTGACCTTTACGATTACGAATTCCCTCGATAATCGTGTCCAAAAGTTTCTTAGTTGTTATCTCTTTCATAATACAATACAAAATGCGGGTGCAAAATTACAAAAAATATTTGAATTGTGCAAATAAATTTGCATATTTGTAAAAAAAGCAGTACCTTTGTAGCCGTTTTTTGAAATTACACCGCCATGGGAGATCACTTTGTAACCAATCGCATTGACGATACCACGTACGACATCGACTTACTCATCAACGACGATCCGAATAAAAGCGAGATGGATATCTTGCTGGATGATTTTCTCGGCGGTTCGGATGACGAACTGGACGTCGTTTCCTACCTGTCCCGCCAAGAGTATTCCAACGCCTTGTCCTGCAACGACTCCCGGGAAATGGAAGATTCAGGTGTCATCGTGGCAGGCGGCTTGTTTTACGGTTTACCCGGAGAAAATGAACCCGACGAAGAAGTCAAATCCTACCCGCAAGCCAAAGACAAACAGCTCCAATGGACGATCATGCTCAGTTCGATGCACCGTCCATTCCCTTGCGAAGTAGAACTGTATGTCTTCCGCAGAGATGCCTCCGGAAACCTGCATAAACTGCACTCGATGGAGAAGAGTATTGAACTCACGCTCAAACATCCGGGACCGGACACCAAACTCTCCGTACATATCCACAGTGCGAACGTCAATCCTTTGGATTGCGGAAGGTACTATGCGGTGTTCATGCTTAAGCAATTAGGCGGACGGTATATCGACATGCCGGTTGCCGTTAGTATCAATATCACCTCTCCCAACGCCTTCACGAAAGTGGATAGCACCCGATTGGTCGGAATGGACTCCGTCTATCGACAGATGGCTTCCTTGGCACAACAGAAACGCTTCAACGACCGGCGTAACTTCCTCTACCTCCCGCCTTCTCCCATCGTACTGCACGCCGCCGTCATGGGTGGCAAAGGCTCTGGCAAGACCTCCTTCGCGCAGATCATCTATGATTTCTATCGGAACAACGGACTAATCTCCGACGGCAAACTGCTCATCATCGATGCCACACGGTGGTTGAATCTCTCCGAGAGTACGGATAAGATAAGCGAAGACATGACCAAAGCCAGAAACGGCGTACTCTATATTGAGAATGCCGCTTCGATGTTACCTTCTGCCGACACACGGGGAAACAGGGAATATGCCGTACAAGCATTGGTTCGTGAATTGGCGGAAAACACCCATAACACCACCGTCATCCTGGCAGACACACCTGAGAACATGACGGAACTGCTGGCAATCTCCAACCTACAGGATTTTATCGGACAGACTTACCACCTGCCGGAACTGACCACCGACCAGATGGTAGAAGTGGCGGAACGGGAGTGTACGTCAAGAGGTTTTACCTTGAGTCCCGAAGCAAAAGCGGCTCTAAAATCCTTGCTCCGTTCCCAACCCAACGCTACCACCTCCGACGTGTTGCGTACCGTGGATACGATCATTATGAATATGTCCGTTCGGGTCGTTAACCAGACGCCGGACAATATCGGCAATCCTTCTGCACTCAGCCTGATTCAAGCAGAAGATGTGCCGCAGGCACAGATAGAGAAATACGACCAATCGATCGAAAAACTCAATGCGCTGGTCGGGCTGAACAAACTGAAATACAATATCGAATCCCACCTGAATCTCGTTCGCTTTGCTCAACTGCGCAGCCGAAACGGACTACAAGCCGCCATGCCACCCCTCCATATGATCTTCACCGGTAATCCAGGAACAGGTAAGACCACCGTCGCCGGTTTGTTGGGCGAGATATACGCTTCGCTCGGTATCCTCAAGACAGGCAAAGTCATCGTGGCGGATCGTAAGAAACTGGTGGGACGTTATATCGGCGATACCGAAGATAACACGAAGCGGGTCCTTCAACAGGCACATGGGAATATCCTCTTTATCGACGAAGCCTATAACCTCGTCGGGGATCCGGATGATAAGAAAGACTTCGGACCCAAAGTGCTGGACTGCCTTCTTGAAGAACTGAGCAAAGAGCAAACGGACATGATCATCATCCTGGCAGGCTATCCCGATGAGATGGATCGAATGCTCAAGTCCAACAAAGGGCTGCAGTCCCGGTTCCCTTATACCTTCCATTTCGAAGACTACTCCGAAGCCGAACTGCTCGAGATAGCCATTCGCACAGCTGCCAACAGCGGGTATTCTTTTTCCGATCAAGCGGCGGAACGGCTCAAGACACTCATTCATAAAGAGCTTACCCGTAATGCCGTCAAAGAGCAGAAACATTTCGGTAACGCCCGGTTTATCACCCGACTCATATCCACTCGTATCATCCCGAACATGAGTCGCCGTGTGCTGGCGGCCACCAACACCGATACAACCACCCGGTTCCTCTCTCTGATAGAAGCCGAAGATATACCCGCACAACTGCAGACAGACTATGCACCGGACGAAACACTCATCGCACGCACGCTCCGTCAACTGGACGAGATGGTCGGCTTGCAACCCGTCAAACAGGCGCTGCATGACCTCGTCACTATCGCCCGTTCGCGTGCGCTGAGCGGCGAGGATATCGTCGAAGCGATCCCGCTCCAATGGACCTTCACCGGCAGTACCGGAACCGGCAAGAGTTCCGTCGCCCGGCTGTTGGCACAACTGCTACACGCCTTCCATCTGATCAGCTCCGATAAGATGACCCAACTCCGACTCACGCAGTCACCATCCGGCGCTTGGACACCCTACGACATAGACAAGATACTCCGGGATACCATGAGACAGTCCGGACAAGGACTGCTCTTCATCGACTTAGACGATGTAGCTAATAACCCGATTGACGTACAGTGGTTACGCTGCAAACTGACATCTCTCACCGCCGAAATGCCGGGTTCCTACGCCTTCGTCATTGCCGTCGATGACCGCAGTCATCAAATACAGCCCATTGACATGCCGCTCAGCACGTCCGTCATACATTTCGAGGATTACACGGCGGAACAACTCATGGATATCTTATCGCAGAAACTGCAAAAACAAGCCTACTGCCTGTCCGACGAGGCCAAAGAGGAGGTCTCCGCGCATATCCGGGATATAGCTGCCAAACGCCGTTCCGGCTTTGCGAATGCGCGTACCATCCGGCATATCTTCACCGCCATCACCTGCGCGGCGGACCTCCGACGTGCCGACACCGCCATTACCGATTCACCCGTTGTCATCGAAGCACAAGATATCCGCTCCTTCACCTGGCAACCCCTCCCCTCCAACCGTATCGGCTTCGGCGCGTAAAGAAATCATTAAAACATCCGTCATATGAAAAAGTATTTTTTAGTTCTCATGGTTGCTATCCTAGCAACCGGCATGTATGCCATCGAACCCATTACGTGGGAAGGTTCTTTTAGCGTGAAGAAAAACAAAGGAGCTGTCGCTACATATTGCATCAACTGGGATAACACCCGATGCGGTGAGATAGAGGACGGTCGTTTCGTTCATGGGAGCACCCCTCTCAAACAATGGTTGGCGGCAGAAGACAAGAAGATGATTTCGGAGGGTAAGAAGGACGAGGCAAACCATGTGAAGAGATGGCCGGAAACATGCAATGAGGTAAGCCGCTATTTCAAAGAAGAGTGGAATGATACCTTCGCTAAGAACGGACTTCGTTTGACCAACGATGACTCGGAAGCGCAATATCATTTGGAGATTGTGATAGAGGGTATCTATTTCGGAAGTATGGAGGAAGCGTTCGATTGGGGAAATACCGGAGCTATCATCGTCGGACATGCCGATCTGACAGAACGCTCCACCGGCAAATGTCTGACACGGTTTAACCTGAACCATGTAAGAGGATCGGGGCATATTACGGAACGTTTCCGGATTCTGCTGGTCTTCCATGAACTGGTGGAAGCCATAGAAGAACTGTAACGATGTCCTACCTCAGTCCAATTTTTTCCATTTTTCAGCCCCAAAAATTTGCATAGTTCAAAAATTTTTCGTACCTTTGCACCCGATTTCCAACAAGCATAGTCTTTCGTTGGGTGCTTCGCGTGAGAACGCGAAGGATGACCCTCTTCATAGTCCCCTCGGTCCCAAAACGGGCTCAAACCGTGGTCTTCTCGGAGGCGTTACCTACTCATCCTAGACCATACTTATTTTAGAAACGCATAACACACATAAGTACAATACATTACAATACATGTCACGGCATTTAAAAACAAGCATTATAAATCGTTTGAGCGCCACTTGCGGCACTTTTGTCCCTCGCTCAAAGTTTTCCGTTCCTCTCGCTCGAGGCGTGCGCTATTTTGAACCCGTAACATGCATCAACGCCCTCTGGGGTGCCATGAATACTGCCAAAGAAGGCCAACACTACCGCAAACATATTATCCTCCGGCATTGTAAGTACCGTTACGGCTACCTCCAATGCTATACCTACCACTTCCCGACACACTGGTCGGCAGCCTGTGTAGCTAACCGCGAACTCATCAAACAAGCCCAGCGCTACGCCCATGCCCTGGAGCACGACCACTCCTACGCAGCCCTTGAATGGAGAATGCGTTTCTTCCGTCATTACTACCGTGTCGTCAAAGGCGGTCACGCCCCCGAACCCGGTCTCAAAGCCTACTCCCGTTTCTATCAATACGCCTACGTCTGTATCTACCGCGACCTCAAAGCCGAGCAACAATCCCGCCTCCAATCCGAAGATCACTCCCGTCTCCAATCCGCTCAATCCGCCTCACGAAATACTCCGTTGGCTGCGCAGAATGAAAGTTCTGCGTCTGTATCCGCATCTCAAACCACCTCAAACGATCTCAAACAACATCAAACTACCTCAAACGATATTTCCTTCTCTCCCATAGACCTCCGTCCCTCCCGCCATTTTACTCCCGCCTTCCGACATCGCACCGCCAACGATTCCGCCCACAAATGGCTCCGCCAATACACCCCTTCCCCTCCATATTAGCCTTTTCCGTCGCAGATAGATACAAAAAACTCTCGTCTTTTTCGGTGAGAGTTCTCTTGTGCACTTAAATACAAATAGATCATACTTTTTCAGACGATATTATATCGTCTTTTTGTAAATGGTAACCGCCTATGAAAGAAGTTGAGTAGTCTCTTGTGACATAGTTCTATAGTTTTAATAAATTCAGTTCTTTTAAATCTTTACCTCCGAAGCCGATACAGTTGAGTCAAATCGAGTGCAAAGATATAGCTTTTTTCCAACACATGCAAATAAATGTGTGAATTTTTGCGCATTTAATAAAAGAACGCGCGTTGGGTACGCGCGTTCTAGAGGATAGAAAAAACAATGAGGGTTTATTTAGCCATCAATTGGCGTTGCACACTGCCTATTGTGGAACATTGAATAATAGGCATGTCTCCAGCGGAATGTTGACGCGGCAAAAAACGACCTTTGGTAACTGCAGAAAGCATTTTTTCAACAAAAGGTTCGAGATTGATCAAATCCACATGCATATCGCTATGCGTAAGGTTATAGAGTTCGTCTGCCGCAGAACGGGAGATCTGCTCTACACCACTCATATCCAACAAGTATTCGTTGGACGGATCCAAAGAAGCGGTTAAACGTTCCATCATTTGACGCGTATGTAACTCTGCGCCATATTGCTCTTGTATATTGATAATCTGCTTCATACTAACTCATATAATTATAAAGGTTAAAACCATCAGGTACTTGTGCCGGGATACGAACCATAATCATTGTACCTTTGAAATCTATTTCCGGAGGCAAGGCTAGGATAGCCCGTTTGTTCGGCACTTGCAACATCAATGCATTACCGGAAAGTACAGCAAACTCACCATGCAAACCGTCCACTACCATCTTCATGTTCGACGAGATGCCATAACCTCGATTTTCCGTATCCGGCAAGTTCTTGACAGAATAGCCGTTTTGCGCAAGATTAAGAGCCTCAGCATCGCTATCACCCAACTTGTCAAGGTGTTTCTGCGCAGCCACATAACTACCGTAAATCGTAATGCCAAAATCTGCAATCAGGATTTCTATCGTCTTGGCGACCTTGTTATACATGAGATACGCATAACCTTTGTCCGCTTGTGCGTGCTGTTGGATATTGCAGATCAACTCATCCAATAAGTACGTCAACGGCATGTTGAGTAATTTCAGCGTGTCCGGGCAATAAGGTGTGAGGTGCTCTTTTAGCTGGTCTATCACCTTTGCCGTAGATTCGTCGTCTAAGTCAAAAGGAATGACTAATGGAGCTGTTTGACCATGAAAAATAGACGTCATAGCTTGGAGGAAAGGAGATACCGACTCCGTTTGACTGCTCTTGGTGATGCAATCAAAGAATGCGGATAAGGTACTTTCCAAAGAGAATATGTCCGTGCTATTAATCATATCTTTTTCTTAGTCACGAGGGCACGATTTTTTCATTTTGCGCTGCAAAATTACAACAAATTTTTGGAATATGCAAATAAATGTGCAAATTTTTGCGCATTTAATCATAGAACGCGCGTTGGGTACGCGCGTTCATGAGTGTAGAGGAATGTATTTCGGCAGACAAATCTAACGGTATTCCATTAGAATGCCTATTTTGGTTTGTCCGTTATCACTTGTGAGGACATGTTCCTCTTTGTATTTCAGTATTTCCGTCTTTTGCAATTTTTGTTTAAGACATTGCGTATCTCCACTTGTAGAACTGGTATTTGAGGTGTGGTACACATAGAATGTGTAATAATTGTCGCCATCCAGTTTGTCCATTATCAATGGAGTATTGAAATACTTTATGTACGGAATATCCGAATTATCAAGCAACGGTGTATATGCGGTTGTAAAACCCCATTCGGTTGAGAACCAATCATCGTCTTCGCAAGCCACCTTATAATATTTATTTTCATACGGAATTTTATATAACTTGTAACCCGCAATATAGATGGCAGGTTTTTTGACCGTAATTTTCTTACGACAGTCATATTTTTGATTTCCAGCGGTACCCGTTAACGTGACCGTATAAGTTCCTTCGGAAGCATATTGGTGTATAGCATCTCTATCATTCGACCAAGTGCCATCGCCGAAGTCCCATTTATAACTATCTGCACCTTGTGAGGTGTTAGTAAAAGAATACATGAATGGACCTGTTAACTGATAGGAAAAATCAACCGTCACACTTTGGGATGCACCATTGTTGTCCCCTGGTCTCGAATTAGTCCCTTGCGTGGGCGGATTACTGTCTTTACAGCCAATAACGGCCATCAATACAAATGCGAATAGTAATAATTTCTTCATATCATTTATGTATTTTAATTAAAATCTAATAGCTTCAGCTGAATCATATCCGCCAGACACAAAACGTGTAATGATTCCTTGTGCGGAGGGGTATTTCTTTAGTGCCTTTTTGATAAGGCGGTCACGCAAATCATTATAATCAGAGCTCATTCCACCTGCCTTATTAATTTTACCAACGAACGAGAATGTATTAACGGGAGTACAATCGGTAAACACAAAAACTCCAAGGTGAGGTTTTACACGAGCTAAAGCTTTATCTTCTTCTCCTTCTTTGAATTTAATTAGAGTCGCGCGTCCTTCTCCTTCTTTTGTCATAGTAAGTAATAACCCTTCAACCTGTCTGTTAGCCATAACGGCCTGAGCGATTAAACCATCGCGAATGTCGGTATATTGAGGTGTCTCATTATAAGTTATGGCCGTTGTATTCATTGTTCCGGTTGAAGCGTTATAAAGGGGCAAAACCATTGCGTTCTGCTTCCCCTCTTTGTCGAAATACACATCGCCTAATATCTCATAGGAAGCGATAGGGGTGCAATCTGTAAATACGTATACACCACTATAATTTTCTACTCGTGCCAGAGAATTATCTTCTGCTAATGCAATAGTTGTAGTTAATAACATTGCTATGCAAGCAATGGATTTTAAAAGATTGTGTTTCATTATTATTTATGTTTGATATTTAACGCACACTACAATTAAAAACGTGAACTTTTGTTCGCTTCATTTGAGTTTTTGAGGTCTTCGACTACCTTATCTATTCAAATTCTACGCAAAAGCCCACGCCGATGGCGCGAGCGCATAGGCTTTGCTTGCATAGATAATTAGTTTTGAAGTTGTCGAAGTTTCAAAAACACAAGTTTAGCTTATAACGCTACTGATAGGCACACACCTGTGCCCAATATTTCTTTTCGGGTGCAAAGGTACAATATTTTTCGCATATACGCAAGAGTTTAGTTGATTTTTCGTGCAAAATTACTGCATTTTGAGGGAATAAGCAAAAGTTCGATGCCGATATCGAAGAAATCGAATAAATGGATAGCTAAAAGAGATGGTAATTATTGCGCATGTGAAAATAATAATGTACCTTTGCAAAAAAAATTAAAAGATTATGGGATTATTAGACAATTACACAGGCGTTGGGATGAGTCCTCGCCCGAAATGGAGACACCAGCAAGTTATGTCTCATCTGCACGCACGAATGTTTAATGAGTTGATGCCGAAAGGATTTGAGCCTCTTTCCGAGGCCACGGTAACGGACAATTGGAATGATTTGGCTCCTGATATCGTTATCTTCGATGAGGATCACAACCCACTGGTAATCTTTGAGATTACAACGCATAAGGAGTGCCTGCCAATTATAAAAAAGTGTTATGAGCTAATAGTACGTTTCCCGAAATCGGAGTATTTTGTATACGATTATGAAGCGGAGATTTTATACGCCTATGATTCCCATAATGATCTTTGGCGGAACTCCGAAGAGGAAGAACTATATTCGCGATATTTGAATCGACCAATATTGGATTACTTAGCCTGAAAAAGGCGCTCAATATCTCTGCGGGCATTGGCTATTTTCGTATTAGCCTTGCTTGGAATCGCTTCATTAAATTGGCTGGAAGAGGGCACTTGTTTTTGCGTGACTTGAGCCACCCACAAGCGTAAGTTGTGTTTGTCTATCAAGTCCGCATTCCCCATCTTCTCCAAAGCTGTCAAATAGTGCGATACAAGCGCCAAGTTGATGAATCCGGGTTTATTGGGATTTTCCGGCAAACGGAATAAATGTTGTTTGACAAAACCTTCCTGCGAATGGTTCAGGTTTCGAAGAGGGGTATAGTCCGTGTTGGTGACGGAAGGTTTGCTTTCTTCGCAAGATTTCCTGGACAGGATATATTCTACTTGCTGCTCAAATTCTTCCTCCTCTTCACTCTTAACGAAAGGAGACAAAATAATACGGCAGAGGACGCTGAGTGCGAAGAGTCCTCCGCTGATATACCATGCGTAGCGGCTCTCTATGCCAAAACATGCAAGCACAAGCAGGACAACGAAAAGTACTACCACTATGCGCAACACACGAGCGGCAAACCGGTCAACCCGATACAATATTTGTCCCTTCTGACTTTTCATTTTCGCTGCAAAATTACAAAAAACAAATGATATATGCAAATTTATTTGCACAATTCGGATATTTTTTGTACCTTTGCAGCCGTTTTTTAATCGTCAATAATCATGTCATTGCAATGTGGAATAGTGGGCCTGCCGAATGTGGGCAAAAGTACCCTCTTTAATTGTCTGAGTAACGCCAAGGCGCAAAGCGCCAACTTCCCCTTCTGTACCATCGAACCTAACGTGGGCGTCATCACCGTTCCCGATGAACGGCTTATCAAACTCGGCGAGATATGCCATCCCGAACGGGGAGTCATACCCACTACCGTTGAAATCGTCGATATCGCCGGATTGGTCAAGGGCGCCAGCAAGGGTGAAGGACTCGGAAACAAGTTCCTTGCCAACATCCGTGAGACAGACGCTATCATCCATGTGCTCCGCTGCTTCGACGACGAGAACGTCGTGCATGTCGATGGATCCGTCAACCCTGTGCGTGACAAAGAGATCATCGATGCCGAACTGCAACTCAAAGACCTCGAGACCGTAGAGAGCCGTATCCAGAAATGCGAGAAAGCAGCCAAAGCAGGAGGGGACAAAAATGCCAAACTGCAACTCGAAGTGCTCGTCAAATACCGAGAAGCACTGTCCCAAGGCAAGAACGCACGGACCGTCGAACTGGAGAACAAAGAGCAGGAAGCCGCAGCACGGGACCTCTTCTTGCTCACCAACAAACCCGTTATGTACGTCTGCAACGTCGATGAGAGTGCCGCCGTATCCGGCAACGCCTATGTCGAGCAGGTACGCGAAGCCGTCAAGGACGAGCGGAGAGTCTCCGCAGACGGAAAAACCATGCAGGAACCGCAGGTGCTTGTGCTGGCTGCCAAGATAGAAAGCGAAATAGCCGAACTGGAGACCTACGACGAGCGGCAGATGTTCCTCGAAGAGATCGGCCTGCAGGAGTCCGGTGTCAACCGGCTCATCAAAGCAGCCTATGCCCTACTCAACCTCCGTACCTTCCTCACCGCCGGATCGGACGAAGTGAGGGCATGGACCTTCAAAGCGGGCGCAAAAGCTCCGCAGTGTGCCGGGGTGATACACACCGACTTCGAACGCGGTTTCATTCGTGCCGAAGTGATCAAATATGCCGATTTCATCGAGCTTGGAGGCGAAGCACAATGCCGGGCTGCCGGCAAACTCGGCATCGAAGGAAAAGACTACGTCGTACAAGACGGAGATATCATGCATTTCCTTTTCAATGTCTGAAAACGAAATGCAATTTGCAATTTGAAATTTGAAATTTGAAATCATAAATGATTGAAAGCTTGCTTGCATACGGCATTTGGGTCGCAATAGTGTTTATTATCGTCGGTTTCATCGCGCTTGTCAAAGGTGCCGACTGCCTGGTGGACGGCGCTTCATCCATCGCCAAACGGTTCGGCATTTCGGATCTGGTGATCGGTCTGACCGTCGTAGCCTTCGGCACATCGATGCCGGAGTTTGTGGTGAACATGGTCTCGGTTGCCGAGGGTTCTACCGAACTGGCGATCACCAATATCTTAGGTTCCAATATCATCAATACCCTCGTGATCCTCGGTCTCACCGCACTCGTCTATCCGATCGCTTCGCAGAAACGCAGTAGGGATTTTGATATCCCGATGTCCATCATTGCCGGCGTACTGGTCTTTGCCGCCGTGGCGATCCATTCGCCTTTTGGCGAAGAAGGACGCGGCATCGGTCGCATGGGCGGTATCATCCTGTTGGTTCTCTTCTGCTACTTCCTCTATAACACCTTCCGTCACGCCAAAGATCATCCAGAGGATGCGGACGAGGTAACGAAGGATGGCGTGAAAGAGTTAACGATGGGCAAAGCAATTCTCTTCATTTTGCTCGGTTTCATCGGACTTGTGGTGGGGGGTGAGTTGATCGTGAAGAGTGCCGTCGATATCGCTACGCGTTGCGGCGTGTCCGAAGCTATCATCGGTCTGACCGTCGTCGCTTTGGGTACCTCCCTTCCCGAACTTGCTACCTCCGTCATCGCCGCCACCAAGCATAACAGCGACATCGCCTTGGGTAATGTCATCGGTTCCAATATCTTCAACGTGTTCTTCGTCTTGGGTACCAGTGCCACCATCCGTCCCTTACCTGCCTACGACGGGATCGAATTGGACGCATGGATAGCCGCTGCCGGCAGTATCGTCGTCTGGTTGGCGGTCAAAACGAACAAAGAACGCAAGATCCAACGATGGGCAGGCGCGTTGTTACTGCTTATCTATATCGGTTATCTGACCTACCGGTTGATGAAGGTGTAAAAAGACAAAAGAGAAAAGTCGAAAGAGAAAAGATAAAAGACAAAAGACAATGAAACGATTTTTGATACTTACTCTCAGTGCATGTTTCTGCACGTTCCTATGGGCAAGTCCCCGCAGTATTGAACAAGCCCAAGAGCTGGCAACGGAGCATGTCCGTTCACAGGCTGCCTATGCCAAAGCACCCGCTGTCAAAGCAAAGCTTACGCATTGTCATACCGCTCCGCAGAAGAACTGTCAACCTGCTTTCTATGTCTTCAACCGGGGTGAAGACGGCGGTTTTGTCATCGTCTCTGCCGAGACCCGTACTCGTACGGTCTTGGGTTACTCCACCAATGGCCATTTCGATGCCGCCACAATACCCGATAACATGCGTGCTTGGCTGGAAGGCTATACCGAAGCCATTCAGTATGCCGCTTCTTTACCGGAACGACCGGCACAACAGCGACCACAACATGCCCCGAAAGCCTACACCCCTATCGCACCGATCTGTAAAACCCAATGGGGACAAAACGAACCGTATAACCTGCAGTGCCCCGATGATAACGGCGTACGCTGCGTGACAGGATGCGTGGCAACAGCTGCCGCACAGATCATGAAACATCATAACTACCCCACCAAAGGAAAAGGATCCAACAGTTACTACTGGTTCCGGTCGCCTAAAGACTCGGTCCTGCTGTCCGCTAACTTCGGAAACACAACCTATAACTGGTCGCAGATGCTCAATTACTATACCAGCAGTGCTACAAACGTTCAAAAGAACGCTGTCGCCAAACTGATGTCCGACTGCGGTATCGCTTGCTACATGGACTACGGAACAGGCGGAAGCGGTGCCTACACGCCTTACATGATGCAGGCCTTGGTGGAAAACTTCCGCTACAACGCCGCCATCCGGGCGGTGCCGAAGGACTATATGAAAGAGGCGGATTTCTTGAACGCCGTGATAGCCGACCTGCAAGCCGGACGACCTGTCTGGTTCAACGGGCGTACCAAGAGTGACGAAGGACATGCCTTCGTCTGTGACGGTCTGGATGCAGACGGTCTGGTACATATCAACTGGGGGTGGGACGGCTACTGCGATAACTATTTCCATGTGTCCGCATTGGATCCGGAAGATCAGGGAACAGGCGGTTCCGCCAGTGACGAAGCCTATACTGAACAGGTGACGGCTTATACGCATATCATCCCTTCCGAAGGCGGACAGTACCGCTCTACCATCACTGCCGACGTTATCCGAGTGGAGGACACACGCGTCGGACGGAATGAGGGTATCCGTTTCACGGCGGAGATTCTCCAGAACATGGGTATCTCGTATTGGGAAGGCTCCATGGGACTGCAGGTGTACAAAAACAGTAACCTGTACAAGACCTATTCCTTTGATTACACCTTCTACATGTACCCGGGTACGTATTATTTTGACGGATGGATCTCCCAGGTCTTTGACGACCTGCCGGTCGGCGAGTATGAACTGGTACCGGTGGCAAGGGCTACCAACTCGGGCGTGGATCCTACTCCCTCCCCTATCTTAGTCAAATACTCCGGCGAATTCCGATGCCCGTTGACGGTAACGAACGACTCCGTCTTCCTTACCCTGCCGGAACCGGAGATACCGGCTGCTGACCCGACCACCTTTACCTTCTCCAATATTGCCGCGTACTACCATCCGGAATACACAGAAGGGGATCATCGTTGGGAGATTCAACTGGAGACGGAGGATTTCTTTGACGGCGAGGCTACCAACCAGATGATCCTTCTTTTCGGTATCAACAGTTCGTCCGCCAACTCTTTCATCGGCTCATATTTGTCCGATGAAACCGCACATTTTCCGTGTTATTACGCAACAATTTTTGTGGGAAACATCGATTCCTATAAGTACTATCAGGCGGATGAAGCGGAGATGACCTTGACGTATGATGCTACGAGCAATTATTATTGGATACAATATCGCATGCGCTTCTCAAGTAGGACTTATACAGGAAACGCAGGAATCCCGGCAGAGCAAGTTTGGGGATACTACGGTGTGGAGTACGGTACGCATGCGCAGTACGAAAATATCCCGTTGGACAATACGCGCTATAATACGCTCACAACCACCCAAGCCACAAACATGATCACCTCGCATCCGGTGGGATGGACCTCATCGATTCCTTATGTGGTAAGAGGAACGATCAGCTCGATTGAATCGACCCCCTCACAGATGCGGTTGAATAAAAACTGCCGGCTCTATATCACGGACGGAACCACGCCGCTCTACGTTTATAACAGCCGATGGCTGGATAACACCGGTTTCTCAACCGGCAGAGAGATCCAAGTGGGAGGAAAAGCGACTATAGTAGGTTCGCTCAATTACTTCTCTACTTCCGTCAAAGAGATGCAAAGCGGATATTTCTGCCTATACGAAGAAGGTGGTTTGGGGTTCGAATCTGTACACGAAAAGTCCGATGAAATCGTACAAAAAGTGCTGCGGGACGGGCAACTCTTCATCATCCGAAACGGCGTCACCTATACGGCAGACGGTATCAAAGTGAACGATTAAACAATCGGCGTTCGGGGTCAAAGAACCAGCCCCATTTGTTGAAATAGAGGCACATGTTTCGGATATGGATCCGGAGCAGGCGCTTGTCCTTGTACGACCCGCGCGCATGGTCATGGACGATGGTCCATTCGGGATAATAGAGCGTGAGCCAGTTGCGATGGATGGTACGGGTGAGGTCAATGTCCTCGGGGTACATAAAATAGCGCTCGTCGAAGAGTCCCGCCTCCACGGCGGCTTTGGTACGGAGGAGCATGAAACAGCCACTGAGATAGGGTGCATTGACAGGACGGGTGAGATCAAGGTCACGCAACTCATAGCGTCTGTTGCGCTTCGCTGTCATCCATGCCGGCAGGAAGCGGCGACCGAAGACGTCTATCGGTGCCGGAAGGCGCTTGGCGAGGAACTGCTGCGAGCCGTCTGGGTTCACCACTTTCGGCATCAGTTGTCCTACTTGCGGGTTGGCAAGCATCCAATCGTGCATGGCATCTATATCTTCCGCCTTGACGCGGATGTCACTATTCATGACCAGATGCAGGTCGGTTTTGTAGTACGCACTCTCGCGCAAGGCGATGTTATGCGCCCTGCCGTAACCGAGGTTTTCGGGCATCGCCATATATCGCAGTTTATCCGTCCCGAACTGCGAGGCGAGGGTCTCTTTCTGGGACGCTATCTCCGCCTTGCGGTTCTCCGGCGCGGTGTTATCGAGCAGATATATCTTCCGCAAACATTTCACGCGCAAGAGTTCCCGAACAAGAGGAATTACCTCCTGCTCCCATTTCGGATGATATAAGACGATGGAAATATTGAGCATTTACTTACGGTATTTTTTATAGCCGTTCCAAGCCCAATGCCCCAAGTAATAGAGACTTCGGAAGAAGCCTAATTTCTCTACTTTGTAGTTTACCATGAACTGCGGAATGATCACTTTGCGTTTGTTGCCCGTCACCTGATTGGACGAGATGCGGTAATTCGCCAACACCTGTTGGTTTCCGTAGGCATAATCGGTCTGCTTCATCAGCGACAACCATAAGGCATAATCATCCCGAAGGTTACGTAACTCTTCCCGAAAACGGATGCCATGTAACCGACTGGCATCGATGACCGTTGCCAGACAAGGCAGGTTACAACTCTTCAAGATATCGTAATACGTCATTCGTTCCGGCACGATCTGCGGACTGAGTATCGCTACCCCGTTCTCATCAACACGCCGCACCGAACATGTGACAATGGCCGCTCTCTTCTCTGCCATGAACGCCAACTGCTCCTCCAAGAACGCCGGATCCCAGTAGTCATCGGAGTCCAAGAAACAGTAATACCGTCCCTTTGCTTCCTTCAAACCGTGGTTACGAGCCGACGCACAACCGCCGTTGGCTTGCTCCAGAAGACGGATACGCTCATCTTTCTCCGCATACTTACGCACGATATCCGCGCCGTGGTCCGTACTGCCGTCGTTGATAATGATCATCTCCCAATGGGGGTAAGTCTGCGCCAGGACGCTCTCGATGGTCTGCCCCACAAATCGCTCACTGTTATAGAGCGGGGTGATGATAGATACTAATTTATCGTTCATTGTTTTCAATTATTTCCTTTTTAATCGCTGTAATAATACTTCCCACTGTTCACCGATGACGGACGGACGATACGGTGCTACCACGTGCTCCAGTTGGTTTCGGTACTGCGCCCGTAAAGCCGGATCCTGTATCATCTGTAAGATCGCTTGACCCAAGGCATGAGTGTCATCTGCTTCGACAACAATACCTCCACCGTCTTTGAGCAATATAGCCGGTCCCTGAGGGCAGTCAAAACTAAGGATGGGAAGTCCGCAGGCGGCCGCCTCCAGCAGAACCATTGGGAATCCTTCAAAACGGGAAGACATGACGTAAAAAGCACTATCCGCATACACTTGCTCTATCGCACAGGTGTATCCGCAGAAATGCACTTTGTCCGTTAATCCCAACTGTTCGCATTGTTTCTCCAACGCCTCTCGTTCTTCCCCTTCTCCGTATATATTGATATAAAAATCGCCCATTTCATCGGCAATATCCATAACAGCCTGCAATAATAAGTCATAGCCTTTTTGACGGCTTAACCGTCCTACCGACACGATGCGATGACTGTTCTCTCCCTGATACGGTAAGGGAGATACAGACACCATATTCGGAATCGTATATACTTCGTTCAAGTGCTCCTGCAGATAACATTGCTTGTCCTTGTCCGTCAACGTCACCACCGCCCGCATGCGTCGGTACAAACGATGACGCATCTTTCGTAACCATGGCGTGTACATGCCGTACGCAAAATGTTCGGCAGCGATACTCTTATTCTTATATCCGGCTAAATACGCCACAGTGGAAGCCAGAACTTTCTGACAAATGATGGCATCTGCCTCCTCTAACACCGGACATTTACGCGCTTTGCCTATTGTCATTATCACCTGCATCAAGCGATACAAAGCACTTTTCTTCGCCGTATAGGTGGCATTCGTCAAGTAATAAATCGGCACTTCTTCCGCCGTATAATGCGGTTGTTGCTCATTGTGGAAGACAGACACGATCGATACGTCATGCCCCCGCCTGCGCAGTTCGGCAGCCACGCAGCAAGTGGTTCGTTCCGTTCCGCCTTGCGTTGTGATATCCTGTATGAGAAATGCGATCTTCATGCCTTATGACGTATCCTATAGGAATGCAACACAATGAAATAAACCGTCTTCCACCAAATAAAATGCATTTTGTTCCTAAACACCAAGGGATGTCCCGTCCGGTAACTGCGTTGTGCCAAACGGTATTTCTCCCGTATGTTAGACACCCGGAACCGATACCGCTGCGCTCCGCACACGTTCTGCGTATGCTGGCGATACAAGATGGTCTTTTGCACAATAGGAACCACCCTTCCTCCGGCTTTCAGTACCGCCAATGCCACCCATGCGTCATGCATGAAGATACCGGGCAAGAACGGTATTGCCGCTTTGCGTGCAGCCCGATTCATCAACATCGCGCAACCCGTCACACTGTTGCAGATAGCGAGATAATGGATGTTGGCATCCAAGATTTCCGGCACTATGCCTCCGTAATGCCAGAAGGAAGGAGCTATCTCGTTCAACTGCTCATCCACCACCTGCAGGTCCGTATGTACCACGACCGCTTGGTTAGGAAAATCCTTTTCTGCCTTTCGGATAGCCTCAAGACTTACCGCCAGTTTATCCGGCATCCATACATCATCCTGATCCGCAAAAGCATAATAGTCCGCTTCGCCACATTGCTCCAACAAACGCTCGAAGGATTGGCAGGCTCCCCGATTTTCCGTATCCCGAAGAATCGTGATACGGGTGTCTTTTTGCACGTATTCATCGAGTATTTTTAACGTTCTGTCCTTTGATCCGTCGTCACGAACAAACAACCTCCAATCGGTGTACGACTGCGCAATGATCGAATCCAGCTGCTCCGCCAGATACCGTTCGCCGTTATATGTGGACATCAACAAAGCTATCATACCTAATGAATTCGGTTCGTTTCGTCTTTCATAAAGTCCTCTATCCACCATAACTCAGCCTTTCGCATCTGTGATTTCTGAACGTCAACCGGTCGATGGTCAATCAGATCAAAGACGGTACAAGTTTCGCATACTTTATGCTTCATACTTTGCGTAGAGCGGTGCAAAGCATACGTAGTATGGAGCATGTAAACCAAACCGATGACGCATGCCAATTGTTTGGCAAACGCTCCGTAAGGAACATGTACTTGTTTGTCTTCCGCCTCTTGCACTTGGCGGAAAAGGAACACAATGATCAGCGGAGTGAAATACGAACGAAGGCGGTTAAGCAGGTAGTAATACTGGTAGAAAACAGCGATCAGCAACAAACCGATGATTGCAGCTGCCGCGATGGTCTGTACCTTTGATTTGCTGTATTGCACATAGTGAACCAGACAAAGCAGCAACGTCACATAAAGCACAAAAATGATCTGCACCTGTTTTCCTAACAATACGTGATGCTCCACCGAAGCCAGGACACTCTCCGGAATGGGTAAATGTTGCAGGAACGCCGTGGACACCTTCGCGACAGGAAGTACGAACATCAGTACCAACAAAATCAGGATCACCTGGAACAGCGAAGCTTTCGTATGACGGTTGCTTATCTGATAATACAATACCGTCGGAACAACGGCGATCACTCCCGACTTATGGAAGCTGATAGCAAGAAACGCAAAGAGCAAAGTCCATAGATATTTCTTACTATCCATGCAAAGTACCATCATAAGGAAAGCAGCCACTGCCAGACATTGACGGTACTCAATATAGATGAGGTTAAAATCCAATACAACCAATAACGCCAAGGCAAAAGAACGTTTTCGTGCAATCTTACTGAACACAAATCCGATGACACCAAGATATAATAGCGTCTGCACAACCGTCATCCAATAGAAAGACAAGCCCCATTGTTTAAGTACACTGCAGAAAAGGGCAAAACCGCTCTCGTAATGGAAAGGGATATTCTCCGGATGCGCCAAAACCTCTGCTGGCGAACCCACCCAGGCATAAAAACGGGCATAGTTCCAGATATCCGGACCATAATAGTACTTGATAATGAACAAAAACGCAATCACACCGAAAGCGATATAGTAGATATCCCTTTGCAGACGGGGATAACGTTCGGTCAGGAAATCCGTCAGACCGAACAATATGGCAATCGATAATATGAGCGTTATCAAATTCAAGTCAATACACCCAAAAAGTGCGCAAAGATACAATAAATTTTGCAGATATGCAAAAAAATCTCATTTTTGCAACAAAAAAAAGCCCAAAACAATTGTTTCGGACTTCTTTTTTGCTTGTAACGGCGGCTTTTTATGCCTCAGCCTCTTCTGCAGGAGCTTCACCGTTAGCCTCTGCCTCTGCAGCAGCAGCTTCCTGCGCAGCCTCTTGAGCGGCAGCAGCGAGTTCAGCAGCAGCCTCAGCACGTTTCTGAGCGATAGCAGCAGCTTTAGCCTTGTTGGTCTCAACCTCTTGAGCGAGGAGAGCCTTCGCAGCAGCAGCTTTCTTGTCAGCCTCAGCTTGGCTGATCTTACCAGCCTTCGCATCTTTCTGTGCCTTCCAAGCGTCGAAACGCTTTTGAGCCTCTTCTGCGCTGAATGCACCCTTGGCTACACCACCGTTGAGATGCTTCATCAGCAGTACACCTTCGTTAGAAAGGATGGTACGAACGGTATCGGTCGGTTGTGCTCCTACGCCTACCCAATACAAAGCGCGATCGAAGTTAAGGATCACAGCTGCGGGGTTGGTGTTCGGATTGAAAGAACCGAGACGCTCGATGATTTTGCCGTCACGCGGCGAGCGGCTGTCTGCTACTACGATGTGGTAGAAAGCGTAGTCTTTGTGACCATGACGAGCCAAACGAATTTTTGTTGCCATTTGATTTTTTGTTTTGTGGGCGCCGGATTACGCGAATCCATGCCCGGGTTAATAATAATGACGTGCTTTTTACACGAAAAAGCGTGCAAAGGTACGACATTTTTCTGAATTGTGCAAATTTTTCTTGCATAATTCGTGATTTTTTTGTAATTTTGCAGCCGAATTTGACAATTTATGGTAATTAACGATCCGAAAATAGCGAATCCTATTCTGCATTTGGTAGGCGAGACAGCCGATCAAATGGGACTTGAGTGTTACGTCATCGGCGGTTGGGTACGGGACTTGTTTCTGCACCGACCCTCCAATGATATTGATGTCGTTGTTGTCGGTTCGGGTATCTCTTTAGCCGAAGCGGTTGCTAAACGTCTGGGCAAAGGTGCCCATCTGTCCGTCTTCAAGACTTATGGAACGGCGCAAGTCAAACGCGGGGACTTGGAGCTCGAGTTTGTCGGTGCCCGACGGGAGAGTTACACCCGGGACAGTCGCAACCCTATTGTGGAAGACGGTACGCTGCAGGAAGACCAGAACCGACGGGACTTCACCATCAATGCTATGGCGATATGTCTCAATGCAGCACGCTACGGCGAATTGCTGGATCCGTTCGATGGAATCGGCGATTTGGAGCGTTGTATCATTCGTACGCCGCTGGATCCGGATATCACTTTTTCCGATGATCCGCTACGTATGATGCGGGCGATTCGTTTTGCTACGCAGTTAGGGTTTAACTTGGACGGCGAGACCTTCGATGCGATTACGCGTAATAAGGAACGTATGGAGATTATCACGCGCGAACGCATTACGGAAGAGATCAATAAGATCATGCTGAGCCGACGTCCTTCGGAGGGTTGGCTTTTGCTCGATAAAACCGGACTTTTACCGCTTATCTTCCCGGAACTGGCAGCCCTCAAAGGTATTGATGTAAAAGAAGGTCGGGGACATAAAGACGTCTTCCTGCACACGCTCAAAGTGCTGGATAATGTGGCAGCGCTGCAACAATCACAAATCACCAATGACAAATCACCAATAGACCCGACGGGTCTCTGGCTTCGTTGGGCGGCCCTGTTGCACGATATCGGTAAACCCAAAAGCAAAGCATGGGACCCGCAGGCGGGATGGACTTTCCGGAATCACAACTATATCGGAGCCAAGATGGTTCCTAAGATCTTTGCGAAGATGAAACTCCCGTTGAACGAGAAGATGGAGTATGTCAAGAAGATGGTGGATCTGCATATGCGGCCGATTAACCTTATCGAAGACACCGTCACGGATAGTGCAGTACGGCGTTTGCTCTTCGAAGCAGGAGATGACATCGATGACCTGATGTTGCTCTGCGATGCCGACATCACCAGCCGCAATGAAGAGAAAAAAGCCCGATTTCATCGGAACTATCAGTTGGTTCGGCAGAAGATGGTGGAATTGGAAGAACGGGATCGTATCCGTAACTTCCAACCGCCCGTAAAAGGCGATGAAATCATGGAAATATTGCATTTGGAACCCTGTTCGACGGTAGGCGAACTAAAGATGGCTATCAAGGATGCAATCTTAGACGGACTGATCCCCAATGAGTACGAAGCGGCGAAAGCATACATGCTTCAATTGGCTCACGAGAGAGGCTTGTGCTAAGGATTCTTCCTATAAAATAAGAAAAAATGACGCGCGCGCTTGTGTATGTCATTTTTTTTTTGTACTTTTGCAGCCGATTTTGACAAAGAATGGCCAAAGGCTAATGGCTAATGGCTAAAGTGTACTGAATATGATATACAAATTTACTTTTTCGTGTGAGGAAGGCGATCCGAACTTCCGCCGCGTGTTTGAAGCAGACGCAGACGCTACGTTTCTGCAGTTACATGAAGCTATCTTGAAGAGTGTGGGGTACCCCGATGACCAGATGACATCGTTCTTCCTGTGCAACGACGAATGGGAGAAGGGTCAAGAGGTAACGCTCGTTGAGATGGATTCGAACTTCGAGTATGACAACATGGTCATGAACGAGACCCGTCTGAGTGATTTGATTGAGGAACAGGGTCAACGTCTGATCTATATCTTCGATCCGATGTTCGAGCGTTATTTCTTCGGTTCCCTCAAGGAGATCAAAGCCGGCAGTATGAACGGTGTTGAGTGCGTAGAGAGTACCGGTAAGGCGCCGAAACAACTGAAGAGCGAAGATCCTTTGGCAGGCGTAGGCGGCAAGGCTGACAATGACTTCATGTTCGATGACGAGTTCAAAGACGAGTACGACCTTAACGACATCGACTACGAAGGTTTCCAAGACCTGAGCTTCGACGATGGAACCATGTTTTGACAAATTCAAAACAATTGGTGATTTGTGATTTGTGATTTTATATTTAAATGACCAATGACCAATTACAAATAACCAATATCAAAACCTTGTTTTTGATCCTTGGACCGACAGGAGTGGGCAAAACCGAGTTGTCGCTGCGTGTAGCGGAGCGTTACGGATGTCCGATCCTCAATTGTGACAGTCGGCAGATCTATCGGGGTATTCCGATAGGAACGGCTGCTCCGACGGCGGAAGAACAAGCACGAGTGCAGCATTATTTCGTGGCTACCAAGGACTTGGAGCAGGACTATAATGCCGGGCAGTACGAACGGGATGCGTTGGCTCTGTTGGATGAACTCTTTCAGACCCATCCGGTGGTGGTGATGACCGGTGGTTCGATGTTATACGCCGATGCCGTATGCCATGGTTTGGATGATTTTCCTTCGATTTCATCGGAGATTCGGGAGCAGGTTCAGACGCAATACAGGCAACACGGTATCGGGTGGTTACAGGAGGAAGTACAACGACTGGATCCTGCATATTGGGAAGAAGTGGACCAACAAAACCCTGCCCGTCTGACCCATTGTATCGAGATCTGTCTGGCAACCGGTCAACCCTACTCGTCCCAACGCACGCACACGCTCAAGCAACGTCCTTTCCGTATCATCAAGATCGGTCTGGAGCGGGAACGGGAACAATTGTACGCGCGCATCAACCGACGCGTCGAACAGATGGTGGAAGACGGGTTGGTCGAGGAAGCAAGAGCCGCTTATCCCAAACGACAACTGAATAGTCTGCAGACCGTAGGGTATCGGGAACTATTCGCCCATTTTGACGGCGACTATGACTTGACAAGAGCCATCGAATTGATACAACAAAACACACGCCATTATGCCAAGCGACAGATGACTTGGTTCCGGCGCGATGAACAAATACACTGGCTGAACGCCAATGATGATTATGAGAAAAATTTGGATCTTATTGATGCTCTGCTTCGCAGTGATTGCTTGTAAGAAAGTAGAGGTACAATTTACGTATTCACCGGAGAAACCGAAAGCCGGCGAGACGGTCACGTTCTCGAACTTGTCCTCTTCGGGAGAAGAGTGGGCTTGGTCCTTCGGAGACGGTGCCACATCGACCCTCAAATACCCGTCGCATGTCTATAAGAAACCGGGTACATATGTGGTGACCTTGAAAGTGGATAACAAATCATCCCGTACGGCGACCAAAGAGATCACGGTGTATGACACCATCCCTACGTTCGTTTGCGAGGACACGGTTTTTTATATCTACAAGGATTACACCTTCAACGCCAATGTCTATAACCCGTACAACTACCCCTTGGAGTATAGTTGGTTCATCACGGACTCGGTGGTAAGCGATAAAGGCAGTTCGTTCACCTGTTATTTCGTAAAACCGGATGCCGAAGCGGAAGTGCGTCTGGACCTGACAATGAATAACGAGGCGCTCACGATCCGTAAGTCTTTCTTTATCCACGATCTTGCTACCAATTCCGTTCTTTTCCGTACCGCAGAAGGGGACTACCGCCAGCGTATCTTCGGTGCCCAGGCAGAACAGGCGCAGATAGACGGGACAGCCGCAGCATTGTTAAATACCGAAACAGATACCGTACAGGTCTATAACGGCTATGAGTTCCGCTTGAGCGAACTGCAAACGGTCTTCCCGGACTTGCAAGGTTTTCATATCGCCAACCGTAAGATCTACTACCGTCAGAACGGTCTTTGGGTAGCAAATATCGACGGCACAAATGCCGTACAGATCGATGCTTCGCCATGCGCCGCGATGACCTTGGATACGCACGACAACCGTATCTATTGGGCGAACGCACAAGGCGTATGGTACATGCCCTTCGTAGGGTCCGACAACAATAAGTTCGTCACCGTTCCCACACAACTGAATACACTAACCAATGTAACTAAAATCGCCGCAGATGGCGAACATCAATAATGCAACCGGATTATATTTTTGAAACCAGTTGGGAGGTATGTAACCGTGTAGGCGGTATCTATGCCGTATTGAGTACACGTGCCGCTTCGATGCAGGCGGAGCATCCCGACAAAGTATTTTTCTTCGGTCCCGACTTCGGTGACCACAGCGATATCTACTTTAAGGAGGACAAGGCCCTTCTTAAAGAGTGGAAATCACAAATAGCGAACATCCCCGTCCGCATCGGACGCTGGATGGTTCCGGGAGAACCGATCGCGATCTTGCTGAAGTTCGATGCCTTGTGGCCGAAGAAAGATGAGATCTACGCTTGGGCTTGGAATAAATTCCAAGTGCAGAGCCATGCGGCATACGGAGACTACGACGAGTCCTGTCTGTTCGGTTACGCCGCAGGCATGATGATGGAGAGTCTATATCGTCATATAACAGGCGAAGCCGGTCTCACAGCGAAGCGGTCTAACAGGCGAAGCCGGTCTAACAGCGAAGCGATCTCTTTCTGCGCCCACGCTAACGAGTGGCAGACCGCTTTCTCCGTCTTCTACCTGCAGGACCATTGTCCGCAGATTGCCACTTTGTTCACCACCCACGCTACATGTATCGGTCGTTCCATCGCCGGAAACGGCAAACCGTTGTACGACTATTTCGAAGCGTATAACGGAGACCAGATGGCATACGAACTGAATATGGTTTCCAAACATTCGGTGGAGAAACAAGCTGCCCATTGGGCGGACTGTTTCACAACGGTGAGTGACATCACGGCACGCGAATGCAAACAACTGCTGGATAAACCCGTTGACATCGTTACGCCCAACGGTTTCGAACCGACCTACGTACCGAAAGGCAAGGCTTTTGATGAGAAACGGGCGGAGGCACGGGAGGCTTTACGCGAAGTAGCCGGACGGATGTTAGGCGGCGTGGTTCCCAAGAATGCGCTCTTCGTATGTATCTCCGGCAGACAGGAATGGAAGAACAAAGGTATCGATGCCTTCGCATCCGCTCTGGATAAGTTGGCGCAGAAGATCTACCATAGTGACCAACCTGAACGCGAAGTGATTGCCTTCGTCATGATCCCCTATCTGGACCGTGCTCCGGCACGCAAAGGCAAGGTGAGTGCGGTCTTTGTGCCGTATTACCTGGACGGTCATGACCCCTTGTTCGGCAAGACCTATTACGACCTGCTCATCGGTATGGATGTGACCGTCTTCCCTTCGTACTACGAACCCTGGGGATACACGCCGCTGGAGAGTTGCGCGTTCCATGTACCGACCATCACCACGTCCTTGGCCGGCTTCGGCGTATGGGCGGCGCAACAGAAAGACTCCTTCGGTGTGGTGGTGGTAGAACGGACCGATTCGAACTTCGAACTGGTGACGGAGAATATCGCCGAAGCGCTGTTACGCTACGACCGGCTGACCGGAGAAGAGAAAGAGGTGGCACGCAAAGCCGCAGCGGCTGTAGCCAAGAAAGCGGACTGGAAACATTTCTTCAAATATTACCGACAGGCGTACGACATCGCCCTGAAGAAAAGAGATAACCGATTAGACGAACTTCAAAACCCCCGATTATTATGAAAAAAATGATTATAGCAGCTATGCTGCTCCTTTCACCTTTCACCTTTCACCTTTCACCTTTACACGCCTGCACGAATTTCCTGGTAGGCAAGGATGCATCCTTGGACGGCAGTACGATTATCTCGTATGCTGCGGACTCGTACGGCATGTACGGTTACCTGCATTTTGCACCGGCTGCCGATTATCCGGAAGGAGCGATGCGTGAGATACAAGACTGGGACACGGGTCGTCCGTTGGGTCAGATTCCGCAGGTACGTCACACCTATACCGTAGTGGGCAACACCAACGAGCATCAAGTGACGATCGGTGAGACCACCTGGGGAGGACGGGAAGAGTTATGGGATACCGTCGGCGTGGATTACGGTTCGCTCATCTATGTCGCTTTGGAACGCAGTAAGACGGCACGCGAAGCCATCGAATGGTTCATCACGCTGGTCAACGAATACGGATATGCCTCCGAAGGAGAGTCTTTCTCTTTCGGTGACCCGAACGAGATATGGATCATGGATTTCATCGGCAAAGGTCCCGGACGCAAAGGCGCCAACTGGGTAGCCGTACGTGTTCCCGACAACGCCATCTGCGGTCACGCCAACCAGGCTCGTATCACCACGCTGCCTATCGGCAAGTCGAAAGTCGAAAGACAAAAGACTAAAGAGCAGAAACGTTTGGAGAAGAAACTGAACTGCGTATGCAATGGCGACTGGATGTGGGATAAAGACCTTATTAACTTCGCGCGTGAGAAGGGATATTTCTCCGGAGCCGACAAAGACTTCTCTTTCCAAGCCGCCTATAACCCGTTTGATTTCAGCGGACTGTATGTTTGCGAAGCACGCGTGTGGTCTTTCTTCCGTCATTTCTCCGATGACATGGACCGCTATTTCGATTATGCCACCGGTAAGACGTTCAAAGAAAATAAAATGTCAAATGTCCAATCTCAAATCACAAATCTCCCCGAAGGGGAGCACATGCCCTTGTGGATCGTGCCGAACAAGAAAGTGAGCGTGCAGGATGTCAAAGAGTGCATGCGGGATGAGTACAAAGGCACGCCGCTGGATATCACCCAAGGCACCGATGCCGGTCCATGGAACAGCAAACTGCGTTACGGCGGTCTGGGCTTCAAATTACCAATGACAAATGACCAATCACAAATAACAGACACGCTCCAATACTGGTACGAGCGTCCGACGGCAACCCAACAGACCGCATGGTCCTTCGTATCCCAGATGCGCGGATATAACAAATACGGTATCTTCTGGTTCGCTGTGGACGATGCAGCATGCAGTTGCTACGTACCGATGTACAGTTGTCTGAACCATGTGCCGGAGTGTTTTGAACAAGGAAACGGCGACAGCTATACCTTCTCTCCCACCAGCGCATGGTGGACGTTTAACATGGTGGCTAACTGGGCGTACACCAAGTACAGCCGCATGTATCCGCATATTCGCGAACAACAACAGGCTTGGGATGATAAGTTCAATACCCAGATAGCCGGTGTCGATGAACAAGCAGCGGCGATGAATGAAGAAGACGCACGTGCTTTCCTCACCTCCTATTCCTGCTCACAGGCAGAGAACCTGGTGGCGGACTGGCAACGGCTCTATATCTATCTGATTACCAAGTTTATTGACGGACAGGAGCGCAAAGAAGAGAACGGTCATTTCAAGCGTAACCCCTACGGCAACAGCTGCGGACCGAACCGCTTGGCTTTACCGGAACCCTTCCTGAAGATGGTGGCGCCGGAGATCATGCATGAGTGATAGGTAACGTGTGATTAGAACCGATAACTGAAGCTGACGAACCAACCCCATTCGGATAGGTGCTGACCATCCAACTGAGGATGGCGAACGAGGTTGTTCAGACCGAAGTCATAACCGGACTCCAGACGGTAACAGTCCCATTCGAAACCGCCACCCAAGCCCCATTGGATATTGGCGCGCCAGATCTCATCCGCCATGCGGTCGTAGGTAGAGACGGGGATAGCCTGACTCTCCAACCATGTCCGGGTTCCGGCACTGAGGTGGTCCTGGATATAATCCGTCTCCGCCATACCGATATGCAGCTGCGGACCGGTATAGAAGAAGAGGTTGAGCTGTTTCCACAATGGAATGGTATAATAGGTGCGGAGGGGAATCGTCAGGTTATGCTCCAGCACACGGTGCTTCAGATACTCCACCTGCACCGAAGGGGCATCCACCGAACGCCAGTGCTGCTCCGTCTTACCGTAAACCAGCGTATAGAGCACACCGGTCTGCAAGGAGAAATGGTACGGCATCGCAAAGGCGAAAGTGGCACCCAGACGGACACCGTGCAAGTACATATCCGGATAACTGATAGCGCGCGTTTTTTGCCAATGCTGCACGTATCCCGCCTCCACGCGATAATCGACATGGAAGACATAGGGTTCCTTCTCCTCCTTACGGTTGGGATCAAAGAACGTGTTATCCGCTATCTGGAAAGCAGGCTGCGGTTTATCATCTGCCCAAGCAACGAGGGCGCTCAGGCAAGCCAATAGGAGTATGGATGCAATTCGTTTCATAAGCGGCTGCAAAATTACTACAAATATTTGAAATACACAAGGATTTAACGATAAAAAACAAATTTATTTAATTTTTTAGCGAGAAATACTTGTTATTTGCACAACTGTGCGAATGGAATTTCGGGGGGACCCTGCTGTTTAGTAGGGAGGACCGAAATTACAGCAATATTTGCACAACTGTGCGAATGGAATTTCGGGGGGACCCTGCTGTTTAGTAGGGAGGACCGAAATTACAGCAATATTTGTAAATATTTGAATTTAACGATAAAAAACAAATTTATATCAAAAATTCCTATAAAAATGAAGACAAAAGCAGTTTTTGACATCTTTGGACAGATCTGTCAAGTACCTCGTCCGTCCAAACACGAGGAGCAAATCAGCAAGTGGTTGTGTGACTTCGCGGCAGCACATGGTATCGAATATGTGACAGATGAAGCGATGAACGTCATCATGCGCGTACCGGCTACAGCGGGTTACGAGGACCATGAAGGAGTCATCCTCCAGGCGCATATGGATATGGTTTGTGAGAAGAACGGCGATGTGCAGCATGATTTCATGAGCGATCCGATCGAGACCTTTATCGACGGTGATTTTCTCAAAGCCAAAGGCACTACCCTGGGTGCCGATGACGGTATCGGTATCGCGATGGCACTGGCTATCATCACCGACCCCGAACTGCCCCACCCGGCTATCGAATGTCTCTTCACGGTGGACGAAGAGACGGGGCTTACCGGTGCTATGAAACTGCAAGACGGCATGCTGCGCCATAAACGACTCATTAACATCGACTCCGAAGATGACGGACAGATCTTCATCGGTTGTGCCGGTGGTATCGACACCCTCGCCAAGATGCACTATGAACCTCAAACAATATCAAACCTTCAAACAACTTCAAACGCGTTAGCAATCAAACTCCGCATCAGCGGATTGCTCGGCGGTCATTCCGGCGATGACATCAACAAAGGTCGTGCGAACGCCAACCAACTCATCGTCTGGTTCTTGGCACGTATCTGGCCGCAGACCGAAGTGCAACTGGCGTCCATCAACGGCGGTAACCTGCGCAACGCCATCGCACGCGAAGCACAAGCCGTCATCGCTATCCCGATGGCATACAAAGAGCAGATCCGTATCGAGTGGAATCATTTCGTGGCGCAGATGGAAGGCGTCTTCGGCGAAGTGGAGAAAGACATGCGCATGGAACTGGAGACAACCGACATGCCGGATTCCTTCGTGCCTGCCGACAAAGCCTACCGCCTCATCATGGCGCTCTGCGAATGTCCGCACGGCATGGTAGCGATGAGCAAAGAGATGCCCGGACTCGTCGAGACCTCTACCAATTTGGCATCCATCAAGATGAAGGAAAATGACAAATCACAAATGACAAATGACAAATATTTCATAGAAATAAACACCTCCCAGCGCTCCTCTATCGAAGCGTCCAAACATCATCTCAAATGGGCGGTGGAACAAGCGCTCTCGATGGCTTGCGACGAAGTGACACACGGGGACGGTTATCCGGGATGGGCGCCTAACCCCCACTCCGCATTGCTGGAAGTGGTCAAACAGGCCTATACGGACCTGTTCAAGTCCGAACCGCAAGTGCTGGCTATCCATGCCGGACTGGAATGCGGTCTGTTCCTCGAGAAATATCCTTACTTGGATATGGTCTCCGTCGGTCCGCAGATGTACGGCGTTCACTCCCCGCAGGAACGTCTGTCCATCTCCTCCACCGAACGCTGCTTCGCTTGGCTCTGCCAAACACTGAAGATGTTATAACACATGCTCCGAAAACACCACATAGTCTTCTGTCTGGCGGTATGCTGCTTGATGGCATGCACCTCTCCTGCGCTGCGTGAGGCGCAGGAGACGGTGGCGCAGGCAGATAGCTTGTGGCTGGCTGGCAAGGCATACACGGACAGTGCCGGTTTGGCGCAAGCATACAAGACTTTGAAACATGGGCAATATTTCCATGCCGATGAGTATGCCCATGCATGCTATCATTATGGCAAACTGCTACGCGCCAAAGAAGATCCGGCGGCTGCAATGGAGTGTTTTATCAACGCCACTCACGCCCGTACACGCGATTACCATATTCTAGGGCGCGTGTACAGCAATATGGGGTCTATATGTCATCTTGCGAATGAATTTTCACTTTCCTATGACATGTATTCCAAATCATCCGACATATTCCTACAAAATGGCGACACTCTCAATTATTATTATGCCTTAAATGACATGGCGTTTGAATTAGCATGGCAGAAAAAAAAGAAAGAGGCGTACGGTATGATGGATATTATTTATAAACACTGTAAAGATATATATGTTTTCGCCAAAACTATCGAAACAAAAGCCATTGCCTGCAAAATGGCAGAGCAATATGACTCTACACTTTATTATACATCGCAATCATTAGCACTTGGTTTTAGTTCTTCTACTATTCTTTTAAATAGAGCTCAAGCATTCTCATTAATGGGAATGAAGGATTCGGCTGTACATTACGCTAATATTCTTCTATCCGTCCATGCAGACATATATGATCAATGCAATGCATTGTATATTCTAACCCAAGAAGATACCACCCAAAATATTTCCGAAGTTAGAGTCTATGCGGCAGATAGAGCAGATACGCAAAAATTGATAGAACACAGACGAAGCAGATGTGCTCAAGCAGTACAATTATTAGAACAAGACCTTCTTAGAAAACCAGACCTAACATGGTTATATGCCATTATTGCGACATTAGTGATTGTAGGTGCTTCTATCGGGGTGTACGTAAGAAACAAACGAAAGAAGAATCTATTGTTAGCGCAAAAATTAAACTATTTGAAGCAAGAGACTTCTGCAGTGCAAGTAAAACATGATGAAATAACCGAACGTTATTTGGCTAATCATAAGCACATTGAGGAAGAAATAAATAGCCGATGCTCCATATTGCAGACCAAAGAGAGTATAATCAAAACATTAGCATGGAAGAATTATCGCAAAATGTGTAATATAGTGGACAAACAGTTTTATCTATTAGCATCCAAGTTACGCGATAATTATTCTCTAAATGAAACAGAAGTTCGTATCTGTATACTTACACTGTTAAAATGTGGAAATGAACAAATGGCGGAATTGTTGTATAAATCACGCACAAGTATCGGAACGCTGAAAAGACGTGTCGCAATTAAACTCGGAACAACATCCGGAGAATTACGATCCTATCTTATTGATTATGTGTGTCTTAATTAATAAATACAGAATAAAATGTCTATCGCAAAAAATCATATTCATATGTAAATCAGCAGATTATGTGATTTAAATTGTCTATCAAAAAATTTGGTCATTTCGCCAAATAATAGTAATTTTGCACCGTCAAACGAAATAAAAGTTTGGCGGTGTATTATATTTTTTGTTTAACCTCAAAATGATTAAAGTTATGAGAAGAAAAATCTTTACTCTTTTGTTAGGCGCGTTATTTGTAATGCCATGCATGCTACACGCAGAAGAAGTAGAAATCCAATTGATGGAAGTAATCAGTATGCAACCTATTGGAGGAGATGAACCGTTAGATGACCCTATTTCCTATCCGGATGTTCCGACTCGTCCTAATGATTTCCGCGCAACGATTAACGGTAACACATTATCCATTGTCAAACGGGAAAGTGGCATCCCGTCTGCACAAGCTACTGTTGTGAATGCATCTACTGGAGGTATCGTTGTTAATGAGCAGTTCACGACTTCTATGTCAGAACAAATCACCTCTTCCGGTGTCTATGTTCTCCACATCGAAACCGCAACGGGTGCATTAGTAGGACAATTTATTGTTCAATAATAAAAAACGGAAACGCGCATGCGTACGAGACATTATATTCCAATGATACCATGGTTGATCGTTCTGTCTTTTCCGACATTCCTGTCAGCCCAAGTACTCACCGCAGAGCATCACAAGCCGCTATGCACAGATAGTTTATGGGCATATAAATTACCCTATATTCATGTAACGGATACTGGAAGAAATTGTATATGGGACTTCTCTAACATCTCTACAGACACAGCAGATATAGTGGACATCCATTATTACAATTCGTCCGATACTGATACCTGTAATATTGGGCTTCATCGTGAACATGCTCATTACTATTACCAATTAGCTCAAGACACACTATGGCAGATTGGATATGAGACCTCTCGTACACATGTGCTCTATTCATTCCCCCTTCCTGTTATGAGGTATCCCTTTGTCTATGGTGATTCTCTTAGTGGATTTTTTGACGGTAATGGACAGTACTGTCATATTTTACCCTTTTCTATAGAGGGGTTCTTTTCCACAATGGCAACTGCAATCGGCCAATTAAAGTTGCCAGACATCCAAATAGATACGGTTCTTCATGTGCGTTCAATAATTAATTATCACGAGAAAAAGCATGTTCAAAACAACATTAGTGAAGAGCGGCATTTGTGGTATTCTCCCTATTGTCGGTATCCTGTATTTGAAACTATTCTTGTTCATACAGTTACTAAAACGGATACTATCTCCGTTGCTTCGGCATATTATATTCCGCAAGAACAGAAAGATATGCCCAAGCGTGAAGATTTGGATGAAAAACCGGAGAATGCAATGGATAGCCTGATAACTAATGTTCGTTATGTCCCTAATCCTGTATATGCGGATTTGCAGATACAATACTCGCTTGTCCGTCCAGCGCAAGTTTTTATTTCCGTTCATCATAACGGTGGAACAACTATCTTTCATACACCCATCTGCCATGAAGAAGAAGGAGAACACACCGTATTAGTGAATATGGCTGGGATGCAAGTAGGTTCATATACCATATACATATATGCAGATGATTCGGTTGTGTCTGGAAATATTATTAAATTATAAGAAGTAATGAAAATGCGAAAGATAAACATTCTAATAATTCTCTTTTGCTTGATTCCATTAAGCATTAAAGCTAAATCCGGCATTGAGACATCTCTATTCACAGGCAGTATATATTATACCATCCCTATTTACACCCTTGAAGATGCGGATTTTCATTTAGACATTTCGTTGTCTTACAATGGATGTGGCTTCAAACCATTTCACCCATCCGGTTTTTATGGACAAGACTGGTCATTACTTGCAGGAGGCTCTATATCGCGCGTTGTACAAGGATTTCCCGATGAACAAAAAATTGAGTATTTGACAGGAGAAGGACGAGTGAAAGATGCTTTTATGGGTATGCATCATGCATTAGACGAAGGATGTATATTTAATAAAGATTCTGTTTTTTATATGTCATCGTCTGTTTACGCAGGAGTAGACGGATTGGCATGTCAGGTAGATCAGCATGGCGCAAATTGGTGGGATATTGATTATATGCCTGACATCTTCAGTTATAATTTTATGGGGCATATAGGAAGCTTTATTATAAACAATCAAGGAGAAGTGATGATCATAAGTGGTGACTACATAGATGTTGATTTTTCTCAATGGACAGAAACGCACGATTCTAATTATTATGAAGATAGTTATTATGTTCCGTCAACATATTCCAAGATAACAATCAAAACTACAGATGGTTACACATATGTTTTTGGCGGCAATAAAGAATCTTTAGAATATTCCGTTCGCGTAAAACCGGATGGTAGTCTTGTCCAAGAAGTGCCTGTTATTAATAAGTGGAATATAACCGCTGTTATAGCTCCCAATAATAGGGCGATATCCTTTCAATACAAGCAAACAGAGTCAGGACATCCTTTCCAATGTCATTTCTTTTCCACTGATTATGATTGGAGCGGAAATAATATACAAAACGGTAATGATACTACAAATGTGATATATATATTAAACAAGTCCAGTATACCTGCAACCATAACCACTTTGGATTCTGTACCCCTCAATGTCTCATTCTTCTCGTCTGAAGAACAGCACAAAATGTATGAGCATCCGACCTATACCATGTGCCACAAAAATTTCCAATTAGATTCAATCAGCATTTCCTGCGACAATAGAACATTGACTTCAGCCCATTTATCATATCTTTATAGAAGATTTAGTCCTGTATATGGAGCCAATAATTATTATTGGCGCTATTTATCTTCTATTTGGATATCTGGAAAAGGATCTTATAACTTATCCTATAATCATATTAATCCTAATCCCGAATCAGCCCCACCTATTCTTCAAGAGTATACATATCCAAGTTTGTACACCACAACAGATGCTGCATACATATCACTGGTGGATCGAAGCGGTTTTTGGAATGTGACTTCCTTACAAGGGATGCTTTCCAATGTAACATTACCTACAGGTGGAAATATCCGTTTCACTTATGGTAATCACGATTATAGGGAAGAGAGAAGATTTCAAAAAGTAGGATCGAGCGATGTTGAGTTGTATGCTCTTAATACATCTGAGAATACAATTGGTGGTGCTCGTATTGAAAAAATAGAAATTTTCTCTGATGATACCACACTTGTTAAAACACAAACATTTTCCTACTGCAAACCGGAAACAACTTTGTCTTCCGGCATTTACTATAACATCTATGATTTATTTTATTCATCGAACGAAAGTTTGGCTATAGTTCATCCAAATAATTATAGCATGATTGATTCGCACATAGGATACTCTTCTGTACAACGGACAACTACAATAGAAAATATATCCTATAAAACTAACTATCTATTTCATACCGGACATAGTGCTTACTCTTCAAGTAATTTGGGTTCTATGATTAATCACAACTATGACATTCCGGGATATACTGACTCAGCAGAATTACGATCAGGATCCCTTACCTATCAACCTCAACTGATACGAACGGGCAAATTATTGGCGACAAAACAATACAACGGAAATGGTTCTCTCCAACAAGTAACCTATTATCGCTACAATGGTATAACTGATACAATAAGTAATCTGCCGAATTACGAAGGAGTTTCTTTGGGTTTAATAGACACAATCGTATGTTTATCTTCCTACTCTGGTCACATTGCCAGGAAATTAGTGGTTGCTCCTAATATGTTAGAACAAGTTATCACATATGAATTCGGCAATAATCCGGGTGATGCTCCTCTAATATCCTCTGTATCCTATACTTATGACTCCAAATTGCGTAAAAAGCAAATAGCACATAGAGACAGCCGCGGTGTACTACATTTTACACGCTACACCTATCCTGATGATATTTCCTCCGCTAATGGTTCTGCTTTAAAGCTATTAATTCAATCGCATAGAATCAACCATCCGATTGAAAGAATATCCGGCTTTATTAATGGAGACGCAGAGTACATTACCTCAGGAACCGCATATATCTATTCTATTGGAGCGACAACTACGGTTAATCCCAATAACCAAGTCCAAAATCATATGAATCTATTGCAAAATCCGGGTATAACACCATTGGGGGATAGTCTTCCGTCTTGGCAGGGAGATTCCGTAGTGTTAGGAGAAATTGATAGTTATTATCCCTATTTGTATCAAGTAAAAAGCTTGGCGCTAGCAGCACCTATTCTAGACCGAAGTTTTGACCCTATAAGGTATCAGAACTGGAATATGATAGTAGATTCCCATTATAAATTGACATGCGAGTATTTTTATAATATACATAACAGAATGCTTTCTGTTAAGCCTTATGGAAAAATAGAAACCCGATATACCTGGAACGGAATCTATCCAGTATCCAAGACAATCGGGAACCAGACATGGACATATACTTATATCCCATACGTAGGAATGAATAGTCAGACTAATCCCCAAGGTTTGACCACATACTATGCTTATGATAAGGTTGGGCGTCTCATTGAAGAATATCAAATCATCAATGGAAAAAAAGAAGTTCTTAAGGAGTACTGGCATCACATAAAAACTGAATAATCATGAAAAAGTATGTTCTTTATTATATATTGTTAGCATTTTTATACCCTATTGCATCCAATGCAAATAATTATGTGATTATTAATCAAGTTCTATATGACTCTTCCTATGACGAGTTACCTGAAAGTCAGCAGACCAATGAAGGGGAATTTGTTGAGTTGTATAATGCCGGCACTGCATCCGTATCCTTACAAGGATGGAAACTAAGAGGTGGGGGAACTAATGAGGTATATACATTTCAGAATCTTATTCTTCCGTCGGGAAAATATCTTATAGTTGCTTATCGCAGAGCAAATAGCACGTTTCAAATGAACAATGTATATACCTTCAACAATAATTCAATAGACACTATTATCTATCAGAACTCCATCTCTTTAGCCAACGAAGGAGAAACGATAACGCTATCAAATAACCTAAATGACACAGTTGATCTAATTCATTATGACGGGAATGATTTTGTGAATAGTCCGTATTTGCTTCATGCGTCAAATCCAGATTTAACACAAGGAGATTCCTGTGTTAGTCTGCACCGCACATGGGTAGAGTTCGATGCAGATGGGATGGCTGTTCCTGAAAGCAGTCTGTGGAGGACAGACCGTGTATCGTTTGGTACATCCCTGCTCTCTCACACATCTTATTATGAAGAATCTATCATCGGTGCACAAGCACTGCCAACCGGCGAGAACTATACATTATCCATTATTCCGCTTGATCCGACCACACGTATTAGTATTATAGACGGGCAACCATCTGTTAGCAGTGGAGTGCGCGTCCGAACTAATCTGCAATACTATGATGGACTAGGGAGACCTGACGAAACAATCGACATAGGCGTTACTCCAGAGAAAGACGACGTAGTATCATTGATAGATTATTACGGCACGACAAAAACTGCAAGGCAATGGCTTCCTGTTGTTATGGATACAGAAGGACAAAAAGTCAGTATCACGAATGTGCAATCACAAGCGGTAACGGATTATAATGATAGCCGACCTTTTTTTGAAACACGCTATGAGAATTCTGCACTCATGCGACCTTCGTCTCAGAAGCGTCCTGGTGCATCTTATTCTGAGTATCCGGCATCTCAATCCTATGGCCTAAATAGTAGCAGCGACAATGTACGGATATATACTGTTAATCATCTTAATAATGCTCTTTGCACAGACGGGTCCTATTACGCAGGAGCCACCTTATACAAAACATCATCATCGGATGAAGATGGACATTCTCCTCTTACTATTTATACCGACATGTTAGGTCGTAAAATTATGGAAGAACGCGGGAGTAGCCGTACTTATTATGTATATGATGATTTGGGGCGTTTACGGTATGTGCTACCAAATTTACCAACATCTAAACTGACCAATGGCTCATACACAACCAACAATACGGTAATCAAAGGAATAGCTTATTATTATTCATATGATGAGCGAGGTAATATGATTACCAAAAAACTACCTGGTTGTAAAGAACAGATTCTGATTTATGATCAGATAGGGCAATTGATACTTAAACAAGACGGCAACCAGCAAGATGCCAACAAATGGACTTTGTTCGCATATGATTCTATCGGGCAAAACCTCTATACGGCAGAAATTGTATTAGCAAGCAACCCAATAATTTTATTATCCTATTTTGCGGATCGGTGGCAAGTAGAGCATTATGTCGGCAGTCAATCCGAAGCAATACCAGATGTCGGATATACATGTTCAATACCTGGGGCAAGCAATATTCGTATGCTAACAGTCAACTATTATGATAATTATGAGTATATGAGTTTACTGAATTCGGAAGAACAGAACCATCTTGGTTTTGTACAAGAAACCGGATATGGTCGTCCTTGTGATACAGCTAAAGGTTGTATAACAGGAACAAAGGTGTATAACTTATCTGAAGCAGGTGCTACAATTACGGCATATTACTACGACATTCACGGGCGTTTAGTACAATCCCGTGGAACGCGTAATGCTGGTGGATACATCACGACGAGTACCGAATATCTATTTGACGGATCGGTTGCACAACAAATGACCATTCAAGGTCCCGATACTGCACTTGTACGCGAGCATTATCGTTATTCATATGACCATGCAGGAAGAGCTAAGGAAATCCATTATCAACTCAATAATGAAGATGAAATTACATTATCTGCATTTTCTTACGATTCTATTGGACGATTGGCACAAAATTTGTTGCATAATAAAGATACGATTACGTATTCTTATGACATGCGCAATATGCTGACAAACACCCGCAACAAGCATTTCTCTGAGAAGTTATACTATGCAGATGACTTTCTCAATAACATGCAGTCGGTTTCTCAATGCCATAATGGTAATATTGCTGCTGTCACATCCACATATGGTGGTTCTTCTAATACATATGCTTACACGTACGATTCTTTAAATCGTTTGAAGGAATCCAAATATTTTTTTGTAAGGAGATGGATGATGAGCGAATCTTTTGGGTACGACAATGCAGGTAACATCCTCAGTTTAAAACGTTATTATAATGGGGCCTTTCTTATTGACGATTTAGATTATACATACGGTACTAACAGCAATCATCTATTATCTGTTTCGGATGCCGGGCTGGATGGAGATTTTTTTAATGTGATTGAATATCATAATGTTAATGTTATTACTAATATGTCCCATATTCCCAATTCAATGGAATATGATTCGAATGGTAATTTGGCATCTGATGTCGACCGCGATATAGTAGCTATTCGATATAACTACCTCAATCTGCCGGATACGATACAGTTTGGAAATGGCAATCAGATTGTCAATTTGTATGATGCTACCGGCAGAAAGTACAGGTCAATCATTTACACAGTTCCTTCTACAGCCATTACACCGATACATGGGATTGTTCACTATGCATTGGATGTGGATACTATCGATTTTCTTGTTACTGAGTATGCCGGTTCCATAGAGAATAAATTTTCTCGAACCGATACAATACAACGCATTCACAATACCATCGGCTACTATACTGACGGCACATATTTCCATTATCTCAAAGACCATCTTGGCAATATCTGTGCCGTAGTCAGATCCACGACAGATGACGTCGTGCAGCAAACTCAGTATTATGCTTCCGGTGTACCTATGCAATCAAATACACTGAGTGTGCAGCCATATCTGTATAACAGTAAGGAGTTAGTGACTGCTCATGAATTAAACGAATACGAATATGGTTTCCGAAATTATTATACAACTATCGGGCGATTTACTTCAATGGATCCTCTTGCTGAACAAACCCCATGGCAATCGCCATACTCCTATGCCGGTAACCGATTTGTCAATGCCATTGATTGGATGGGATTGAGTGGGCTTACAACTTCAACGTGTCATTGGATTGCTGTGGACGAAAATGATATTATTATTGACTATGATTTATTAAGTCCAGACAAGGGAGTATACTTGGTTGATGATGATCAATGGGACGGTACATATTGGGATCTTCTTAGATACAAACTTATTGGGCGGCAATATGATGATTTTAGTTATCAAAAAGGTAGTTATGCAAAATATGATATTAGTGGGAATGGATATTTTAATAATACATGGAATAGATTTGTGCCATATGGAATACGCCCCAGAGAGCATCCTTTGTTGATTAGAGATATTCTTAACTCGGATGAGATATTAATTTATGATATATTGCAAAGTAATTTTTTTGGATATAATCTTGCTTTAAGTACACGTATTTTAGAAAAATTCAATCTTAATCCAGAATATATAAAGTTTCTTCATTCGTTTTCGAATGCTTTAACCATAGCAGAAGCGTACAATCTATACAAGCGTTTTCAATTCCAGGGTGTAACCGTAGAAAATATTTACGATTCAGCAATGTTAACTTTAACAACGCTCGCCGCAAAAAATCCCGAAGTTCTTTTGGCACTACTGGAGATAGATATTATGGTACACGGATCTATAATAATTGGAGAAGGATTTATTGAATTATACAATAATTTGAATATGTACTTTGGTAGCCTCAATTTCTGGGGTAATTGGTACATGGATGGATTTTAACAATTAAATGGATTATGAAAATCTTCACTTCTAAAGGAATTACTTTTATAACACTAGAATTCATAATATCGTTATTTATATTCTGGTTTATCGGAGGACTATTTATTGCCTTATTTATTAATACTAACAGCATCATATATGTCCTCTTTGCGGCAGCCTGGATTATGTATCCGATTCCTTATGTGTTTGTACGGTTAAAAATGTTTAAATATAATAAGCAAACAAGCCTGTCAATAGATATTACAAATAAGGTTTTTGTATATAAACGCCAAGAAACATACATTACTTTTAAGTCAAGTGACATAAAAAAATGGGTTTACTATGATTTTGGGCCGGCGTCCACAAACTTTGTAGAAATAATAGAGTTAAACTTAAATGATGGAAGAAAAATATCCATTCCTAGCGGAATAGGAGATGTTAATTTTTTTCTACGTAAAAATAAAAAAGAATTGGGACTGCCGATAGAGAGTAGAAGTTATGGCATCAAACATCTTATCCGATATATGAAAGCCATAGATAGAAAAAGATCCTAATATTACCCAATAATTTTGAAACACGATGAAAAAGTACATTGTTTTGACATGTTTAGCTTTGAGCGTAGTACTATGCTCATGTCAACTAATTGCAAGGAAGGCCATTATTGGATTCGCGTTACTGACAATGTTGACAAGTCGTTTCATCGGATGGAGCCATTTTGATCGTTGGGACAAATATTCTAGATATAGCCCTGATTCCACTGAGATCGTTGGAGTTTGGACTGCTGATGATGGTGCCATCATAGAAATTAATAATGATGGAACATGCATATTACATAATGTTAATAAAAAAGGTATCAATAATTACTATTATTATTTTGGAACAACCGACGAGAAGAGTTCTTTCTTTAATTTTAGCGGATACTGGAGAATAACACCGGAGGTATCACACGGAGATACGATATGTTATCAAATTTGCTTAGATGCCATACCTACTCATCTAATGACTAAGGAAGAAAGAATGCAATGGGATAAAGGTGGATGTGTTGTGTATATGAATATACATAATGAAAAAGTAGATGGGGCAATCAAACCAAGCATGATTTGGGGATTCATAGGAGACCCGGATAACTTTGATATGTATCGTTTTTATAAGAAGACTGAATAATATGTTTTTAAAAAGCACTTATACCCCCTCCGCTGTAATACACGAACATTTTCCCCAAAACTTATATTTGCATATTTCGAAAAAAAGTTATAACTTTGCAACGATAAGCGATCTTAATAGAGCAGATGAGCAGTTCATTCTAATTATTTCACACACGCCCATGTGTGAAGTAAATTAAAAAACAACTGCTCATCTGCTCTACTGCTCATATGATTTCCTAATCAAGGGCAGACAGGCAGCCAGTCCTGTTTTTTTCTGCCACTAAAACGGGGTTTTAACGGGGTTTTGTCCTCCTTATGTATAGGTTTGCATATCTCGTAAAAAAGAACATTTCCGGATAGGTTTTGCATAGGCAATGACCACGTGATGACCACGTGATGATTACGTGTGAGAAAAATAGAACATCGTATCAATCAAGGGGCATTCTCGTATCAAAGCCGAGATATGATCGGGATATGAACGCGACCAGAACGGGACCAAGCCGCGACCAGACAGATGGATGATAGATGTCGTCCAATCGTACTCCAAACCACCTTAAGACTACCTCAAAACCCCGTTAAAACCCCGTTTTAGTCCGAAAAAATGAGAGGTAGCAACAAAAAGAATGGCATACGCTTGCGTATGTCATTTTTTTTTCGTACCTTTGCGGCCAAATTGAAATACATTAACGAAAAACACATACGATTATGGCAACAAAAAAAGTTGAAAGTCGAAAGTCGAAAGTCGAAAGTGCACCCAAACACTTGAAGATTGTGGAGCGTGACCCGTATCTGCAACCCTATGAGGGTGCCTTGCAGGCGCGCGCAGACTACGCACGGAACAAAGAAGCCGAACTGACCGGCGGCAAACCTCTCAGCGAATGGGCTACCGGTTATCTCTATTTTGGTCTCCACCATCAAAAACCCTACACCGATGCTAAAGGAAAGAAAGTAGCAGGCGAATGGGTGCTTCGTGAGTGGGCACCGAACGCGACCGCCATTTATATCAAGGGTGACATGAACGGTTGGCAGAAGGACGAGGCATACCGTCTTCAGCCAATCGGCAACGGCGTATGGGAGGCCAAAATGCCGGAGAACGCACTCCAACACGGACAACTATACAAACTGCTTGTCGAGTGGAACGGCGGTTACGGCGAACGAATCCCGTCTTATGTACGCCGTGTCGTACAGGACGAGCAGACCAAGATCTTCTCCGCGCAGGTTTGGGACGAACCCGAGTACCAATGGAAAAATCGTCAAACGACATCAAACAATGTCAAACGACGTCAAACGACATCAAACAAATCGCGCGAAGCGCTCTATATCTACGAATGCCATATCGGTATGTCTTCCAAAGAGGAGAAGGTAAGCTCGTACGAGGAGTTCCGTCGTGATGTGTTGCCGCGTATCGATGCACTGGGTTATAACTGCATCCAGATCATGGCGATCCAGGAGCACCCGTACTACGGTTCGTTCGGCTACCATGTATCCAATTTCTTTGCTGCCAGCAGTCGTTTCGGTACGCCCAATGAACTCAAAGCCCTCATCGACGATGCGCACGGTCGCGGTATCCACGTCATCATGGACCTTGTGCACAGTCACGCCGTGAAGAACGAACTGGAGGGACTTGGTAACTTCGACGGTACCCCCTATCAGTATTTCCATGACGGTGCCCGTCGCGAGCACCCGGCTTGGGACTCGCTCTGCTTCAACTACGGCAAGAACGAAGTGCTCCATTTCCTGCTCTCGAACTGTAAGTTCTGGCTGGACGAGTATGACTTCGACGGTTTCCGCTTTGACGGCGTGACCAGTATGATCTACCGCAGTCACGGTCTGGGCGAAGACTTCAACGGCTATCCCTCTTATTTCAACGGCAACGAAGACGGCGACGCCCTCATGTACCTCACCCTTGCCAATAAGGTCATTCACGAGGTCAAACCCGAAGCCATCACCATCGCCGAAGAGATGTCCGGCATGCCGGGTCTGGCTGCAGCCATCGAAGATGGCGGTGTAGGCTTCGACTACCGTCTGGCGATGGGTATCCCTGATTTCTGGATCAAGTATATCAAAGAGGTCAAGGACGAGGACTGGAAAGCCGGCCATATCCTGTTTGAGATGACCAACCGACGGGAGGACGAGAAGACCATCTCCTACGCCGAGAGTCACGACCAGGCGCTGGTAGGCGATAAGACCATCATCTTCCGTCTCGTCGATTCCGACATGTACTGGCATTTCGAGCATGGTCATTCGACCTATATGGCGGATCGCGGTATCGCGTTGCATAAGATGATCCGGTTGGTTACCGCATCCACCATTAATGGTGGATATCTCACATTCATGGGCAATGAGTTCGGACATCCCGAATGGATCGATTTCCCGCGTGAGGGCAACGGTTGGAGTCATAAATATGCCCGTCGTCAATGGGATCTGGTGGATAACCCCAACTATTTCTTCGCCGACCTCAACCGCTTCGACGAGGCGATGGTGCATCTGCTCAAGAAACATCTGCTCATCCAGAACCCGACGGCAGACGAGAAGAGATATAATGTCGGCAAACACCTGCCGTGGGTCATGAAATGGTGGGACAACGAGGGTGACCAGGTTGTCGCTTACTCCCGCAATGACCTGCTGTTCATCTTCAACTGGAACGGTCAGAAATCCTTCACCGACTACGGTATGCTCGTACCCGAAGGCCAATACAAAGTGGTTCTCAATACCGATGCCAAAGAGTTCGCCGGTTTCGGTCTGAGCGACGACAGTGTGGCACATTTCACCGAGCATGACAACCTCTACGCCAAGGACGGCAAGGGTTGGCTGAAGATGTACCTGCCGGCACGCAGTGCAGTTGTTTTACAAAAAATAGATTGATATGAAAAACGAAGTTAATCGTGCCTTTATGGCTAAGAAAAAGTATATTTTTATCGCTTTGGCATTGACCCTGGCTTTGGTCGGTTGCCGAAAAAAAGTGAACCTGAAAGCCGAGTGGGAAAACCTGGAAGCCAATGCCGAATTGGCATTCAGCGAAGCGCAGAGCATGGAGGAACAGCAAGCCGTGCTGACCAACCTCATCGACTCCGCTTACCTGCTCCTCAAAAAGAACATCAAGTCCGAGTACGCCGATACGCTGTTCTTGAACATCTATCCTTTCTTCTCCGCCGAGCAGAAAGAGGAACTCTTCGACATCATGCCCGAATCCATGTTGGAGCAAGAGCAGATCAAAGAGATCTATGACCATTTTCTGATACAGTCCGCTACGTCCAAAGGTCACCCCTATATCGACTTCACCGGTCTGACACCGGAAGGTGAAGCCCTGTCGCTTAGTGAGCTCGTCGGTCAGACAGACTATGTGTTGGTTGATTTCTGGGCAAGTTGGTGCGGTCCCTGCCGTCGTCTTATTCCGGTTCTCAAAGAGATATACGCCGGGCAACCCAAAGGTCGACTGCAGATACTCAGTTGTTCGGTCGATCAACGTGAAGCCGATTGGATCAAAGCCATGGAGGAAGAACAGATGCCATGGTTGCAGATCCGGGAAACAGAATACTATCCGTGTTCCGAGAAATACGGCGTGCAATACATCCCGCATACCGTCCTCATTGACCGTAACGGTATCATCGTCGGCGTCAACCTCGAAGAACCCGAGATAGAAGAGATCCTATTGAATTAAAAATTAAGAATTAACAATTAAGAAAGCGTTCTGGTGATTTTTGTACAAAACTATAAGAGCCATATGTATCTTGAAAGTTCGTATCAAACTCCAATAGTCCTTTCTTAATTCTTCATTGTAAATTCTAAATTCTAAATTGAAAATATGAGAGTTATTATCGAACCTTCGTATGACCTGCTCAGTCAGTGGGCTGCGAACTATGTAGCAAAACGTATCAATGAGTTTGACCCCAAAGAGAGCAAACCTTTCGTGCTCGGTCTTCCTACCGGCTCGTCCCCGCTCGGCATGTACCGTGCCCTCATTGAACTGAATAAAGCCGGAAAAGTATCCTTCCGCAATGTGGTAACCTTTAACATGGACGAGTATGTCAACCTGCCGGAAGACCATCCCGAGAGCTACCACAGCTTCATGTGGAATAACTTCTTCAGTCATATCGACATCCGCAAAGAGAATGTCAATATTCTGAACGGCAACGCACCCGACCTCGTAGCCGAGTGTGCCCGTTACGAAGAGAAAATCAAGAATATCGGCGGTATCCATCTGTTCCTCGGCGGTATCGGTCCGGACGGTCATATCGCCTTCAACGAACCGGGTTCATCGCTCACCAGCCGTACCCGTAAGAAAGAGCTGACTACCGACACCATCATCGCTAACAGCCGTTTCTTCGACAACGACGTGAACAAAGTGCCCAAGACAGCCCTCACCGTGGGTGTCGGCACCGTCATGGATGCCAAAGAGGTGCTGATCATGGTGAACGGTCATAACAAAGCCCGTGCCCTCCAACACGCTATCGAGGAACCTATCTCGCATATGTGGACCGTCTCCATGCTCCAGATGCACCAACACGGTATCATCGTTTGCGATGAAGCTGCTTGCGAAGAACTCAAAGTGGGTACCTTCAACTACTTCAAAGACATCGAACGCAATAATCTGGATCCCGCTACGCTTCTCTAAATGACTAATTTACCAAATGACTAAATAAATGGTATATGGTAAATGACAAAATGGTAAATAATTAGATGTTAGAAATTTATAATTCATTAACTCGTTTTAAAGAGACGTTCAAACCGCTGCACGAAGGACACGTAGGCATGTATGTATGCGGTCCTACCGTGTACGGCGATGCCCATCTGGGTCATGCGCGTCCGGCGATCACGTTTGACTTACTGTACCGCTACCTGCAGTACTTGGGTTATAAGGTGCGCTATGTGCGTAATATCACCGATGTGGGACACTTGGAGCACGATGCGGACGAGGGCGAGGACAAGATCGCTAAGAAAGCCCGGCTCGAACAACTCGAACCGATGGAGGTCGTGCAGTACTACACCAACCGTTACCATCGTGACATGGCAGCGCTCAACGTATTACCGCCGTCTATCGAACCCCATGCATCGGGACATATCATCGAGCAGATCGCCTTCGTGCAACGCATCCTCGATAAGGGTTATGCCTACGTCTCCAACGGTTCCGTCTATATGGACGTGGAGAAATACGCCAAAGACTATCCGTACGGTAAACTGTCCGGTCGTAACCTCAACGATATCGTCACCGAGACACGCGAACTGGACGGTCAGGAGGAGAAGAAACACAGTTATGACTTCGCCCTGTGGAAGAAAGCCGCACCGGAACATATCATGCATTGGCCTTCGCCTTGGTCGGAAGGATTCCCAGGTTGGCATATGGAGTGTTCTACAATGGGAACCAAATACCTCGGTGAGCGGTTCGATATTCACGGTGGCGGATTGGACCTCATCTTCCCGCACCACGAAGCGGAGATCGCACAGTCTTGTGCCGCACTCGGTCATGAGACTGTCCACTACTGGATGCACAACAACATGATCACCATCGCCGGCAAGAAGATGGGTAAGAGTTATAATAACTTCATCACGCTCGAGCAGTTCTTCAGCGGTAACCACCCGTTGTTGAGCAAGCCATTCGGACCGATGGTCATCCGTTTCTTCATCCTGCAAGCACATTACCGCTCAACGGTCGATTTCTCGTCCGAAGCCCTCGAAGCTGCCGAGAAAGGTCTGCAACGTATGCAGGAAGCGTATGCAAGACTGCAAAAAATCCAACCGTCTCAAACGACATCAAACGACCTTCAAACGATTTCAAACCTTCGGAACCGCTGTTCCGAAGCCATGGATGATGATCTCAATACGCCGTTCGTGATTGCCGCTTTGTTTGACTCCACGCGCGCCATCAATACCGTGCATGACGGCAAGGGTACGATCAGCGAAGCGGACCTCAACGAACTGCGCGAGGTATGGAAGACTTTCGCCATCGATATCCTCGGTTTACGTCTGGATGATGGGCAAATGACAAATGACAAATCACAAATGTCAAATAGGCTCCAAGCCTTTAGCGGAGCGATTGACCTGCTCTTAGGCATTCGTCTGCAGGCGAAGCAGAACAAAGACTGGGCGACGTCGGACAAGATCCGGAACGAACTGACTGCCCTCGGTTTCCAAATCAAAGACACCAAAGACGGCTTCGAATGGAGTATCTAAGTAAACTTACATAAAGATTGAATCACAATTATATAAAATACATAAGTATATTTATATTCGCTATTTGCTGTGTTTCGTGTATAAAACAAAACAAATTAACGGCTACTCAGACTTTTATTTTGTCTAACCCAACGAATCAATCGTGGGATTTAGAGATTGCTGTAAAGTGGGGAAAGACAAAAGTAACACACTCTGATTCTGCCATTATGCATATAGAAAACATGCAGATAGATTCAATCAATATGTTTTTTAAACTCACAGAACAAACTCGTTTAATGCCTATATCTGCAGTATATGGATCATCTGTAAATGACTATTATATAAAAAATGAAGGATGCTGGATACAAAGCAAACTAACTAATAATACAACCCACTATGTGCATGAATGGGAGCAACGTCTTTCTCCATACATAAAAGATACATTGATAAATGATTCTAATTTATATTTATGGGAATGGATGTCTACAAGTGACCAATCATATGATCAACATGACCGATTTAAATGCACACTACATTAATTATCGAAGTTATCGATGTATAGGAATAAGGACATACATGTTATGTCTTTATTCGTTATTCCTCACTTTTTGCTCATATGCGTTATCAAGTTGCTCTGGTTGCAGCAATAAAAATAATGGAAATATAGAGATCACGGAAGACCATCTGGTGGCGTACCCTGGACGAACGTTCAGTTATAAGGATAAGTTCAATGACTTGCAGTCCAAGCAACATGAGGTGGCCTCCCGTATCGGTTTACCCCACCCTCCTAAAGACCGGGACGAAGCGGCATCGATGCGTAAGAAGCTCGTTGAGGTCAAGACCAATGAGAACTATATCGTTGATGACCTTACACATTCTGTACCGTATCTCATCCCTTCTGCCAAACGCGAACTGGATGCCATCGGTACCGAGTGGGCAGATATCCTTCAACGAAATGGACTTCCTCATTACCGCTTTTATGTGACCTCTATTTTACGCACGCAGGAAGATGTCAAATACCTTCAACGCAGCGGAAACATCAACTCGACAACCCAGAGTTGCCACTGCTACGGCACGACTTTTGATCTCGCGTACATGCGTTATGATAAGGTAACGCGCACGCGCGAATACATGCACGAGGATAATCTGAAACTGGTACTGGGACAAGTGCTGCTCAACCACCAACGAGCAGGAAAGATCTACGTGAAATACGAATGGAAGCAGAGTTGCTTCCATATTACGGTTCGGCAGTAGGCTTTTTCTCGCAAATCTCTATCAGACTACAATCCGAGCAGTTTTCTGTCTCGGATTTTTCTTTTGGGCAGTCTTCATTCGACTTTTGACTTTCGACTTTCGACTTTTTTGCCTTGATACGCTCATTGATTTCTATCAATGCGAGTATCCCAACCGCCATCACTATGAATGCAATGAGAGCTTTCATTTCACCATTTCATCATTCCATCATTCCATCATTCCATCATTATCAACCCTGTCTTCCTCAATAACGAGGTTATCGATGATGAACTGCTGACGTTCGGTAGTGTTCTTACCCATATAGTACGCCAACAAGTCTTTTACGTTGTCCTCTTTACGCAGGTTGACTTGGTCCAGACGAATACCGGAACCTATAAAACCCTTGAATTCATCGGGAGAAATCTCACCCAGACCTTTGAATCGGGTAATCTCCGGATTCTTGATCTTATTGAGCGCTTTCTGCCGTTCTTCTTCCGAATAGCAATAAACGATCTGGTTCTTATCTTTCACACGGAAGAGCGGTGTCTGCAGGATATAGACATGGCCTTTCTTTACCAGATCCGGGAAGAACTGCAGGAAGAAGGTCAGCATCAATAACCGGATATGCATACCGTCCACATCGGCATCGGTGGCGATGATCACTTTATTGTACCGCAGTTCATCCAGACCGTCTTCGATATTCAACGCCGACTGCAAGCAGTTGAACTCCTCGTTCTCATAAACGACGGATTTGCTCAGACCATAACTGTTCAGCGGTTTACCGCGCAAGGAGAAGACCGCTTGGGTACGGACGTCCCTACTCTTGGTGATAGAACCCGAAGCGGACAGACCCTCCGTGATGAAGATACAACTCTCCAATCGCAGATCGTCATCCGCATCTTTTGCCGATTTCACCGGCTTGGCATCATTGAGGTGTATCTGGCAGTCCCGCAGTTTGGGGTTGTTGACCAGGTTCTTCTTCGCCCTTTCCCGTGCCGCCTTGGTGACACCGGCAATCGCTTTACGCTCTTTCTCGGAGTCCTGGATCTTCTGCAGCATGATCTCTACCGTCTGTGGCGTCTTATGCAAGTAGTTATCCAACTGCTGTTTAACGAAGTCATTGACGAACTTATTGACACTCACGCCGCCGGTAGGACTCATATCTTTCGAACCCAACTTCACTTTCGTCTGACTCTCGAACACCGGTTCCTCCACATTGATAGCGATCGCTCCCACCACACCGTTACGGATATCCGCCAACTCCTGGTTCTTGTTAAAGAACTCCTTGATGGTGCGACCTATCGCTTCGCGATAAGCCGCTTGGTGTGTACCGCCTTGGATGGTATGCTGACCGTTGACGAAGGAGAAATACTCATCACCGTTCTGGTCCGTATGCGTCAATGCGATCTCGATATCTTCGCCTTTGATATGAATGATCGGATACAACGGATTAACCGTCATATTTTCCGTTAGAAGATCCAACAGACCGTTCTTGGAAACGAATTTCTTTCCGTTATAGACAAGCGTAAGGCCGGTATTGAGGTAGGCGTAGTTACGCAACAACTCTTCGATATAATCATCCCGGAAATGGTAGTTTTCAAAAAGCCCTTTGCTGTCATCGGGCACGAATTCAATAACCGTACCGCGTTTCTCCGAACCGTTATAATCAACGATACCTGTATCAGATGTCAACTTACCTTGTGCGAACTCCGCCCGACGGGTTTTGCCTTCCCGATAGGACTCTACGGCAAAGAAAGAAGACAAGGCATTGACCGCTTTGGTACCCACACCGTTCAGACCGACGGATTTCTTGAAGGCTTTGCTGTCATATTTACCACCCGTATTAAGGACACTGACCACTTCAACCAGTTTGCCCAAGGGGATACCGCGACCGTAGTCTCGCACACGCACCATCTGACGAGACTTTTCACCATTGTCACCATTAAGCGAAGCGTCACCATTCATCACTATATCGACCTCGATAACTTTACCTTCACCCATACGGAACTCATCGATGGAGTTATCGATACTCTCCTTGATAAGCACATAGATACCGTCATCGGAGTGACTGCCGTCACCCAGTTTACCGATGTACATACCCGGACGACGCCGGATATGCTCCATGTCATCCAAGTGGATAATGTTCTCGTCGCCGTACGATACGGCGGGGCTTTCGACTTTCGACTTTTGACTTTCGTCTATATATTTTTCTTCTGCCATATTCTTAAAATCGGGTGCAAAAGTACAAAAAAAAAATGACATACGCAAATTTTTGCGTATAAAAAATACCGCTCCGGTTTTTCGATTACCGCAGCGGATATTGTTTGCGCAGTTGTTCAAACTGCTCGGGATGGCGCTTTAGGACACTGGTGACTCTTTCGAGCCATCCGGGTGCGGTATCTCCCTGAGCAGGGAAAGAAGGTAACAGAACGGGTGTCAAACAACCAAAAGTCGCGATTTCATCGAGACATTTCTGCGTTGCATTGCGTTTTCCTTCCACCGAATAACCGGCGATATGAAACGAAGCACGGAGGGCGTTTGCCAATACCTGATGATCGATGACGGGTTCATTTTCCCACGTATCGATGATAAACGGATGTCCGCTTTGCAACAATGCCTGTTCGTCCACTACTCCGCCACGTGCAGCGTTAATGATCAAAGCATCCGGTTTGCATTTGGTCAGGAAGGCTTCGTCACACAGATGACGCGTTGTCTCCTTGAGCGGCACATGGAACGAGATGATATCGCAATTTTGTGCGATGAAATCGAGACTTTCTCCTATTCCTTTCGGAGGATCATTCAGCACCACCCTGTAGCCTTTGCGCTCCGCCATCTTCGCCACCAACGAACCCACATGACCGACACCGACGATACCTATTGTTTGAGATTGTTTGATATCGTTTGAAAAGGTTTCATCCAGCGCCTCTTCGATATAATCGCAAACCGCATGGGCGTTACAACCCGGACAAGAGACCCAACGGATACCGTGCGCTTCGCAATAAGCAGTGTCAATATGGTCATATCCGATGGTCGCGGTGCATACGAGACGCACTTTTGAACCGGCCAGGAGTGCTTCATTCACCTGTGTGCGGGTTCGCACCACCAACACATCTGCATCTCGCACAGAAAACGCATCAATTTCTTCCGGTTTCATCGGACAAATCTGCACGTGAGGCCATGCGTTCTGCACCGCCTCAACGAGATACGGAATATGGGAGTCGCAAACGATTTTCAATTATCAATTATCAACTATCAATTATATTTGATATTATCAATCAAACGCACGGGACCGCAATAGACGGTGACACATCCGATGGCGTGATTGAACGAGTCGGTAGGCAGCAAGGTACTCTGATCTACGATATCGTAATACTCCACTTCCAGTCCCTCCACCGCATTGATGGTATCGATGACACGTTGCTGCACGTGTGCGACCGTAGCCCCCGCTTCTTTTGCCCACTCCAAGGAGGCAAAGAGTGTCTTACTGATCGCCAAAGCGGTCTCTTTCTCTTGCTTGGACAAGCGTTCGTTTCTACTGGACAATGCCAGACCGGATTCTTCGCGAACGATCGGGCAGTCGATGATCTGCAGGTTTCCGAACGTACCCGCCATGCTGCTACGCTCCACCATGTGGTGAATGATCGCTAATTGCTGAAAATCTTTCTCTCCGAAATAAGCTTTGTCCGGTTGCACCAGATAGAAGAGACGACTCACCACCTGCACGACGCCGTTGAAATGACCGGGCCGCATCTTACCTTCCATCACTTGGTCCAGTCCCGCAAAATCGAATGCAAAAGTAGAGTTCATCTCCTCTTCGGAATACATCTCTTCCGGTGTCGGTGCGAAGATGAAATCCGCCCCGATACTCTCTAACAGTTCCGCATCCCGCTGGATGTTACGCGGGTACTTCGCCAAGTCCTCTTTGTTGTTGAACTGAGTGGGATTGACAAATACAGAAACGAAGCATACATTGTTCTCATTGACGGCACGACGAACCAAGCTCGCATGTCCGGCATGAAGGGCACCCATCGTGGGAACCAAACCGATGGTTTTGTTCGCAATCTTACAAGCTTTTACGGCTGCTTGTAACTCGCTTTTAGTGGTAATAATTTGCATATATGGATTATTATTTACGTTCTTTTTCTTCAAAAAACGTGCAAAGTTACTGCTTTTTTCCGTATTTTGCAAGCAAAAACAACTAAAATAACATTTTTTTTTGCATATATCATTTTTTTTTTGTAATTTTGCAGTGCGAATTAATGTACTCACGCCTATGAAAGAGCCGAATCGTATCCTTTTTATCTCTCAAGAGATATGCCCGTTTCTGTCGGAAGAAACGCCCATACGTCTGTTAAACAGACAACTTCCTGAGTATTTTCAGGCCCATGGGTATGAGACTCGAACCTTCATGCCTAAGTTTGGAGAGATCAACGAACGCCGCAATCAGTTGCACGAGGTGATTCGTCTCTCGGGTATGAATCTGATTATAGAGGACTCGGATCATCCGTTGTTAATCAAAGTGGCTTCCATCCAGGCGGCACGTATTCAGATTTATTTCATCGACAATGACGATTTATTCCATCGCCGTAAAGGGACGAAGGATGAGTCGGGCGTGGAGTATGCGGATAATGACGACCGCGTTATTTTCTATGCCCGCGGTGTGATCGAGACGGTGAAGAAGTTACGCTGGACGCCGAATATCATCTTATGTTCGGGATGGATGAGTGCGTTAGTTCCTTTGTACCTCAAACGTGCCTTCAACGACGAGCCTTTCTTTGCCAATGCAAAGATAGTGACGATGTTGGACGATAATGAGTATCAGAAACCGTTCCCGACAAACTTCACGGATAAGTTACGTATTGACGGCGTGACCAACACCGATGTGCGCTCGTTAGCCGGTTTCCCGGTGGGTTATGAGGAGTTGATGCGTCTCGCTGCCGATTACTCGGATGCCTTCATCTATGCGACACCGAAAGTAAACCAGCGTGTGGCTAATTATATCGAGACGAAGGGAAAACCGGTATTGGCCTATGAGGAGTTGGAGGATTACACGGCGCAAGCAAAACGTCAATGGGATTTCTATCAGACATTATTGGGGAAAGAGAATGAGTAAACGATGGACTGTCATAGGTTGTCTGATGACCGTCATATGCCTTTTTACGGCTTGCAAAGATGACGTCTCCTATACCGGTCAGTCGGTTTTGGAGCCGGAAGATCATATCATTGTATTGGCGGACACGTTTGCCTTTCGTTCCACGATTGACAGTTGTAATGCCATCATCTCGCAGGCAGATTCATTCTTATTAGGAGAGATTGAGACGGACTACGGACTGCTTCAGGCATCTATCATGACGCAGTTGGCTTGTCCTGAGGGGTATCATTATCCGGAGGGTTTCTCGGTGGACTCCGTGGATTCGATTTGTTTGTTCATGTATTACGGCAGTTGGGAAGGAGATGCGTATGCACCTCTGTCCATCGATGCCTATATGATGGATAAGAAGACCTTCGACTACTCCGGAACCTACCCGACGGATCTGGATATCGACGATTATTTTATTAATCCGGACAATAAAAAGAGTATCCTTGCCAACCGTAAGGTAGTGGTAGCCGCAGAGAAGCAAGATTCTACGCAAAACTATAACGGCGATTATGTACCGCTGGTGCGCATGCGAGTGAACGACGATTTCATGCGCTATTTTGCTTCTATTCAGTCTTTCGAGAGTCAGGAGTCCTTCAACCGATTGTTTAAAGGGTTGTATATTAAGACTTCCTTCGGTTCTTCCACCATTCTGAATGTAACCGACATCGCACTGGGCGTATACTACCATTTCTCGTATCAGAAAGCAGGCAAAGATACCGTAGTGCAGGACATGAAAGCTTTTTATGCCAATGCCGAAGTGCGCACATTAAACCATCTGCAGTATGTAGATAAACCGCAGTTGATAGAAAACCTGAAGAAAGACTCCGACACCTATAATTATATTATCGCGCCTGCAGGCGTATATACGCGCCTGCAATTCCCGATGGCGCAAATAGCGGATACCATCATGCAGCATATGGAAGTAGCAATAGACGAATCCATCTCTCTGGTCAAACGTCCGTATGTCAACAAAGCCTACGTGCAAGTGGATGTGGAGAATGTGTTCAATGGCACCTCCGGTGAGATAACGCGTAATGACTGGTTGCAACCCGCCTCTTATATGTTACTCATCAAAGAGCAAAGTATGGAGCGATTCTTCCATAACAAGGAATTACCTACCGACACCTGTGCCATCCTGAGCGCATTGAACCAGGGAACGGATTCGGTAGGAAACAGCGTGTATTATTACTCGTATGACTTATCGTCCTTCCTCACCAACCAGTTGCGTCAAGAGAGCAATGATCCGACATTGGATATGTTACTGGTTCCGGTAACGGTACAGACCAGTGCCACCTCTTATTCATCCACTACCGTCTCCTCTGTCCGCCAACAACAGACGATGTCTGCCACCAAGGTTCGTTCGGCGAACAACGGTATGCAGTTGGAAATCATCTACAGCGGGTTCTGATAAAAAAACGCGAGGTTTAACCCGCGTTTTTTAATTGTACCAGTTTCTGAACTCCCAGTTTTTGCGCCACATATTCTTTGGTAATGGTGAATGACTGCGAGGTGCCGATTTTCTTACGGCTCGGCAGTTCGAACATCAGATCCGTCATCACGGACTCCATAAGTCCCCGCAAACCGCGTGCGCCTAACTTATACTCCAGCGCTTTATCGACGATATAATCCAGTGCTTCATCATCAAAGGTGAGTGCCACTCCATCCATCGCCATCAGTTTCTTATACTGCTTGGTGAGCGCATTCTTCGGCTCGGTAAGGATATTACGCAGGGCGTCTCTGTTCAGGGGTTGCAGATAGGTGAGCACCGGCAGACGACCGATGATTTCCGGGATAAGACCGTAGGATTTAAGATCTTGCGGTGCAATATACTGCAACAGGTTATTCTTATCCACCTGCGCCGCCTGTTGTTGGGCAGCGAAACCTACCACCTGCGTATTCATGCGCTGCGATATCTTCTGCTCTATACCGTCAAACGCACCACCGCAAATAAAGAGGATATTCTTGGTATCCACATGAATCAGTTCCTGATCGGGATGCTTGCGTCCTCCCTGAGGCGGCACATTGACAATGGATCCTTCCAGCATCTTCAGCAAACTCTGCTGTACACCCTCACCGCTCACGTCACGCGTGATGGACATATTCTCCGATTTACGGGCAATCTTGTCGATTTCATCGATGAAGATAATACCTCTTTGCGCCTTATTCACATCGTAGTCGGCATCCTGAAGAAGACGAACCAAGAGCGATTCGACATCTTCGCCTACATAACCGGCTTGCGTGAGCGCAGTCGCATCTCCGATAGCGAAAGGTACTTTGAGCATCTTGGCAATAGTGCGAGCGAGAAGGGTCTTGCCGGTACCGGTAGAACCGACCAGCAGGATATTACTCTTCTCTATCTCCACATCGTCATTGCTGATCTCTTGCAGCACACGTTTGTAATGGTTATAGACTGCTACAGAAAGGAAACGCTTGGCTTCATCCTGCCCGATCACATAAAGATCCAAGAACTCCTTAATCTCTGCAGGAGTAGGAAGGTTCTCCATGTTCAGCGAGTCCTCCTTGGAAGCGCTTTTCTTAGGCAAAGCCGATACCATCTGATGTCCCTGCTCGATACACTCATTGCAAATAAGCACATCGTTATCCATACCAGAGAACATAGACGGCATAGAGCGTCCACAGAAACTGCAGGTATTTCCGTAATTCCTCTTACCCATTACTCTTTACGTGTAAATACCCTGTCAATCATTCCGTACTCCAGTGCCTCTTGTGAGGTCATCCAGTGGTCACGGTCCGCATCCTGACGAATCTGCTCCATGGACTTGCCGGACTTATCGGAGATGATCTGATACAGCTCTTCTTTGAGTTTGAGAATCTCTTTGGCAGTAATCTCAATATCACTTGCCTGGCCTTGGATACCTCCGAGCGGTTGATGAATCATGACACGGCTATGCGGCAATGCGGCACGCATTCCTTTCTCACCTGCCACCAACAAGACAGCACCCATGGATGCCGCCAAACCGGTACAGATGGTAGATACACGTGCTTTGACAAACTGCATGGTGTCGTAGATGCCCAAACCGGCATAAACCGAACCACCCGGCGTATTAAGGTAGAGATTGATATCGCGTTCGCTATCCACGGAGTCCAAGTACAGCAACTGTGCCTGAATCACATTGGCGGTGTAGTCGTTCACTTCGGTGCCAAGGAAGATGACACGGTCCATCATCAGACGACTGAACACATCCATCTGGGTCACGTTCAGTTGACGCTCCTCCAGAATAGTCGGCGATATATATCCGCTGCTCGCACGGGTTGAATCCATGCTGCGAGACATGACGTTCTCTACATGCATGGAGTTCAAACCCTGCGATACGGCGTATTTTAAGAAATCATTTTGCATGTACGATTTACAAATGTACGATGTACGATTTTATTTCTTCAGTGCTGCTTTCTTCTCTGCGCGACGAGCCTGTGCACGTTGGATCTCATATGCAATCGGCGAAGCGATGAACAGAGACGAATAGGTACCTACGATCACACCTAACAACAATGCGAATACGAAGCCTTGGATCGTCTCACCACCGAAGATAAAGATTGCCAACAATACCACGAACGTACTCATAGAAGTCGAGAACGTACGGCTCAGCGTATTGTTCAACGCGTCGTTGATGTTGATCTTCTTCTCACGTTTCGGATAGAGACCGTTGTACTCACGAACACGGTCGAAGATGACCACGGTATCGTTGATAGAGTAACCTATGACGGTCAGGATCGCAGCGATGAAGGCCTGGTCAATCTCCATAGAGAACGGCATGATCTTCCAAAGGATAGCATACAGACCCAAGATGATCACTGTATCGTGGAACAAAGCAACGATAGCACCCACCGAGTAAGCGAAGTTACGGAAACGAACCAAGATATAGATGAAGATACCGAGCAGTGCAGCGAAGATAGCCCATACGGCGCTGGTCTTGATGTCATCTGCGATTGCCGGACCTACTTTCTGACTGGAACGGATACCGATCTCGCTAACGTCTGTTGAATTGAACTCCTCAAAGGTGAATCCCTCTGCCAAGAACGGTTTGCAACCTTCGTAAATCAGTTTGGCAATACGCTCGTCCACATCCTCGGAGTTATCTTTGATACCGAAGTTCGTAGAGATACGTACTTGGTTAGCCTCGTTACCGAAGGTAATCACGTTCAACGAGAATTGGTCACCATCCGCAAGGTTAGCACGGAAGATCTCATTCAGGTTCTCTTTCACTTCTGCACGCAACAGGAACTCTTTACCTTCTGCTTTATACGTATCAGCTACTTGATCCACTACCTGGTTGTCAAAACGAACCACATAGTTACGTCCACCTGAGAAGTCGATACCAAGGTTCAATTGACCGAACACGTGCGGCTCCAGACCGAGGATAGCGAAGATGATCAGCGCACCCGAGATGCAGTATGCGTACTTACGTGCAGCCACAAAATCGAAGTGGATATTCTGCAGGAAGTTTTGCATAAGACGGGTGGTGAAGCTCAACTCTTTCGCGTTCTCACGTTTGCAGTAGTCTTCGAGCAACAGACGGGTGATAAACACAGCTGTCAGGAACGAAGAGATGATACCGATCATATAGGTAACAGCGAAGCCCTTGATAGGACCTGTACCGAAGATAGCCAGGATGACACCCGTCAAGAACGAAGTGACGTTAGCGTCCACGATGGCAGAGATAGCACCCTTGAAACCGTCGTCGATTGCTTTACGCATACCCTTACCGGCGCGTAACTCCTCTCGGATACGTTCGTAAATAAGCACGTTCGCATCGACCGCCATACCCATGGTCAAGACGATACCGGCGATACCCGGCAAGGTAAGTACGGCGCTGAACGAAGCCAAGATACCGACGAGCAAGAAGACGTTACATACCAATGCAAAGTCAGCAATCAGACCCGGCGTCCAACCGTAATAGAAAATCATGTAGATAAGGATGAGCAGGAAGCCCAATGCGAAAGAGAGCAAACCGGCTCTGATAGACTCACGACCCAGCGACGGACCTACCACATCCTCTTGGATGATACGAGCAGGAGCCGGCATCTTACCGGACTTCAGGGTGTTCGCCAAGTCTTTTGCCTCTTCTACGGTGAAGTTACCGGTGATTTGGCTACGACCGCCTTTGATCTCATCGTTCACACGCGGATAGCTATATACATAACCATCCAGAACGATAGCTACGCACTTACCGATATTCTCCTTGGTCAGACGTTGCCAGTCTTTGGCACCTTCAGCGTTCATTGCCATCGATACCTCGGCTGCAGTACCCATCTGCGAGAACTCAGCACGTGCATCGGTGATCACGTCACCTTCCAGACTCGGGGTTCCGTCACTCTGTGCTTTAAGAGCGATTAACTGGAAGTAAGCACCACGCTCGTCGATAGCTTTTACCGTCCAACGGAAACGAACATCGTTCTTCACATATTTCTGTGCGATCGGCGAAGTGAGCATCTTATTCACCGCAGCGGTATCGCTATAATGAACGGTACCTACCAGCGGACCACGACCAGCCTGACCGGCGTCACTCAATGACGGATTCAGGATAGCGAACAAGGGATGGGAACGTTTGTACTCTTCACGTTGTGCCTCAAGGTTCTTTGCCGCTTCCGCGTCAGCGGAATCAAGACCGAGGTTCTCAACGAGATCAGCCAGATCATCACCGGCAACCTCTGCTTTCTTCTCAGCCTTCGGCTCTTCTGCCTTCACTTCCTCCTTCGGAGCCAAAGCCGCATACTCACGGTCGATCTCCATCAAAGCCGGCATCACTTCGCTGGCTTCGTAGGTCTCCCAGAACTCAAGGTTAGCCGATCCTTGGAGCAATTTACGAACACGCTCCGGCTCTTTGATACCCGGTAACTCAATCAAGATACGACCGGCCTGAGCCAACTTCTGGATGTTCGGTTGAACCACACCAAAGCGGTCGATACGCGTACGGAGCACATTGAACGAGTTGTTGATAGCATCTTCTACTTCGCTGCGAAGCACGTTCTCTACCTCCGAGTTGCTCATTGTCGGTTTAACCTTGTCGTGCAACTCCCAAGTAGCAAACACCTCTACCAGTTTTGCCTCCGGATCTCTCTCATAAGCTGCGAAGAAGAGATCAAGGAAGTCTTTTCCGCTTTTTTCCTGTTGTGCCTTAGCCTCTTCCAGAGCTGCTTTGTACTCCGGCTTGGTGCTGTGACCGCTAAGTGCATCCAAGATAGAAGGAACGGATACCTCCATGGTTACGTTCATACCGCCCTTCAAGTCCAGACCAAGGTTGATTTCCTTCTCACGGCACTCTTTGAGCGTGTAACCGAACCAGATTTTCTTAGTAGCAATAGAGTCGTAGTACACATCTTCTGTAGTGTTGTGCTTAACTGCGTACTCTGCTGCTTTTCTATCTTGTTTCCTCGTCTCAAACGAGAAAGACAGATAGAAGGCGCATACCACGAAAAGGCATGCCGCCAAGATTCTAATAAGTCCTTTGTTTTGCATAATGGTTTTTATTTAAATAATTTGTTTATTTTCCACTATCTTCCTACGTGTAGCACGCGCATATTCGCGCACGACACACAAAAAGTGCGCAAAATTACAAAAAAAAAATGACATACACAAATTTGTACGCCAATTTCTTTGATTTTTTTCGAATTTTTACACGCTAAACACCGTATTTTACAACAAACTGCCTATCTGATAGACTGCAAAAGCCACCAACCATGCTAATGCCAAGCTGTGGAAAACGGTGAACCATGCCCACTTTTTGCCGGCTTCCCGACGTAAGGTGGCGATGGTCGCTACGCAGGGGAAATAGAGCAGCACAAAGAGCATAAAACTGAATGCGGTAAGCGGTGTGAAACCTGCTGTGGAAAGGTCTCCGCCATACAGGATAGCCAAGGTAGAGACGATCGCCTCTTTCGCTGGCAGACCGGTTAACAGACAGACGGACATCTTCCAATCAAAGCCAAGGGGTTCCAAAGCCGGTGCGACAAACTGACCTATCTGTGCCAGATACGAATGCTCCAAGTCATTCAGATCCTGGGTCGGGAAATACTCCAGTGCCCAGATAACAACCGATGCCCACAGGATGACGGTGCAGATCTTCTGCAGATAATCCGCTACCCTCTCCCATATGTGCGCAGCCGTGTTACGCGCCTTGGGAAGACGGAACTCCGGTAACTCGTTGACGGTATCGTCATTGCCTTGACGGAACCATTTAGTGCGTTTCATCACAATCGCAAACAGTACGGACAGACAGATACCGATGGCGTACATTGAGATCATTACCAGGGCTTTATGATGCTCGAAGAATGTATCGACGAACAGCATATAAACCGGTAGACGCGCCGAACAGGACATGAAAGGAACCATCAGCATCGTCAGCACGCGGTCCTTGGGATTCTGTATCTCATTGGCGGCCATGATCGCCGGTACATTACACCCAAAACCCATCAGCATCGGAATGAAACTACGGCCGTGCAGACCGACACGGTGCATGATCTTATCCATGATAAACGCTTCACGCGCCATGTATCCCGAGTCCTCCATGAGCGAAATGAAGAAGAACAGGATGATGATATTCGGCACAAAGGCCAGCACCGCACCTACGCCCGCCAGCACACCGTCAATCAACAAACTGGAGAACCATCCTTCGGCAGTGCTTCCTCTCAACCATTCACTCAATGCGCTAACACCCTCTTCTATCCATCCCTGCGGATAAGCGCCTAATGCGAAAGTACACCAGAAGACAAAATAAAGGATCGCCATCATAATCGGGAAGCCCAACCACGGACTGGTCAGCACTTTATCGATACGCTCCAAGCGTGTCTGGTGCTTGTCGTCCTTCGCGTGCGTGAGCGTCTCAGTTAAGATACCGTGTACGTACGCACGATAGGTGTCTTCATCGCCTTCCTGATCACGCAGGTGGTAGATCGGGTGTGCCGTAGAAGCCGGTTTGTGGATCGTGTTCTCCACAATATCCAGACAGTTGGGCAAACCGTAGTTCAACCGCACCGACACACGGCAGGTAGGAACACCAATCAACTGCTCCAACTTAGGCAGATTCAGCGAGTGATCCGTTTTGAGTAACAGGTCATATCGACCGATGGCGATAACGATTTTCTGATGCTCATCGATGATATGAGGCGTGAGCATGAGAGACTCTTCCAGACGCGTAGAATCGACGATCTGCAGCACTACATCATAGTTCCGGCCATGCAAATCGTCCAGATGATGCACCTCTACAAACTGCATGTCGTGCATTCCTGCGGCATGGCTAGCCTTACGTTGCTCCACCAATGCTTGCAACGCATGACACACTGAACTCTTCCCGCTTTGCGGAAGACCCATCACCGCTATTTTATACAGTTCACTCATCGTCTCACCAAATCGGCTGCAAAGATACTGCTTTTTCGCGACATACACAATACCTATTTATGGGGATTTCACAAAAATTCACCTATATTATGCACGAAAAATTTGCACAGTTGGTATTTTTTTTGTAATTTTGCAGCGCAATTTGAGAAAAAAGATTTATGAAAAAAGTTATTTTTACGCTTGCAGCGTTTGCATTTATGACAACAGCATGCACTAACAAACAGCAGACCACGGGTATTCATTTGGAAAATCTGGATACAACCGCCGTGGCGCAGAATGATTTTTACCAGTACGCATGTGGCGGCTGGATGGCGAACAACCCCTTGACACCGGAATACAGTCGTTTCGGTTCATTCGACAAGTTAGGATTGAACAACCTCGAGCAGGTAAACGGTTTGATTCAAGATTTGGCTGCCAAAACGCACCAAGAGGGTTCAGTGGCCCAAAAGATCGGCGATATGTACAATCTGGCGATGGACACCGCACGTCGGGATCAAGAAGGTATCGAGCCTGTCAAAAAAACACTCGATGAAATCGAACAAATCAACAGTCGTGAGGAATTATCCGAAGCGCTCGGTAAAGCGATGGACTACAGCCTTTGGGCGATGTACGTGGATGCCGATGCGATGAACAGTTCGATGAATATCATGAACGAGTATCAAGCCGGCTTCTCGTTAGGCGAGAAAGAGTATTACCTCGATACCGACGAGCAGACCACGAAGATCCGTGAAGCGTACGTAGCCTATGTAGAGAAGATGTTCGGTCTCTTCGGTTTTGACAACGCTGCCGAACGTGCTCAGACGGTACTGCGCATGGAGACCCGTCTGGCGAAAGCTGCCTACAGCAATGTAGAGTTACGTGACCCAATCCGCAATTATAACAAGATGAGCTTGGACGAGTTGCAGGCATTGGTTCCGCAGGTGGATTGGAAGGTATATTTTGCTGCATTGGGTGTAGAGTTGGACAGCCTGTCCATCGGTCAGATTCCGCATCTGCAGGAAGCCGGAAAGATGTTGGCTGACGAATCCCTGGACGATCTGAAGACCTTATTCTCCTGGCAGGTGATCGAAGGGGCTTCTTCCTACTTGACGACGGAGATATTCATGACCAGTTTCGATTTCTACGGCAAGGTCCTGTCCGGTCGTGAGGAACCGAGTCCGTTATGGAAACGTGCCGTCGGTATCGTGAACGGTACGCTCGGTGAGGCGGTTGGTCAGATGTACGTACAGAAATATTTCCCGGAGGAGAATAAAGCGCGTATGTTAGCGTTGGTTAAGAACCTGCAGAAGTCCTTGGGTATCCGCATTGAGAATCTGGAATGGATGAGTCGTGAGACCAAAGACAAGGCGCTGGAAAAACTGAACGCCATGACCATTAAGATCGGTTATCCGGACGAATGGCGTGATTATAGCAAGTTGGACGTCAACCCCGAAGATACGTACTATGCCAACCTGCAACGTGCGGCGAAGTTCGAACAGGACTACAGCCTCAGCTATCTGGGTAAACCGGTGGATAAAAAGAAATGGTACATGACTCCTCAAACGGTGAACGCTTATTATAACCCGTCCAGCAATGAGATCTGTTTCCCTGCCGGTATTCTGCAATATCCGTTCTTCGACATGAGTGCGGACGATGCTTTCAACTACGGTGCTATCGGCGTTGTCATCGGTCATGAGATGACCCACGGCTTCGATGACCAAGGTTGCCAGTTCGACAAGGACGGAAACATGGTTAACTGGTGGACGGAAGAAGACAAGGCTGCTTTTGATGCCCGCACCAAAGTGATGGAAGAGGCATTCAACCGTATCGAAGTAGCACCAGGCGTACATGCCAACGGTGCGTTCACGCTTGGCGAGAACATCGCAGACCACGGAGGTTTGCAGGTGAGTTATCTGGCTTTCTGCCTGAATGAAGAAGCAAAGGCTGAGAAAGATCGTCTGCAAGAGCGTGACGGCTTCACACCGGCACAACGTTTCTTCTTGGCATATGCCAACGTATGGGCAGGCAATATTCGTCCGGAAGAGATTCTGGTTCGTACGAAAGGTGATCCTCACTCCCTCGGTCGTTGGCGTGTAAACGGTGCCCTGCCGCAGATCAATGCCTGGTACGAGGCATGGAACGTGACACCGGAGAGCCCGATGTACGTTGCCCCCAATGAACGTGTGTCCATATGGTAGTGTAAGGTGTAAAGTGTATAAAAGAAAAGTCCGCGAATTGCGGACTTTCTTTTTTAGAGTTTCTCTATCGCCTCAGCGATGGAATTGGCGATGATCGCCATCTCTTCTGCCGGAAGGGACAATTTGGGATTGGACCAAAGCATATCCTTCTCCGCATTCATCGGCACGAGGTGAATATGCACATGATTTACTTCCAGACCGATAACGGTGACACCGACACGTTTGCAACCTGTAGCCGCTTTGATACCGGCTGCCACTTTCTTGGCAAACGACATCAAGCTATGCAGTTGTTCGTCGGACAAATCAAAGATATAATCCGCTTCGGGTTCCGGCAGTTTCGGCACTACCAGCGTGTGACCCTTTACCAACGGATTGATATCCAAGAACGCATAGTTCTTCTCATCCTCAGCTACCTTGTAACTGGGAATCTCACCTTTGATGATTTTCGAAAAGATTGTCATACCATTTACGATTTGACGATTTACGATTTTGTCATTTAGAGACTTATTTCTAAAATCTCAAATTTCATCACACCTGCCGGTACCTGCACTTCTGCGATCTCACCTACTTTCTTACCCATCAAGCCTTTGGCGATAGGGGTGGTAACAGAGATTTTACCTTGCAATGCATTGGCCTCGCCTTCGGTAACCAATTGATAGGTTTTCTCCATACCGTTGGACATGCGCACGCGCACCTTGGTAAGGATCTGCACCTCGTCCGTCTTGATATCCGATGCATCCAACACACGCGCGTCAGCCAGTTTCGCCTTCATATGCGCGATTTTCGTTTCCAATGCGCCCTGTGCCTCTTTGGCTGCATCATACTCCGCATTCTCACTCAAATCACCTTTTTCACGCGCTTCAGCGATAGCGGCAATGATACGTGGGCGCTCTACTGTCTCCAATTCGTGGAGCTCCTCTTTCAGTTTTTTCAGACCGTCTTCGGTCATGTACGTTACTGCCATAATATATTTATAATTTCAAATTTCAAATTTGTTCATTCAATACTTACGCGTCAGTATCTCGCTTGCGATGATAGCTTTGCGAACTTCATCCATATCCGTCAAATCAGGATTGGTATTTTGTGTTTCTTCGTTCATATAAAAAATAAGGCTTCCGCCTTCTTTTTGTTTAAAAACGAAAGGAAACTTCACAGCCTCCTTTCGCCATTAAACCTAAACCTTAACTATGAAAATTTTGTTTTCGATGCAAAAGTACTGCTTTTATTTGATATAACCAAATATTTTAGCAAAAAAATGCAAAATTTCTGCTTTTTTACACGATTTCACCTCTTAATGTAGCAGCAGACGCTTCGTTTATGCGAACTTGCACCAAATCGCCCACTTTCTGATCGGTACGCGGAAAAACGACCGTTTTGTATTGTTCGGTACGTCCGTACATGTCGTCGTGACTACGTTTGGAGAATCCTTCCACCAGCACCTCAACGGTCTTACCTATCTCGCGTTGGTTAGATTCCAGCGACAACTGCGTTTGCAGCGCGATGATCTCATTGAGTCGTCTTACTTTCTCTTCTTCCGGGATATTATCCGGCAGATGTTTATGGGCATACGTTCCCGGTCGCTCCGAATACTTGAACATAAACGCAGAGTCAAATCCCACTTCGCGCATGAGACTGAGCGTCTGAGCATGGTCTTCAAGTGTCTCGTCGTGGAAACCGCAGAAGATATCGGTACTGATGGCTGCAGTAGGTAATATACGCCTGATAGCCGCAATACGGTCCAGATACCATTCCCGCGTATATTTGCGGTTCATCAACTTAAGGATATGATTGGAACCCGACTGCACTGCCAGATGAATGAACTTACAGAGATTCTTATGCCTGCTGATGGCCTCCAGCGTTTTATCGGACATGTCCTTCGGATGACTGGTCGTGAAGCGAATACGCATGTCCGGTACCGCATCAGCGACTATCTCCAGCAGGTCAGCAAAGTCGATATCCTCATATTTATAGGAATTCACATTCTGCCCCAGTAAGGTCACTTCTTTGTATCCGCGTGCTTGCAGATCACGCACCTCGTTGAGGATGGACTCTACATCCCTACTCCGTTCGCGACCACGGGTATAAGGCACCACGCAATAAGAACAGAAATTATTACATCCTCGCATGATAGAGACAAATCCGCTGATAGAGCGACCGATACGGGACGGGATGATCTGACGATAAGTCTCCGTGGTACTGAGTTCCACGTTCATCGCCTTATGTCCCTGTTCGCATTGTGCCAACAGATTCGGGATATCCAGATAGGCATCGGGACCGGCTACAAAATCCACACCGAACTCATCAATCAGTTCCTTACCCATGCGTTCTGCCATGCAACCGATTACGCCGATGATCTTATCTCGATTATTGATATTCGATTTTCGATTATGGAGGTGTGCCTTCAGTTCACGTAGACGAGCACCGACTTTCTGTTCAGCATTATCACGGATGGAACAGGTGTTCAAAAGCAGGATATCCGCCTCTTCCCAACTGTCGGTTATGACAGCATCCGTGGTCTCCAAAATAGCAGCTACCACTTCGCTGTCAGCGACGTTCATCTGGCATCCGTATGTCTCAATATAGAATTTTTTGCTCATTTTCGTTAAAAAAATACGAATTTGCTTGCGTATGTCAAATATTTGTTGTACCTTTGCACGCTTTTTCAAAAAAAGCGATTCGGGAAGTGGCGCAGCCCGGTAGCGCAACGGTCTGGGGGACCGGAGGTCGCGTGTTCGAATCACGTCTTCCCGACAAAGAACAGCTTCGGCTGTTTTTTTGTTGGGAAGAATGGCACGCTTTATTTCCCGACAAAGGATGGTTTAACGACCATCTTTTTTATTTTAAGAGAGGCAGATTTACTTCGGTTACTGCCTTTATCTGTATGTTCTGCAGAGCAACCTGCATCTCCGGGTTCTTCTGCGCCAGACCTATCCACCACTCCGCTTCGTCTAAGTCTGCAAAACCACTGATACGTAATGCCGCCGTTTCGCCCCATACCGGCATCTTCTGCAAGTCAAAGTCCCTAATCAAGAACTGACTGAAGTTGAACAATGCCACCTCGTATTGCAAATCATTAAGTGCCTGTTCTTCGACATCAGGCAGAATGAGCAGTACCACAGACGGTTGTTTGCGGTCCTCGCTCCATTGCTGTTCAGCGACGGAAGCGTCATCTTGTTCTGACGAATCTGTCGATTGATTACGCAGGTCCGCCAGATTACCTGTTGCTCCGCCTTTCTGACTCTCCATACCTTGTCCCATCATCGCCAACATGTCTTTCGCCATGGCACCTAACTCCGTTTCGCCGTAGTTGGCTACCAAGTTCTGCAGTTCCTCAATGAACGGTTGTTGTCCTTCTGTTCGTGCTACGGATATCGCATTCAAGAAGAGGAAACGAGGAACCAATGCATTGGTGATTGGTGATTGGTTATTGGTCATTTGTGATTTGATACGGGAGATTTGTGATTTTACCTCTGCATAACGTCCATGCTTATAGGCATCATAGGTGACGGCATATAGCGAGTCCTGCTCCGCTATCATCCGCTGCATGCGGGCGATGTACGCTTCGTCATGACGCAAAGCGCGCAACCGTTCATCTTCATGAATAGCCTCTACGGACACATGAGACGGGAAACGCTCTTCCAAACGGCGTAAGGTCTCCTGTGCCTGCGGATCGTCTTCCAACTTATCGCGGTATATATAATACAGTGCCACCATCGCATCCCGCCACAGGCTATCGCTGATGATATAATCGTCTTCGGTCTTGGGTATTTGCTGCAGGTAATACTCAGGTTTATGGGTATCTGTCTCTATCTTCGGTCGTACTGCAGTAGAGTCTGCACCCAACAAAGTGCTGTCATTCTCGTCATTAAAGGCGTCGTTCATCTCATCATTGATAACGACTTGCTTGTTCTGCCGACGCCAGTTATCTTCCAATTGTCTGTTTCCCCATCGACGCAACCATTCCTGTTTTCCTTGTTTGATGAGTTGCGGGTTATAGAAATACCACTCGCCTTTCTGACCCCCACCGCCTAACATATTCAATGTGTTCACACTCATCAGTTCGCCATCTCCCCGGGCCAGTTCGCGTGCCGCCTGTGCCTGCTTAATAGAATCGGCTTTCTCTGCTTCGATAAGATCAGCAATGATCTTCTCCACGATCGCCCTTTGTTCTTCTTCGGTCATATGTCCCAGGCGCTGCAAGGAGTCTTGTAACTGCGCTTGCGTATAAGAGACGATCAGTTCGTCCAGCACTTCCGAGCGTTTCTGCACACGTACATAGTCATCATGCTCCGCCGTAAGGATCGTGACAGCTTCCCGGTAACAAGGTTGCGCAGGCACGTACGCGTGTTGTTCAAAATAAATATCACCTGCACGCACAAGGACGGCTGCCTTTGCCGTACCTGCTTGAGTGGCTTCCGCAATGGCTTTCTCGTACATCTCGAGTGCTTGCGTTGTATCACCCTGCTGGATATAGATATTTCCGATAGCACCGTATATCTGATCCAACCGATCTTTGTGTTTGGCTTGCCGTGCCATGGAGCGCAAGGAACGAATAGCACTTTTACCGCTCAGTTCGGCAATACGGATGCGGGCATTGAACTCCATCTCGGTAGGCGGTGCCATCCGAACGACTGACTGATACGCATGCACTGCATCGACTTTGTTTCCTTCGCGTTCGTATAGTTGACCTAACACAAATGCAAAACGGGGACGGTAGATCTTCCGTTTCTCATGCGGCATAGCAATCTTGACGAACGGTATCGCCTCGTGATAATGCCCACCTTTGAGTAACACATCCGCTTTGACCGCCGAATAGAGTTTGGCATGCTTGCGACTGAGTGCGTCTATCTGCACACGATTCAGCATGTCTTCCGCCTCGTATTGCCAATCCATCTCCGCATACGCACGTGCGATCCATAACTGGCATTGCGCGATGATATCGGGATCGTTGGGATAATGACGGATGATATAGTTGAAGGTACTGACGGCCCCTAAGAAATCGCCTTTATGAAACTCCGCTTCGCCCAACCGCATCCATGCTTCATCCATGTTGGCATTGAACTCTTCGGACTGCAACCACAGTTTATATTTGGGATCGTTCGCCTTTTTGGGGTCCCTTTTCGGTTTGGCTTTGATCGAATGCAACTTGATACATTTACGGCATTTCTCGATAGTCTTATCCATCTGCGTAGAAGCCGCTTCCGCAGCCTGATGATTGGATACGGGATAAAGATACAGGATATCGGAGTAATCATCCGTATTCGCATCCCGTATGGCTTTTAAACCTTCTTCATAGGCGATATTGCCATTATACAAAATATTGTATTTGACTTTCGTCTGATGGAACGAGCGCGTAGCCTTCGTGTTTTTCTGGGTAGAGCACGAAAGAATTGAAAATTGAAAACTGAAAATTGAAAGGATCATCAACCCTCTCACTATACTCCTATATATTCTTCTTTTTCCTTTCATTTTTCACCTTTCACTTTATACAAGTCCTTTGACATGACTCTGTGCGGCTATGAACTCTTTGAGATAGAACGGCTCGTAATAGGCGAGATCAACACTTTCCACTTTCCTCTTTCCACTTTCCACTAAAATACCCATATACTGTGCTTCGGGAACGATGTCCGGGATGTAGTGCCAGTTGGGTTGGGTGAACACCGATTGACATTTGGCAGCTCCGTCGCCGAAATAATAAACCGTTTCACTGACAAAAGACAGACCGCTTCGCTGACAGAGCACAGACTCTTCATTTTCGACGACTACTGCTTTCGCACCTTCACCATTCACCCATTCACCATTCATCATTACGGATGTATAAACTTCCATCCGCCTTGCGTCTATCATCGGACATAATAGGTCTGTGCTCTGTACTCTGTGGTGTGTGTTCGATTTCACTGCTTCGCAGAGTACTTTGAGTGTCGGGACGGGAATGAGGGGTATGTTCAATCCACAACAAAGTCCCTTGGCGGTGGAAGCACCGATACGCAAGCCGGTATAACTGCCGGGTCCTTCGGATAGCGCCACCGCATCTATGCAGAGCGATTGTTCACGCGCCAACGCAAGTAGTTCCTCTATATAACGGGGCAGCAAACGTGCGTGGTTACTGCCTTCTTTATTGATACACTGCTTGATCAGCGCACTATCTTTGCAGATAGCCGCCGAACAAACAGATGTACTGGTTTCGATACAAAGTACCGTCATGGTTAAAATAATTGAGCGTCTTTCGTTTTTCTCTTCTTCGGGAAGTTGAAGTGATATGCCACTTTGATTCCTGCATCGAAGTAACCAAGTTTATCCGCATAGGTCTTCGTAGCCGACTGCACATCGACATGCGCTTTATCGTCATCCGTCGGAGCAGTTAAGTTAAACAAACCTTCGGTACTTGTGGTATTCTTGAACGAGTTAAATACGCTATAGTCGGCATACGCACCCAAGCCCAGTGAGTTACCGGAATTCAGGACCCATTCGTAACCCAACTCTGCCGTCAACATGACGTTCATCTTAAACTGGATACCATTCTCTGCCGTCGGCTGTTCGCCGTTGTACTGACCGGTTACAGGGTTATCCACCGTGGTAATACCTGTCTCCTGGACATAGGCAGCAATATGGGTCTCGTCCTTGTTGATGGACTGATTATACGGCGTATAAACCGGGATCATGAATTTCGGACCGATATTAAAGAACACGCCGTTGTCTGCTATCAAAGAGAACATAAGCGGTACCTCCAGTTGCAACTGGTGATCCGTTTCCTTCACATCTTTGGTCACTACGGTATAATCGACTTTATCCTTTGTGAATGCTGTGGAGTCACTGGCAGTATTCAAACCGCTCTGCGCATATCCGATGCCTACCCCGACGATCAGACCGAGGTCCACCGGACGTCCGTCTTTGGTCCAATAATGCGCATACTGCAGGTCAAGCACCACATCACCGCCGCAGGTCCAGTTACCTTTCTGCGCATGGTGCATGAGTGAAGCGGCACCGCCACGCAGACCGATTGTGAAACGGTCATAGCTTCCACGGAAATGTTGTTGCGACTTAATCGTATCGCCTTTCGCCTGCTCGTGCACCACTACGTCCACCACCGGAGCGGGTTCCTCAATAGGAGCGGCCTCCTCGACGGGTTGTTCTTGTATCGGTTCTTCAACGGGTGCAGGTTCTTCAATCGGTTCTTCCACTTTGGGTTCTTCTATCGGTTGCTCTTCTATGATCTCTTCCTCCACCGGAGCCGGTGCTGCCTCTTTGGCGTTCGCCGGAACCAAGCAGTCTTCACACATCCACGAATAGATGTTCATCAGCAGTATGCCTTCCGGGAAACGTTTCGATCCCAGTTGGCGAACTGTATGTACTTTATCCCAAACCCAAGCGGAAGGAGTCTCGCCGGTAAGGTATTTCTGACACTCACGTTTAATCATTACGGAGTCGCCTACAGCCACTTGCCATGAATGCGCTTGAGCGGGTGCAGCTTGCTGCGCCGGCAAAGAGGAAACAGCAGTTGCACCTATCAGGACGGCTGCAATCAGAATAGTTTTTATCGTCTTCATTGTGCTACCTCCATTTCTTATTTAACAATATAACGTAAGGTTGTCCGCAAGTCGTCATTGCTCAACTCTACCAAATAGAATCCATGCTCATTCTGCGCTTTGAGCACGAACGTGTCTTCTCCGGAAACCGTGAACGAACGTTGGAGCATACCGTCAGTCGTGTATAGACGAACCGTCGTCTCCACGGTCGGATCGAGGTTGATGACACGGATATTTTCTCCCGGTTTTGCCAAGGACGGCATCAATGCCGGAGCGTGTGACTGCGAAGGTATCCGATAGTGACGTGTCTCACCTCTCAAGCCACATTCGACACCCTCCGAAGCAGGAATATCCAAGACGGCATAATAGACGTCACCGACAGGTAGCGGTTCTCCGGAAGGTAAGTTATAATAGTACCCTTTACCTACTTCTTCATCCTTCGGAGAAGCTTCTCTATACCACGTCACATATCCCATTCCGTTATCGAGTGAGTCCAGTGCATTCTCCCATCCAGGCATGTTATTGATCTCCAGACGGTTGATCATCAGCAATCGGTTACCGAACTTCGATACCAGACTGAGCGTGGTATCTACCTCATTGGAGAGTTCAATCTTCATCGTCACGATACTATCGCATCCGCCGACAGCTCCATCTACGAAGGTATAAACCACCGTGGTATCGGTATAATAGGTCTTGCCGTCCCCTTCCGTCCATGTGAAGGAGTTACATACACCTTTCACCGAATCTTTCGCTTCTACAGGAGGCAGGATGGTTAACTTCAGATAATAGATACTGTCAGCCAGATAGGTATGACGGAAGGTCACATGGTCCATCGTATCTTTATCGAACGTTCTGGTTTCAATGAGACGACCGGCATCGTTGTAGATATTCCAATCATAGGATTTACAAGCCGATTCTATCAACGTGTCACGTGCTATGTTCTTGTAGGTATTCTCCAACGTATCGCCGTCGTTCTCGCACTGCAAAACGGCATAGTACGTGAGGTTGATGCGCTCTTTATACAGTGGTTCGTCCGGAATCTCTTCATACTCCTGGCCATCCAGACTATACCGCCAGAAGATGGTATCCACATATTGTCTCTCCGGATGTCCGACGGTATCGGCATTGTATTTGGCTTGTAATTCCGCCGTAGCAGCACTGACATCCAGCACTTTGCCACGTTGGATAACCGGACGGTTCGTCAGTTGACTAATCGGATAGATCTTCGTCGGTTTCTTACGCGGAATGAAAGTGTAATGCACCACGGTATCGTACAAGATAGCCTCTATCGTATCCTTCTTCTCAATCGAGTCTTTCCATTGCAATGTACTGGGATCTGAAGCGTTGATCACAGTCCAGTTATGATCCAAGGGGTTGTCGAAACGCTCACCGTCACACATGTACATCGTAACATAGGTATCTTTGCGTATACGCTCTTTTTGCGGAATCATCTCCAACCATATATGGGTAGCCTGATCCGATTCGTATTTGATGAACAGACTGCTCGGCCAACCCATACTCTCCAGATAGTTACGTGCCACATCTTTCCATTCCTCATCATTCGGAGCTACGGTTTTGGTCAAAGACATATCCGGTTGGTTATTACAGTTGAATACACCTTCGTCATCCAGTTTGAAGAGCATATCTGCCTTACCGGTAGCCGTTTCGGTATCCGACCAGTTCTCTACATGCAGACGCACGTCACAGGAGTCCGGAATCTGCCGCTTATCCAAGGTGACACGATACCATGTTAATTGATCTTTTGGGTTGACATTACCATGTTCCCAGTCGAAGTTCATCGGGTTCTGACAGTCGTTATTCAATCCGGTTGTCTGCGGCAAGTTGATTCGCATCTTCATCTTCTTATCCGTCTTGAGGCGGAAATAAGCCGTTACTGAATCTTTTGTGACATAACGATGGATGATACTATCCAAGAATGTCTCTTCAAAGCCGGAAACATCGAAGTGGAAGCCAATCTCCCGGATCAAATCGTTTATCAGTTCCTTGACGGGTTCTTGTCCTGTGCTCTCTTCATCATTCACCTTGAATGTGTGCGTTTTAACAGGCAGTTGGTAAGACAAGGTGTCTTGGAAGGAAATGGTTACATCCATCAGGACATCCCCTCCTTCTTCCACTTCATACTCGAAGGTACCGGCATCCACATACTGATAGTTATTCTGCATATATGGCATACACATCTGATACCATACGGTCGTGTTCGCAGGAATGATATAATCTACATTCGGGACAAGCAATTTTGCATCTTGCTGCGCCGGATCCGGATCTGCTACGTCATAATCGCTTAATTGCCACTCGATAAGCACTTTCTCTGTGGTACGTACTTTGACATACAACTCCATATTCGCGATACCATACAGATACTCAGCCTGCATTTTACGCGTTTGTTTCTCCCCTTTGCCGATGGTCCGCTTACCGCGATCTCCGAGATAGTAGTCAATCATATCCACATCCGATAACAGACCCTCATATACCTCCAATTCAACCTCTGCCTTGCCATCACCTATATTGACGGTCTTCATCTCCAAAAGCTTTCCGTATAGATCTTGGTCACTCTTCAGATTCGCGAAATTGTACTTGTACCACCGCTCTGTCATGGCGTCTTGTGTGTACGCTTTGTTCATCATGAAAGGCATAGCCTCCACACGGGTTGTTCCATCGAAAGGATCCACCATGGTGGATTTATAGCTGATCTTACCGGCCGCCGAAGTGGGGATGGTGATACGTGCATAGATTTCCTTATAGGAGGTAACGGCTTGCTTGAATGCCTTCCAATCCAGCACTCGGGCAAGGGAACCACCGGCAGGAACGGTCACTGTGATAGAACGCATGATATCCTTGACCGGGAATCCGTATGCAATCTCTATCTTCACCACCACATCCTCATCGCTTGTGTTTTGGAAATCCAATTGCGGCGTCATTATGAGACGCGACAGCAGTTCACGCGCCTCTACTACTTCCTCTTTTGTGATCACTTTCCATACGGTATCCGTCATCTGTGTCGTGAACGCTTCGCCGTTCAGCGAAATGGTATCGATCTTCAATCCTGCGCCACTGATTGGTTCGAACGGATCGGATGCGATACGCACTGCGGATAAGTATAAAGAGGTTGTACCTTGCAGATTGACATAGAGGATGCTATCTGGCAGTTCCCTCATCTCGGCATACTGCTTGAGAATCTCACAAGACGCCTTCGGATCGATCGTATATTTTTGTACAGACGGTGCTTCCGGATCCGGACAGGTGTAAGCCAATTGCCAAATCACATCGCTCAGCGTGTTGTTTCCGTTCTCAAGGGTGAAGAGCACGTCCTCTTTCGCCTTAATTGCCTCGCGCACGTCAATGGTGTACCAGAGGTTGGTATTCGCATCCTGTCGGTTACCGGAGGTCCAGTTGAAAGTAACGGCACTCTCGCAATCACTACCGGCAGGTTTCTCTGTCAGCAGTACTTGAATAGAGATATCTTCGGTAGCTACCACTCTGAGATACATCTCGTCCTGCACGATGTTCTCGAACAGGTTACGCGATAACTTACGGCTGTATGCGCCATTAGCAGCGATGGTCATGGTGCGTTTCTCGTTCTCCAACTCATCCGGGCACTCCAGCGATAACTCCGCATCAATTTTGACGGCATTGGTATTGCTTAAGTTCTGCACAAAGACGGTCGGGAACTTCGCTGAGCGCTCACGCACCTCTTCCATGTTGATCCAGTACCAAACGGTATCTCCGGCATGCTGCAGCACACCTTCTTCCCAATCGAAAGGCACGGCAGTATAGCACATGGTATCCGGATCCTCATTGATGGGTGCAGATTGTGTCGTTGCCCAAAAGCGGATGTTCTGGTCGGTCTCCAGACCTATCCAAATCGTATCCGTCATCATCGCATAGGACGAGATACCCAACATACGGGTCACTTCATTTCCATCCGCAGCAATCGTACGCGTCACTTCCTGTACGTCTATATACGGACATGAGAATGCCAACGATCCCTTGACGGTAGCTGTTGCATTACCTTCGTTGACAAGGTGAAGTATGATATCTCGGAGATTATCACGAGTATTTGCCACATCGACTGCATACCACTGTGTGGAACGTGCTTCCTGACGGTGACCGGTTTCCCAGTTAAAGTCAATATTGGTTTTACAAGCCTTTCCTTCGCGCACATGCTTGAAACGGCCGTAGAAATGGACATCCCCTTCGACAATAGTTAGAAGATAGATGTACTCCACATCCTGCATACTTGCCAGCATGTTTTTCTTGTACACCACCACTTCTTCTTGTCCCGGAGCCAAATCATACTCGGTATTGCCGGTACCGTATGCCGGCACGCCGAAGGCCATCTTGACAGTTACTTTGGCAGGCGCGTCGCTCTCGTTGCGATAGGTGAATTCCGGTTCGTATTTCGCCACCGAATCCATGTCTGCCACTTTGATACGGTAGAGGGTTGCACCTGTCGGTAACTTCATCGTGTCCGTCACATGCAGAACGGTGTACGGATCTGTCGCCGAGATGATCGCTTCTTCCGGTTGGTCCACCAACTCCACTTTGATGCTGACCGGAGCCTCCAGATTCTCAATACTAAAATACAATTCATCGGGCTGTACGCCGGTAACCATACTTTGCGGGATGGTATCCGTAATATATGCTCCCGGCGCCAGTTCATACGAACGCTTGGTCAAACCGGATGAAGGGCAGTCAAGCGATTGTCCGGCTCTCAGGTTCACAGTTTGGGAACCGGTGTTGGTGATGGTTACTTTCGCATCTTTGCGATTGGCGTTCTTAACCGGTTTTAAGTCCACTTTCCACCAAGCTGCATAGCCCGGCGTTTGCGTCATCTCCGTATTCCATCGAAGCGTCTTGGCATCCTTACAGGTCTCATCCAGATCGGTTGTCTCGAACACCTTGGCGCTTAAGCGCACTTCACCGGTGGTATTAAGCGTGAGATAAATCTCCGTTTGACGCATGCGCACCAACATCGTTGCATTCGCGGTGTATGACTGAAACTCATGCGGAGCGATGGTATAATGTTTGGTTTCCGTCTCACCTGCCACATTCGCATTCATGTCCACATTTACCGCCTGGTCGCGACTCGGATTGGTAACGTATAAACTCAATGACGGGTTCTCCTCTTCATAGAGGGGAGCCAAGTCCACACGATACCACTTAATTCCTCCTGTGTGTACATTTCCCTTTCCCCAATCAAACTCAATCGCGTTTGCCTTGGTACTACCGTCCCCTGTACCGCTCGCCATCATGTTGAATGCCGTCAGTATCGCAACGGTTAGTAATAAAACTCGTCTCATGTAATTATTTGTCTATCTGTTGTCCTAAAACATTGTATTTGCGGTCATCAATAAGGATAATCAACTGTCCGTTCTCAATGATCTTTCTTCTTTCTACATTCGTCTTTTTGTTTTCTATTCCCTGTGCCTCTTCCAATACCGTCACTTGGATTCGGCGCGTACAGGTATTGGCTTTGGTGATATCAATGATGGTATCGCCATAGGTAGTCAGCACATGTCCCGAAGTATGGACATATCCGTAGTTCAATTCCGTAGCTTTCACAGTCACCGTATCAAATTCCATAGTGGGCGGCGTGAACGTAAACTTCACTTCCTGCGTCTGAAGGGTATCCCGTGCAATCCAGATCGTATCGATGAATGCTGTGTCTGTCGTATAAGAACGCATGTTCACCGATAATTTCTTTCCTTCGCACGTAGAACCCGTTACCGGAGCAGCCGGTTCGTAATACTTCGGATTCTTATAAAACTGTACCCGACCGGTGATATTGTTGGCATGTTTGACATGCAACCACAAATCCTTTTTAGCACTAAGTGCCGCTTTGAGTGCTTCCACGCTTGGTTGATAGACATGCAGCGAGTCGGTCAATTTCGCACGACCGATCTCTTCTCCATCGCATGCACCTGCCGTCAACCATATATCTGCCGGTTGACTTTTTTGTTGCTTCCATTCGATAAAAGTCTTGTCGGTCGATGTAATATTGGACCACGGCATACGATACACATTCTCCGCATGATCGCACACGTAAGTCATACCGTAGCGCAACTCCAGCGGATCCTCGCAGGTCGAATGCGGACCTTTGTCATACGGATAGCAATAGACGCGACCGGAACCACCGTTACGCGGATAGACACGGATATGCGGCGTCAAGTTCGAAATGAACGAAGCGGCATTTCCCATCTCGTCTATCTTCTTATTGATGGTATTGATATCCATCTCCCGCATCTGATTGGCTCCAATCGTCAACGTGAAGGTAGGTTCGCTACTCTGACATATGGCATACACCTCCATGGTGACGGAACTGTTGGAAAACCAATACGCAGAGAGTCCCTGCTTGAGGTCTTCCACCGTAGCGGTGAACCACACCGTATCAGAAATAGCCGTATCTAACGGGAATGCGAACGGATGAGAATCATATTCGCAGTCACAGAAGAAGGGTTGTGCATTATAGAAGCGTGCTAAGGAATCGCAGTCCACAACATCCGACGGTTCTGTATTGTCCGCCATGACACATACCGATGTCATCAACATCAGTGCAATTAACAGATTAGGTTTCATTGTCTATTCAAGTTTAGTTCCAAGTAGATTATATTTAATGCCGTTACGGATGATGATAATCTGTCCGTCTTGCAATATTTTCTGTCCGCTCGATAATCGATCATCACTAATCGATTCGATATTGGTTGTAAAGTCCGTAGTAAACATCTGTCCGCATACGAAGCGCACCGTCAGTGCCACCACACCGGTTTCTATCCATTGCGGTTCTTCCGTCGTTTGGATGATACTGTAGGAAGAAGCACCATGCAGACGATAACTCCACACGATACTGGTCACCGATGTCAAACTATCCACATAATGGGCATACAGGTTCTGCTCTGCACGTTTCAAGTCCACCAACGCACGTGAGGTCTCTCGCGATACAATAACGCCTTCCATATAATCCCATTCTGCCGGTGACTCGTAGCGATACGGTATAAAGTACGTTGCATGCTCCGGGCTCCAACGCTCCAAGTGCTTGGTGTTTTGTCCTTCGCAGAAATAGACGGTGTCATATACTGTACAATCATCCTGGAACTGCAGCCGCAGCGTAAGGATAGACATACAGCCGTCTGTCTGATAGGTCGTATCGTTATAAACGCCGGATTCCGTAAATACGGCACCAGAAGGTGCGATATAACGTCCGCATAGATCCGGCTCCTCTTTCTCATCCCGAAGCGTGGTACCCAATGTTACTGCCAAATAATGGATAATTCTATTCTCATCGAACGTAGGAATCGTATCCAAGACATAGACTCCGGCTTCGATGTATTTCTTTTCCGCATAGATCAAACTATCGCATCCGTGCTCGGAAATCGTATCCCGAGTGGTGGTATGTACCGTTAACTTCAAGGTATGCGTATAGTCGCATTCGTGTTCATCTTGTTTGGAGATCAGGTATTCGCCACTCTCCTTGTACGTCTTTCCGTACCAAATGATGCTGTCCCAAGCAACTGCTGTGGTATCGGTATTGCCCTGCGGCGTATGGATGGTGAGGTGTAAGGTGGCGATAGAATCACAACCTGCTACGTTCGTCAACTTCTTTGTATAATCTCCGGATGCTTTAAAGATCTCTCCTTCCCATTCGTAGGAACCGCAAGCCGACTTCGTCTCGCTTCCGGAATTAGAATGATTCACTATAAAGTTCAGCACCATGGCGGTACGGTTTCCTGAATCATCATAGATGGTATCGGCATACACACCGGATTCGGTATATTTCTTGCCGTTATACATGATGCTATCGCATCCTGTCTCCTGATACGTGTCATGAGCGGTGGTATGTACCGTTAATTTCAGCGTATACGTAAAGTCACATTCGTGCTCATCTTGTTTGTTAATCGGATATTCTCCGCTCTCCTTGTACGTCTTTCCGTACCATACGATACTATCCCATACCTCTGCGGTTGTATCGGTGTTCTGCGGTTGATAGACCGTCAAACGCAGCGTATGAATTGAATCGCAACCTTCCGCATTGACTAATGTAACAGGATACTCTCCGCTCTTATCATACCATTGGCCGTACCATTCGACACCGCCACATTCTGCCGCTATCGTATCACTATACGTGATGGTACACATACGTGGTTCCACTCGAATGATTGCATCTTCGTGTGCCTTAATCTCCACGATCTTTGTTGTTTCATCCTCCTGCAGTTCCCACTTCCACGTCATGTGGCAGTTCGCAAACAGCACTTGAGCAGGAAGGGTATCTCCGGTCACCATCGCTACAGGAAGAGGACCGAAGGCAGTATCCGGCATGTAGAAAATCGTAGCCGGTAAGTTATTTGGGGCTATACGAATATAATTGCTTCCACTCTGCACAGTCAGTTCAGTGATATCGGTCACACGCGTAGCTCTATCGGCAGTGGTTCCTGCCGGTTGTAGTGCCAAACAAGGCCGAGTGATCATGAGCAACATGCCCATCACCAGCGGACGTATAATATGTAAAACAGGACTCTCCACGTTGTTCGTTTTTACAGTTGTATTTCGATTGTTTCGTTTTCTGCTTGCAATGAATATTTCCCTGCGGGCAATTCCGCAAGAGAATATTTCGTGTCCGGCTGTGCATCCGGAATAGTTTTTACATCTACTCCCGCCTCATTCTTGATGATAATCGTTTGCTTTTGCTTTACTATTACATACACCTGATTATGCTCATCACATGCCACCGCAATAGAAGATGCCGGATAGGTAGGGTCAACCTCAGGAGTCGCGCTGGTTGTAACCGTAATTTTTCGGTTTGTACTGATTGCATTAGAATTGAAAATGGCATAAAAGTTCCCCTCTTCATCTATTTTGTCTGCCCAACCGACAATTTCCTCTTTGGGAATGACAAGCGGTTGGGAACTTTTAACTGCCTGTTTATATCGCAGCCAATAGTCCGCATCAGACCGAGATGTATTCATATTACAGGTATTCGCCAGATAGACATTGCATGCAGAAGACAAACTAAAAGAGATGGTCATATCTCCTCTTACCCATTGTACATAAGAGAAACGATAGACCTTGGATGAGCCCTTATCTATTAAAAATGTTTGCCCCGGACTAACCGCAGTGTTTAGTGTTTTTGTAAAACACTCGGATACCCTCCAGCGTTCCGGAGTGACAGTTGTTGCCTCTGTACAAATAAAACGTATATACATATACTGCTGACTAATCGGAATTTGATTCCAACATGCCTTCATATCTTCACTGGGAACGCCTTTCCATCGTCCATTTTCCGTCTTGTCAAACGAATAGACTTTGAGTGTATCGGACGCTCCAAAAGCCGCTGTTTTAGAAAACACCATAGTGAACAAATGGGATGTGGAGGCTGTGAACATCACATTTCCGTCCCATGAGCGGGGAATAGCATATACGTCTTTGGAATTGGCATCCAATGGGTAAGTCTTGTCATATCTCAGTAACGTCGCATGCCCATCCGGAGCTGCTTGAGCAGCTTTTACGACTGTAAGCACTCCGGGGGCATCACTTTGAATTTTCGCAAAGTACATACCGGCTTCACTTTTAAATACCTCATTATGTACCCAATCGTATATTTCTGTTGCTTTCACTCTCACAGAATCCCCCGGTGCAATCTCCTTTCTATCGATGATATTGCCATCATTGTGGTCATACACGAAGAATTTGCAAGTATTGGCAACAACCACTTCACATGGTTCAGTACCTGTCCATTTATAGATAACGGTGTCTTCTTGCCACTGTAAAAATGGGAAAATGACGTGACGGTTGGTATCATTCGCTGCTAAAAGAACCGTATCCCCATAACGTATAAACTTCGCCTTATCCACACAGTTAGAGAATAGGTCATCAGGTGCGAGACTAATGGTACCGTTGCTCTTATACGTCACTTTCACATAGACCTCCACATTATAACTTATGCCGAATTGCAGAAGTAAATCACGATATTTTTTTCCTAGTGACAGATAATATACGAACGTTCCATCGTCCTGAGTCCCGCTATTCAAATTCGGTTTGTGCGGCAAACCCATATCTATACCGCTTGATCCACTGGTTTTGCAGAACAAAGAACAAAGAATACTATCCGCATAATACCCTGAGATACAAGTAAAATCCATCTCCACTTCCGGAGCAGGATCATCTGCCCCGTTTTCAGGCGCGAATGTTACCGTTAATGGCAAGTCAAATGTCCATGCGGAATACCATATGGTCTGTCCATTTCTGACATCCGCTCTATAATCTGTGCCCATCGGAATAGCATCCGTACAGGACGAACCGGGCATTCCTGCATACGCATGCAAGCACGTTCCTAATAAGAACGCGCACACGCATAGCATATGTGACAGTCTTTTCATAATTAGAACACTTTCACTCTGTTTTGAGGAGCAGCACTAAATGGATCTTGCGGCATACTTGCCGCTCCGAATGCTTGCAACAACAAAGTATTGACACTCACTACCTCAATTTGAGGACGACTATATAGTTTCTTTTTCATAATTCTCATTTCACTAATTGACCGTCAATACTATAAACATTACCCTCACGAATGATGAATACTTTGTCATCAATGAGTACCTTGCGGATCTCGTTCTTGGCATCCACCACTGCTTCATCTACACCGGTAGCGATAGTCGGGCTCTTGCGGGCAGTCAAGCGCAGGCCATAGGTCTTGTTCGTTCCTGCCGGCAACGAGGTTACGTACGGCGCATCGCTCAAGTTCCAAATCGCCTCACCGTTCTGCGTCAGATAAACGACATACTCTTCACTTGTCATTGGTGATTGGTTATTTGTAATTGTATAATCACCTGCGGTCGGAGCATAGAGGTTAACCGGAAACTCGGCTGTCTCGTTAACCGGGGCGGTCGTGTTCAGACCTAAGTTCACACCATAACGGTTCACCCAGATCTGCGGTTTCTTGGTACTCATACCCATCTTCACGAGGTCATGACCGATGACGTACTTGTCCTCTTTGTCTTCTTCCGGAAGAACATAGAGTTTGGTACCCGTGCCGCTGGCATTCGTCAGTGATACAGTGTAGTAGTCTTCCAATACGAGATATTTTTTATCCGTTGCTTTCGGAGCACGGCGAACCGGAGCGGCTGCTACCGCATGAGATATACCGTTCGTCGGAGTGAGGGTCTGCTCATCATCTACTTGCACATACACCGTCTTACCTACGATATAGTTCATTCCTTCAATAGTAACAGGATCATATCCGTCGCTACCGATCTCTCCACCATCGTGAACTTGACCTACGCCGGCAAGCGTCATTTTAGCATGATAAGCCATCGGGTTAGCAACGGCGTTGATACCCCGATTGGTTCCCTCTCCTTCTGCCGACACAGTCACTTCACCATTGTAGAGAACAGGAGCATCTTCCTTCTTGACGAAGCGTACGGTCTGTACCGAACAAGTAAAGGCAATCATGTATCCCTTACCCGGAGTCATCTCGTCTATCGGCTGACCTTCCTGATCATAGTGCTTGAGGTACTTCCAGCAGTTCGATCCCGGACCTTGTGTAGCACGGGTGCGCGTATCGTAGTACACGATCTCATAATGACTACCGAGCGTCAGCGTACGACCGGTCTCTACCTCCGTCAGCGGGTCGGTAGTCAGATTCACTGCCCAAGGCACACCGAACGCATGCCAGTGACGAGCAGGAGTATTGAGTTTCAAATCGAAGTATGCTTTTCCTGTTGAAGCTTTCACTTCTACATTTCCTGCACCTGTTATCTGACCGGAATTCGAAGCCGAAGCCTCCAAGATAAGAATATCGGTTGTCAGCGTCATACCCGATGCCACACTCAACGTACCACCTTCATGGATAGTGGTCTTGGTCGTCTCCGTATCCATGCTAACTGGTTCCGTATTACCATTCGTTACCTCAAGGGGTGCTACGGTACGTTTATAGGTTGCCACGTATGTTGCTTCTCCGGATACTAATTCAATCGCAGGTGTCCACCCGATAAATACATATGATGTATCTATCTTGCTGACCGGAGTACCGCTATACGTAGGACTACTGCCAAAGCCCACTTCTGACGATTGCAGAACAGTCGTATTATCGTCATTGACGAAAGAAATCGTGTACGGACGAGGAGATACATTGAACGAACCATTATACGTTTGATCCTTATCAACCGCATACGGGGTCGGACTCCATCCGCTGAATGCATATACCTGGCTTACGCTTTGTTCCTTAGTCGGATCTTCTCCATAATTAGGCATAGCACCATAACGCAAGGTCTCCTCTTCATATACCTCCTGCTCTCCCTTCAACTTCACATCCCACTTAATGAGATAGGTCTTGCGGTTGTAGCGGATATTTACTTCCGTACCACTGACAGCAATCGTTTCTTGATCGAACGGCAGAGCATCAAAGCCGGTATAACTCTTAGCAACAGCATTGGTAAGCGTTCCGATCGTTCCGGAAAGGTTCGTTTGCCTATCTGCAACCACCTCGGTATACTCATCATTATCGATATTCTGTTGCCAGTGCCTAACGGTATAGTCCGCTATATCATAGTCAAATATAGCCGTAAATGTCACATCCGCCGTTACGGTCACTTCACGCGAAGCATTCGTGTCATCGTCATTCCACTTCACGAACTTAAAGCCTGGATTCGGCGAAGCCGTAATAGTATGCGCTGAATTGTAATCATACAATCCACCACCGTCTACTGTACCCCATTCAGCATTATTCGTCGCTACAGTCAGAGTATATTGGTTGATGGTGCTTCCGAATTGAGCAGTATAGGTAGCCTCGCCCGTTACAGCAACAATCGCAGGCGACCATGTGTTATTGAATGTGTACGTGTATTGAGCCGTTGCAGTCTTGGTCGGAGTTTCACCCGTATAGGCAGGAGTCTGACCATACGCTACCTGCTCGGTCTTCAAGGTCTCACCATTGCCGTCCACCCAAGTGATGGTGTATTCGTTCACCGTACTACCGAACTGAGCAGTGTATGTCGCTGCACCTGTTACAGCTACAATAGCAGGCGACCAATCACTGAACGTATAAGTGTATTGTGCATCTGCCGCCTTCGTCGGAATCTCACCATCATAGTGAGGTGTCGCACCATACTCTACTTCACCACTCTGTAGGACATTCTCTCCGTTCTTGAACGTAATCATGTACTTGTTCTTTGTACTATTGAACTGAGCAGTATAGGTAACATTACCCTCAACACTACTAATCGCAGGCGACCAGCCACTGAATGTATAAGTGTATTGTGCATCTGCCGCCTTCGTCGGAGTCTCACCATCAAAGTGAGGTGTCACACCATACGCCACATGCTCATCCGTCTCAAGCGTAACATCGCCGTTCTTCCATATAACCTTATAGGTATTGGTCGAACGCGTGAACACTGCTTCGATGTTCGTCACATTGTCTGTTGCCGTAGCCGGCACATTGTTCCAATGGTCGAACTTGTAAGTAT
>CACYHE010000005.1:0-33309 GCA_902774185.1 uncultured Bacteroidales bacterium | reverse complement strand
GGTTCCATGCGGAATCTGCGTTATGGATGCGACATCCACACTACCATAACCGGCAGGAGTTACACCTATCGAGAAGGAATACTTGTTAATCGTAAACTGAGCATGATATATGACGTCTGCGGTTACTTTGGTTACAGTTGTGATCTGTGTACCACCAGTAGCCTGCGTGAACCAGCCGTTGAACGTATGGCCTTCCTTGGTTGCTACAGGCAACGTACCAATCGCAGCATTGTACGAGAAGTCGGTATAGTCTGTACCGCAAGTTCCGCCATTTGTAGCAGCATCCCATGTCACTCTATACTTACGCTCTGTTGCATCAAACTGAGCAGTATAAGTAGCCTCGCCAACTACAGCAACAATTGCAGGCGACCATGTATTGTTAAATACGAAACAATTTGCATCAGTAGGATTCTTCGTCGGGGTAGCACCGCTATATGCCGGTGTTTCTCCGTATGCCACTTGATCGGTCTTCAAGGTCGCACCGTTGCCATCTACCCAAGTGATGTCATATTTGCGTTTAGTCTTGTTGTAATTAGCGACATATGTCTGCGGGCCTTGCACTTCGGAGAAGGTTGCAGGTGTCCATCCTGTGAACGAATAGGTCCATTCTGCATCCTGTTTGCTCGGATTAGCCCAAGTATAAGACGGGGTTTGACCGTATTCCAATTGCAGATAGTGGAGCACGGTCTCACCATCATCATCCACAAACGAAATCTTATATTTCTTGGTTGTCTGATTGAACTGCGCGATATAGGTCTGGTCGCCCTTCACTTGTGCAAAACCGTTGCTGCTTGCGCCTTGCAGTCTCCAACCGGCGAACTCGAACGAGAACGCACTATTGTCCGGCTTGTACGGATCTTCCGTCATCGGAGCCACTGCTGCCAAGTAGGTAGCATTCGACGGCGTGCCGTTATATACCACCTCTGCCGTTCCCAATACAGACATATCATAATTAAGGAACGTGATCGTGTACGCACGCGGGGTAGCCGTATATTGCGCAGTATAAGTAGCCGAACCGGTTACCTTTGTAATGGCCGGAGACCATGTACCATTGAACTCGTAGGTATAATCAACTGTCGGATTCTTGGTCGGCGTGCCTTCGTATGAAGGAGTTGTGCCCGCTCTCCAGTTACGCGAATCAAGGATAGTACCATCCGAGTTCTTGAACGTAACATTATACTCGTAGTACTTCTCATAGAAGTGCGCCGTAAAGGTGGTGTTCTCCGTTACATACGGCAGATCGTTATTAGCCAATACAGTTGGATCACTACCCATCGTCCAACCGTCCCATCTCCAAACGTAATCGGAAGAAGAGGACGTCTTCGTCGGGGTGGCACCTAACCATTCCGGCTTGACACCGTAACCTACGGAATAATTGGTATTCGAACCATTGATATTCCATGTAACGGTAATCTTCTTTATCTTCCAACATGCAGCAGCATTGTCGTAGTAATAGTAATTATAATCACCATTGTTATCCGCATTGATAGAGCGATAATATCCTTCCGGAGTCGGCTCTGTTACTACTTCCCACCAATAGCAGTTCTCATCCCATACGAAGTTACGCGTTCCGGTAGCAGCATCGTGATGCAGATGATTGGCATCAGGAGTTTTGCTGGTCAACTGAACCAAAGCCGCCGGCTTAGCATGAGGTTCGTCCTGCGCGTTCACAAAGAAGCATCCGTCTTTGCCCCATGCATCCCATACATCGTTCTTAAATGTCCATGTCTTACCGGAAGTAGTTCCAGCCGATTCTGCGTATGAACCATTGCCATTCTTGAGTTTGGCAGGATTGGCCGTCAAAGAAGCTCGTGTAGTACCTCCTTGTTTCAAATATTTAGTAGTTTTATTTCCTTGTGCAGCAGTGGTATAAATCACTTCTCCGGCATCTTCATTGGTAGAGTGAACATTAGCACCACTGGTTGTTGTATATAGGCCGCCATTACCTTTGATATTCACCTTACCATGCAGGAAGAACTCTGCATCTATAGCCGTAGTAGAACGCGGGTTAGTTGTACCCCATGTGGGAGAATAGGTAGCACGATATATCGTTGTTCCCGTCCAATCCGAAGCGTCATAAGCCACCACATTTACACCATTAATAGCAAATGTTCCTTGCTTGTTTACTATCAGTTTGGAACCCGGCAGGAATACAGTATTTTGCGACAGACCCATTTCCCCGTTATTAAGAATAACGGTCATATTGGTTGTAATAGGCAAGTCATAGTTCGCAGATGAGAAATTATACGAGAGGAAACTTGCTTGCAAATTAATATTCAAGTTACCAATGGTGGCGCCACTATTCATCGTCCACACACATCGGTCGGTCGTTTCGTCATAATCTTTCATCACCCACGTATCCGCACTTTCGTCATTGTCAGCCATCAAGAATAGTGCTCCGGAAGTACCCACCAACTTCACAGCATCCTGACCAACTACCGTACTACTTGCATAGATATGCGAAGAACCCAGCGCACTTGATCCCGGACGATAGGTAATCGGACACTCGATATTCTGATAGAAATAATGCGTAATCGGGAATACTTTATCACTATTGTTATTCAAGTTACTTGCATTCGTTCCACCGGGCCAGTCACCTAATTGGAAGTCCTCCAATACAGTAGCATTCTTCTTTACATTAATAGTTCCCTTACCGGTAATATAGCCCCAGCAATTCAAGCGGGAGTTCGCCTCCATACTAATGTGCGAACCTTCCTCCAGATGAATTTGTCCGTATGCACCGGACACCATACCGGCACAAGCACCATATTGTCCGTTACATTTTTGCTGTGCACTCGTCTCGATAGTACCGAAACAAGTCAAATTAACGCCATTGCCAAAGGTCAGTTTACGGAATAAAGAAGGAGTCGTAGCTGACGAGTTTGTTACGGCAGAGTTTCCGATTGCCGTTGAAGCGCCTTTGCCGGTTCCATCTTTGTATGGGATAAGCAGGGTGGCATTGGCAGGAAGTACATAATCACCCGGCGTTGCCATCGTGTAGTTAGCAATCATATAGATTGTCTGACCGGACGTAACTACCTGCAATGCCTCCTCCAAAGATTTGTATTTGGTCGAACCAATCTGGCACACATCAATACCGTGCATACCTACCGGCTCTACCGCATAGCGATAACCCTCCGTATATTCAGGACGGTCGGAAGGAAGCGGGAACTCCTCGTAACCTTCCGGAATGTATTTGGAGAGGTTGGTATTATGCACATAATATCCGCCCTTCATTTGCACATGTCCTATCACACCGGCTGTTCCCACTTCAGCAGTAGCTCCATTGAACTTACCACCATTGATCAGAACCTCCGGTTGAGCAGAGGCATCACCTTTAGTTTGTTTACCCGTCAACGCAATTGTATATCCAGAAGTTCCACCATTCGTCTTAGCAATATACTCTCCTTCATTGATAGTGGCATTTGCCGCTGTTGCATAATCTCCTGCAAAAGTTCCACTGGCAACATTAGCCGCCTTTGCATTAAGATAAATAGTATATGCTGTTGTAGATCCTGTAGATTCTGCAGTAACTTTCGTAGAACCGGCTTCCGTAAGGTCAAAATCACCGTGCCAACAGTTACCGTGAGCTGTACTGACATCCACATAGCCTTCCAAACCATATACCGTATTAGAACCTTTAGCTGTAATCGTGGAATTTTTAATTACCGTTGTCTTGTCAATAGCGCGCACACCGGAAGCGGTAGTTGTACCGGCAGTAGCCGTAATCGTACAATTCTCAATCAGTCCACCACCACCGGGTTGCACACCATAAGCGGTAGTTCCCGTATTGGTCTTGGCCGTAATAGTGGCATTCTTTACTGTCAAAGGACTATAAGCAATCGCTTCTTTATTCGTAGAAACTCTCGTTGAGGTTACCACTATTCCATACGCAGTAGTGGTTTCAGCCGTAGCCGTATAAGTACCTCCATTGATAGTCGCCTTAGCCACGAATGCGCGTTCGCCTACCTGCGCGTAGTCACCATAGTTCTTATAGTTACTATTATTGGCAGACTTCATGGCATCAAACGAAGCCTGAGTATAAACTTTTGTATTTCCCTCAACAAACACGCCACGCGCATCAGTTGTAGTACGGGCGGTTCCTGACGCGTTACAGTTGTTCAACTCAACTTCACCATAATAAGTGAACAGACTCCAGTCGGAAATACCTCCGGTTACATATACACCGTAAGCCTTGGTCGTTGCGCTCGCGGGGAAAGTCACACCATTCGCAGTAGTCTTACCGGCAGTTACATACAATCCGTATGCGGTGCCTGCACCTGAATAAGCATTAAAGGTTCCACCATCAATCACGGTATTACCACCGGACTTGATAGCGATAGCTGTTGTCGAAGTTCCTGTGGTAGCAGAAATATCTCCACCGTGGATATAGAGTTCGGGATAAGCCTCCGAAGTCGGTGTATTGTCACTCAACGATCCCTGAGGATCAGTTGCCGCATCACGACCGGAAAACACACCATTCACATTTCTGACACACTTTGCACGATCCGAAGAACCAAAACCATACGCGCTGGAAGTACCAGCTGATGCTGTATAGGTACCATTATTGACCGTTATCTTACCAGCCGCAGCATATTCACCATAATAGGTACCGTTTCCTGTGGAAGTACTTCCAGTTATGTCTTTCGCATTGGCCACCGTACCGGATGTACAACCTGCCCAACCGCAATATGCGCCGGCGCCAGTAGTGGTAGCATTAATAGTCGTATTGGTCAATTCAATATTACCATAGGTACATCCACCATTACCTGTCAAAGCGGTCAATGTAGAACTCCAGTTCACATAGGCATTTGCATACACACCATATGCTGATGCATAAGCATTTACATTGATGGTTGAATTTTTAATAGTGAACGGCGTTGTGGTATTATCAAACGAGTTGTAACATCCGACAGCCATTACACCATATGCCGTACTACCGGCATGATTGACATTAATCGTCGCATTCTCCATCGAACCGATGGCGCAAGCCTTCATTACCTTTGTGCCGTCGGGACCAGTCTTGCCAGCACCCGCACCAGTAGCAGAAACATTCAAATAGATACCGTATGTATGCTCGGTTTGTACTGTAGTTCCATTCAACGTCTTGTTAACATTGGTAGAGTTGATTGTACCGCCGGTTATCTTCAGTGTACCAAAATAGTTGCTGGTTTTGGTGGCACTGGAACCGGCAAACATCTGAATTGCATAACCATAACGGTGCAAGGTATAGTCATTCCATGCATTCGCCGTATAAGTAGTATTACCATCAACGGTCTTGTCATTCAGCAACGCGCTTACGGTACCGCCACTAATATTTACTTTGCCACCGGCGTAAATACCATACGCATAACAAGGCGCTTCTCCTAGCACCTCACCACCAGTAATATTCAGTTCGGAAGTGTTCGAGGAATTGCTTTCCTCGCGAACACCAAATGCATTACGCGTTGCAACAGCATGCACTTTACCGCCGCTGATGTTTACTTTCGATGTGGCCGCCATGTGAATAGCACGCGCTTGCATACTCTGCAAGTTAGGGGTTCCATCCGTATATGTGGATGTTCCGTACGCATATTGAGCAGTATTCTCTACATAGATAGTTCCACCTTCAATGTTTACCGTCACTCCGGCACCAACATTAATACCATACAGCACGTTATTTAGATAGGCGATATTTTCAATTCGGCCTCCGGTTTTGCTATCTTTAATGGTAAGCGTCTTGCCTGATTTACTGGGATTAAGGATAGAACCTCCTGTCGCAGCACTCAATGTTTTACCATTCAAGTCCAACGTGAAAGTTTGCGTGATACCTTGTGTGGATGTTATTCCATAGGTCTCAGTCAAATCTATATCACGCAGCAATGTGAGCGTACAACCGGAACTTGCATTAGCAGCAGCCAAACCGGCAGCCCAAGTAGCATAATTGGTTGTTACTCCGGCAGCCGTGGTCACGCTGACATCTTCTGTTGCTTCTGCTTCAGACTCACCGGTAACGGTAGCTGTAGCCACCAAACCACCGGCAGAAGTAATCTTTAACTCCTCTTTGGTAGTTCCGGCCACACCGTTCGGATTGAACGAATAGTTAACCGTCACTTTACAGGTTCCCTTGGAGAAATCCGACGTTACCTCATATCCCGTAACCGTGAAAGCACCATCACCACTGGTGTGGGTAAACGAAGGAGTTGTCGGGAAGTCATCCTCAGCGCCATAATTGAAGTTAAAGTCTGCCGAGCCCGTTTTAGTAGCATCGTTCTGTGTAGTATATACATCCATCACATCTGCATCCACGAAAGCCAATGCGGGGAAGTTGGCGGTTACCGTACAAGTCTTGGCTGTACTTCCGCTTGCTTTGGATTGCAGCGAAACAGTTGTGGAATTATTACGACTTGCACCACCATACGAATCGCCACCGTTAAACTTTCCAGTGGCTACGACATTGTTCCCGTCTTGTGCCCAACCGGTAATGGTAAACTTGCCGTCTGCTGTCTCAGGCGATTTATTTAAGTCCAGCGCAATCGTTTTCAGATTAGATGTAGCGAACGTCACCGTAAACGGATAGTCAATAGATGGATTGGTAGGAGCAAGATCTTTCGATGCCGCATCTACACTATTCACCGTCACCGCCACGAAAGTTGCAGTGGCGGTATGGGCCTTTGCTTTACTTTCACCATCCGAAGTTGCTGTCGCCAATGCTTTACTTCCATTTAGAGTTGCCCCCGTAGCAGGACCAGCAGTTATCCCTCCTGAAAGCGAGACATTGTATCCTGCATTGACATCAATCCAGTAGTACATTGTTACATTTCCGCCGGAAGTTGTAGTCGATGTACTTGTTACAGCCTTACCGGCATTAGCCGATCCCGGTTTGGAGTTGCTGTTTGCCACATACACCAAACCCGCACCAGTAGGACCGGATTGGCTAATTGTGAGTTTGGCATAGTAGTATTTAGTGCCACCGCCTCCTGCCCACGCATTACCTACCCCGAGCAGCAGCACACACAGCAGCATTGCCGCGTAGCGGATGAGGTTTAGGTTTGCCCCGCTAACACAGCGAATTAAATTGATTGATTTTAAAATTTTTGTTTCCATATCTTTTTGTATCTTTAAATTTTTCGTTATATTTGAATCGGTCAAAAATCACCAACAATGATCCAAAAATTACTCTGCAAGAATCTTCTGAGACGTAACATTTTCCAACACTTGCATTTGATGGATTGCTATCTGATTCAGTTTTATAAGTCGCTCCGATTGAGGCATGGATTCATTGATGAATACTGCATTTAAATTCTCCACTCTCCGCCATATTTCTAATTGTACCGAATTCGGTATAATTAAAATTCGGATTATACAAAGCTTCCCATTCGCCCAAATACTCGATAGTACTCTTCAGGCTCATCCATTTAAAGATGATATGCTCTTGCATTTGGCTATGCGCCATATCCGTAAGTGATATATAATCCTCTTTATTGACGGACAATATAGCGATAGGTTGGTTCTGTATGTATATTTGCGTTGTCATATCTTTTTGTATCTTTAATTTTTCGTTATATTTGAATCGGTCAAGATTGGCCGATAGATTTTTTGTTCGATGTTTTTGTTATTTTGCTATCGTTTATGCAAAAAATGCATATTTTTATCATTTTTTTATCAAAAAATTTTGCTATTTCAAAAATTTGTTGTACCTTTGCAGCCGAGAACATTCCGCGAGTCGGAATTATGGACTGGGGTGTCCCCGGTTGGAAAGGATTGTCAGTTCGGGCAATCCTTTTTTATGTATTCGGGATAATCTTTATGCCCACCTGCTTCATGTTTTCAGTATAAATATTATTTTTTATCACATCATATGCCATATTCGGCTCATTCGGGTCCAATATATGGCGAGTAATTGGGTATGCCACTAAATCTGCGACTTGTAAACCTACCACATTAGCTTTCTTCGGAAGAAGTTTGAAAGATTTGGCATATCGTCTTAAACGTTCTGCACTTGCCCAATAAGTACCTTGTCCCAGTAATTGATTATAGAACATCCGCAGCTTCTCATCCTCTTTCTTTCCACGCTGCTCAACTACGGTGTGCAGTTCTATCTCTTCCTCCGCATTCTTGCTATCCAAATAAAAGACGGCTCTCTCCAATACAAACGATAATGATTGGGCATATACATCATTTAACCGACCATAATTGCGAATATAAGGTTCTTTCAATATCGCGCAAGCTACTATCGTATATACGCCGGCTGTTCCAAGTATTGCGTTAACGCGCTCATAAAAACACTTCTTTACATCCAAGTCAAACAATATCTCAAATCCTCGTTGGCATTTGCGGATATCCCGGGAATGCAGGATTGTGTATTGATTTCCCCAGAACTCATCCTTCAATGCCTGCACTTCTTTCTCCAGCCATTCGCGTTTGTCTTCGCTCACTACTATGCCACATAGCGTGAAGATGGGGAACTGCTCATCAAAGTTCTTTAGGTTATTGTCCCCACATTCGTCTATGTATAAGTAGTATTTCATATCTTTTTGTATCTTAAATGTTTTCTATTATTTTCTCCCACAGATTAAATAGATGGGACGGATTTATTTCTCTTGGTCAAAAATTATCAACAATGGTCCCCAAAATTACTTTATGATTATTTCTCACTAATAAATCCTACAAATTCCTCGAGGCTTCGTTGTAAAACACTTCCCACTTTCAACTGCTCCTCATATTTCGAAACCATCGTCGGACTTACGCTGCGGTTTAACGCATAGCGCACTACTTCCGGATTGGCATCCTTGCACATCAATATGCCTATGCTCGGATTCTCATTGCTGCGCTTCTCTGTTTGGTCCAGTGCCTCCAAATAAAACTCCAATTGCCCCAAATCACGCGGATCAAACGTAGTCGTTTTGAGCTCTATTGCCACGAGACACTGCAACGCGCGATGGTAGAACAACAAGTCACAACGAAAGTTCTGACCTCCCACCTCAAGCGTATGTTCTTGATCTACAAAGAGGAAATCTTTACCCATTTCCAGAATAAAATCCTTCATGTGCGAAACTATTTCCTTACGCAATTTCGATTCTTTGTATCTTTGCGGCAAACCCAAGAATTCCAAAATTGCCTTGTCTTTTAGCAAAACTTCTGCCTGCGGATAGGTCTCCTTAAGCATCGCAGATTGCAATTTCTTGTCGCTCAACACACGAGAATATGCATCAGATTTGATAGCACGCTCAAGCTCTTTGTTTTGCAAACGTTCAAATTCCGAATAGAGGATATAGAATACGTATTGTTCCGGCGTTTCGCATCTATTTAAAATAATTTGATGGTTTGTCCAACCCGTCTTCATCAGTAACGATGGAATTTGTGCCATTTCAAATGACACAATTAAATTGTGTCCATTTTGTGCCGTTTTGAATGGCACAATTTCCGAATCCTCTATTTGTGCCGATAAAGTTGGCACAATTTGCTTATTAAGTTTCAGTTTTTCAATCAGTGCAACAAAACTAGCAGCAGTATATGTTTCATAGAACTGAACCATTTTGTATATAGTTCTACGGCTCCATCCCTTCAATGTCGGGTTTTGCGTATGGATATATTCCGCCAGCTGCTGCACCACTTTGGATCCCCATGCGGCGTTCTTAATACGATCCGATACGAACGCACCAACCTGCCATGCCGTCAATACAGATGCATGGTTAATCGCCTGCACAGCCTGAGCTCTATTTTGCTCGATGATCTGCAGCACAGAAGCGAAATCCTGTGACAATGTCATAGGCTGATTATTCGCTTCATATTTGGCTGTTTCATTCATATCTTTTTGTATATTAAATGTTTTCTTACTATGCTTTATACAGCGTCTATAATTATAATCGTGCACGTATGTACGTGACGTGTAAGCGGCGCGTAAAAAGCGCCGCAAAGTTAATGCTTTTTTTTGACATACACAACGGTTTAGGAAAAAATCTTAATGAAAAAGAATTTTTTGCAAACAGAAGATAGCAAAATCGTAAAAAACGGAAACTACATATCCTTTAAGGAAAGACCTTTTAATGTAAGCAACAGACGCAACTGACCGCTCTCTATCAATGCCTGATAGGGACATATAAATCGAAACCAGAAACGAAGGAACGGATCGGTAATCTCGTACGCCCCGTCAATATCGCTACGGTGATTAAGACCGGAAGCAATGAGCTGCAAGATGGAATATTTCATAATGTTAATATGTATTAATGTTAATAGCCATTTACAAATCTGCAAAGGTACTGTTTTTTTTGAATTGTGCAAATATTTTTATAAAAAAATGTGACAGCAGGGAAATAGGTTTTTGTAAGATACTGAATAGCAGTTACGTATGCCGCAATTTGCTGTTGCACCACTTTAAAATACCACCAAGGCCTATAGGGAAAGAGTTTGCAGGGCCGTATATATTATATAATAGATTTCTCTTGGAGATCTCGAGACCTCGATATTGTGAGATTTCGAACAATGTTAAACCAAAACTTAATTTTTATGCTTAAGAACCTTAATTTGATGGAGGAACAGGAAGACCTCCGCATCGTCGAGCATCTCGACATGCAAAAACTCCCTGAGAGTGTACAACAGATGATTTCGCTGGCGAGTACGGCGGAGGAGAAGGACATTATCCTCATGGCGACACTTGCAGCCGCAAGCGCGTGCGTACCAAATCTGTATTTTACCTATGGTCCAACGGGCAAGAAGTACTACGCCAACCTGCAATGCTTCATCTTGGCGGCTGCGGCTTCCGGTAAAGGCATCGCCAACCAGGCATTAGAGATGGTGCGCGTGATCGATGAGCAGCATCCGATGCTGATTGCGGGAGACAGCACCTTAGCGGCATGGTATAAGGCGTTGGAGGAGCAAGGCGGTGTCGGATATATGCACGAGAGCGAAGGAAGCGTGATCACCGACATCTGGAAGTCGGATGCGGCGAACTACAACACCGCGCTTCGTAAGGCAGCAGAACATGAGGCGATCAGTCGGAATCGCGTCAAAGGGGCTTCGGAGATCAAAAATCCGAGGCTGAGTATGCTGCTGACCGGTACGTTCGGGCAGTATAAAGCCTTGGTGCCAAGTGTAGAGAACGGATACTTCAGCCGTTTGCTGACGGTCGTCATCCGCGGCACGAATGGTTTTGACAAGCGCTATGTCTCATCCAAAGGCGGACAGAGCGCTATCCCAAAGATCGTAGGACAGCGGATGCTGCGGACGTACGAGCAATTATCGCAGAATCAAGAAATGGAGTGGAGTCTAACCGACGCCCAAAAAGAACGTCTCGGTGAACATCTGGAGACGGAGTATGGAACGTTTATCGGGCTGTTGGGAGATAACTTCCACTCTGCCGTCATCCGAATGGCCGTGCAGATAGAAAGGATCGCTATGATACTGACGGCGATGAGGGGGAACTCCGCGCTGTCACGCGGAGCAGGAAACGAACTGTTGTCTGAATTCAATTCGGACGAAATGGACGGAGAGAGCCGGATACTATCCGGCAAAACGGACGAAGCTCTCTATTGTTTGGATGAGGATTATGAGACGGCAGAGATGATCGGGAATAAGATGCTGCTGCATATGGCGAGTGCGTACCGAATGATAGACGGAGACGCGCAGGATGTGGTACCGGAGATAAAGCCGCTGGATCAGAGGAAGGTGCTATTTGAGCAGTTGAAAGCAACCTACGAACGTAAGGAACTGATACAGGAGGCAAAAACACAGGGGGTGTCCGAAAGAACCGCAGAAAGATGGAATGACAAATGGCAAGAAGAGGGAATTGTGATCAAATTGGAACATGGTCGGTATCGAAAAGTAGGATGACGGTTTGACGGTTTTGACGGTTTCTACATAAAATGCGTAAAATAAGCAGATTAGCATCTGCGCAATGACAAAAAACAGCTATAGAAACCGTCAAACCGTCATGATGAAAATCGGAGGATGGCATCCACCGGCAATAGACATAGAGAGAAGGACGAGGATAGGTTGTGATTAGGTAGAGGATAGGAGTAAAGTCTAGGATTCATACGTGATTGATAGGAAATAGATAGGGAATTGAACCGTAGTTGAACCGATGTCGGATGTCATCCGCCCCAATGAACATAGATAAAAGACAAAAGATAAAAGATAAAAGACAAAAGAAATATGGCAAGATTAACTTATGTAGATGGAATAGACACCGTGCGAGGTGCGCTGGATAGTGTGAAGGACGGGCAGGCGAACCGGGCACGGTTGGTTTGCAAGTGGCATGACTGGGGAGAGAAATGGTATGACCCAGATGGAAGTAAGATTCATCTGGTGTATACGTACCACTTCCACGAAGGACCGTGGTCCGAAGGGGCAACGCGGAATCGGGAGATGATCAAAGCGGCGCAGCGGATGGCACATGACATCGAGCGCGTGTGCTATCACCCCGAGGAGTTCGGTGAAGAAGATATTGCCCAGGCGCGTATCTGGCAGCAGAAGTACGCGGAGTACCTGAAGACGATCCCCAAAGGAAGCAAGCAATACAAGCATTTCTATGGCTGGATGTATTCGGAGATATATTGGGGGATGAGGAGTGAAAGAATGAAAGAATGAAGGAATGAAAGAATGAAGGAATGAAGGAGTGATGGAGTTAGGGTTATTGGTTATTGGTATTGGTGATTGGTTGATAGCGGAAGAATCCCATTGTCTCCAACTGCTCTACTTCGTCTTGCACTTCCGGGGTGTAGCGCCCATGTTCCTTCATGGCACGCCGGAATTGCGAGGCGTTGTTGCGCTCCATGTAATTGATTTTGAGGTGTTCACTGAGCCACTGACGCATGGCATAATCGGAGCATTTGCGACGAATGTAGCCGAGTTGGCGCATGGCATAAACGGCGGTAGTCAGGTCCTTGAAATGATTGGGATGTTGCTCCATGAGTTGAAGATGGTAGAGCAGATGTTCCTGTACATTCTCCGGCACATCATCCGCCCAGAAACGGATCTCTTTCTTGGGCAAGAGGCGCTCGGTAAGGAATTTAACCCACTCCTTTTGCCATTGGTTCCAATCTTTCTGTTCAGAAGCCTCCAAACACTCTATCTCATCAGACAGAAACGCCCAATCGGTTTCCTGATTGAATATATATTTACGGTCTGAAGAAGTAATTTTGGAACCGGGTAGCTCTTGCTTCATCGCCACATATTCGTCGGAGAGCCATTGGAGGTAGCGCTCCATGATGTCGGCGGCTGTTTCACCTTCAAAGAAGAAAGTGGGGGAATCGATTGAAGATTGGAGATTTGAGATTGAAGATTGGAAATTGGCGAGAAAATCCACCGCTGGGGCATCGGTCCAATCGATTTGCAGGTATCGTTGTCGGCGAGTCTCCACGCGCGCTGCATCCAAGAGCCATTGAGCGAAAGGCGCTCTCCATGACACAGCCTCCCATATATATTCCTTAAAGGTCTTAAGCACCAGAAGCTGCATGTACGCCACGGTCAAATCCATCGCCAGATTGAGAAGCCGATTATTGGGACAAAGGTCGATGAGTTTGGTGGGACCGGTTGCTATTTGGACGTAGTTATCGCGAAGTTGGTTTATTTCGGCAGATAGATAGCCCCAATCGTCTCGCCTTACCTCACGCTCATAGCGTGCAAAGAACTCTGCCCGTTCGGCGTCTGTATCCAAGGCTATTTGGCGGGCATCGCCTTCATCGGTATCGACGATGAGGGCAGCCAAGATAGCAGCCGCCAGGATGCCACGCAACTCGATGGGATCTGCGTTATCCGGCGTATAATAGAGCGTGTGCCCTTCGTAGCGCGTGTGCGGGTCGATGATATAGTTGTCTAATAGATGCATTCGCGATTAGGGATTATGGATTATCGAATAACTCGATTTCTCAAACGCCCTATCGCAGGATTCATCAAGGACGCAGTCTTCGAGAATGAGGTTTTGGCAGTAACAGAGGGGTTGGGTTCCGGAGATGCGACAACGTACCAGACGGAGATTTCGGCTGTACCAACCGAGGTACTCGCCCCTTATTGTAGAATCATAGACGGTAACATTCTCAGATTCCCAGAAGGCGTCTTTGGTGTCGAAGATGGCGTTGTGGATCTCGATGTTGCGGGCGTATTGGAAGATGTATCGACCTTGCAGCTGGATATTGTTGATTTGCAATTGGTTAGCATGCATAAAGGCATAGAGGCCGTTCGCTATTTTGAGGTCGGATATTTGTCCGTTTCGGCAGTACCAAAAGGTCTCGGCGCCATCGGTGATCTTCAGTCGTTCGAGGGTTAGACCGTCTATCTCTCGAAGTGCTTTCGGGGCATCAATGAGGCAGTCGAAAAGACGGACATTGCGGTTGTACCAAAGAGGGGCGCGATCGGAGGCTGCGAAATGGCAATTACGACATTCCACATCCTCGCATTCCCAGATGACGTACATGCCTTCAAACTCGCAATCAGCAGCTTCAATCCACCGCGATTCCTTTAATCCCGACTCGCCTTCGCCTATTCGCACGCGCTCCAGCCGCAAATCGCGACTCTCGTATAATGGGCGCTCGCCGTCAAAATATTGGTCTTTGATGCTATTCATGTCGAATTATTGATTAGGGAATTATGTTCGCTTTCAGTTCTTCTTCTATCTTTCGTCTATACATATCGCGTTTGTTTTTAGTCTGTTAACATTTTTTCGGATGAGTTTATCGCTCTACCTTACGCTTTTTCGGGCGACTTTTTTGTAAATCACTACGCTTTTTCGGGCGACTTTTGGCCGCAAAGATACTACTTTTTGCGAATTTCTGTAACGATATTAAGATCTTTCGCTTCATCGATTTTGTGCTCCAGATTGATATTGGGCGCTACGAAATTGTTCTGCATCATCAATATCGAATAGACCGCTTCGCTTGCTCCTGCCATCCAGTTCTCGTGACCGGTCATGGAGTAATTTGGCAAAACCTATAGCATGGCTACCGCTTGCACAAGCTGCTCCAATACAGAGATTGATCCCCCGCAGATGAAATATCGCATTCAGATTCATCACAACGGATGAAGTCTCACTTTGAAATTGCGCATTAGGTCCAAGCATAAACGTATTATGTTCGGCTTTCATGGTTTCATACACGTCCATCTGATGCGTTTGCGATTTCTCCGATTAAACTTTTGCCCATCATTATCTCTGCAACAGCAATAGATGTCGTCAGCGTACCGAATAGTCCCTGATATTGCACGGACTGACCAGTCATAAACAAATTGGACGCTTTGGTTTTAACCGGCGCAAACATACCCTGCTGGGCGTACACAGCTCCGTCCGGATTACCATAGTAATCTCTGACAGTCAAAGGTGTTGAAATATAAACCGTATCCACTGCATCTCTTAATTCCGGATAGAACTGAGATACATACGCTATCGTTTTTTGAGATAACTGCTCTTTCTTTTTTTCGTAATCTGCACCTCGATGCCCCGTTTTTGTATTCTCCCATTGCTTATATTCTCCATAACGCGCAAAAGTCAGAATTTCTACCGTATCCGCCCACTCTCCTTGATTTAATGAAGGGGGAGTAAGCATGGATATATAATGGGGTAAAGAGTTATCGACAGTAGGCGTGGGTACAAATATCAAATTATTACTATATTTCATGCTATTCGGTTTCAACTTGATATGATAAATGCAGCACGACGAATCATTATTGAACTCCATAATACGGTCATAGGTTGTAGAACGAAGCACCTCCCCGTCGGTAATTTGGATGAATGTTTTCGGAGGAATCGCACATACATACTGATCAGCCACAAATGTTCGCCCATCCGCTGTTTTTATACTTACAACCTTGCGATTTTCTGCTGTAACTTTGGAGACTTCCGTATTAGTATATACTTTTCCTCCATTCTCTTCAATAAATTGCACCAATTGTTTGGCGAACGGCAAGTTGCCTCCGGCAATACGCCAACCTCCTTCTATATACAGATTTAGAATCATCCCTAATTCCGTAGCTGGCAAGCAGGAAAGGTTATATCCAAGATGCATTCCTACATATTCAAATAGACGTATCAGCCTCTCATTTGTCAGGCATTGCTCCAATAATTGGCGGGCTGTTATTACTCCGTATTTTGCTGCAGCCGGATGCAGTTGCATGGGATGCAACCAAAAATAATCAAACGTACTGCCTATTTCATAGACGGCATCCAATAATTGATGAATTCCTTTTGCTTCGTGCGAAAATTGTGAAATCAGATATTCTTCATACCGTTTGCGTGTTTTAGGAAGCCGATATGCATGCTTCTTGTCCGTCCATACTATTTCCTGTGCGTTGGGATCAAGCGGTACAAAATGTATATCTTCATGATTAAGACCTATATAGTCAATAAAATGCTTCAGAGCAAAATCATCTCCATACCCGCAAAATGCCTGCATACCGGTATTAAACACCACATCACCACGACGGAAAGATTGTAGTCCTCCACCTATGATATGATTTTTCTCCAGAACGGTCACTTTATAACCATTCTTGGCGAGCAGCGCACCGGTGAAGAGTCCGCTCATGCCTCCACCGATAATACAAACCGTATGTGGGTTTTTATCACTCATTCGTTTGCTTAGGTTCGTTTAGTTTTTTCTCGATGAAATCATAGAAATCGCCGAGTGTAACGACAAGATTCATCTCTGCCGGAGCCGGCATGATATCAAACTCGCGCTTAACCATTACCATGAGATCCATATAATCCAAACTGTTTAGATCCAAATCTTCACGGAAACGCGCCTCCGGCTTGAGCAATGCCGGGTCTTTCTCGTATTCATCGGCGAGAAAAGCATTCGTCTTGTCAATAATTTCTTGCTTGGTCATAATATCATTTACTATTTAATCATTTACTATGTACTATTTGTTTTTTATTTTCGAATTAGGGAGTTAGGGAATCACTCCTTAAATAGATCCTCCATTGTCACAACGTTCACAAAATCCCCGGAATACTGATTATAGGTTAGCCCATATGTCGTCACCAATGTGCTATGAATGACCATCTTGCGGGAAAGATAGGGCTGCAAAACATTCGTGCGATGTACCAATCTCTTATGATAGTCCGTTCGTACTGCAAACTCTTCGCTGTAGAACTTCATCTCGCACATGTTCACTACATTATCTTTTCTTAAAATCAGCAAATCAATTTGCGTCCCTTCTTGCTGGTCGTCTCCGCTAACTGTCCAAGCGGATTGAGAGGATGAGATGCCTCCTATTTGCAAGGCACGCTTGATAGCATCCACATGACGCAGGCAAAGGTCTTCAAAAGCAAAACCTCGCCAACTGTTGATTTTTTGCGAATATACATTATTCATCCAGAATGCTTCATCCATTTCCGATTGCCCATCCACGAACTTCAGATAGAACAAACAGAAAGGATCTGTAAGCCGGAAATGCACATTGCGTGCGCTTTCACCGAACGGTACATAACTGACAATGAAATCGCTAGCAGCCAAGGCTTTGAGCCATTTTGAAAGATCTCCATTATAACTCAAGTGCGTGCCTTTGGCGATTTCTTCGCGTGTGTATCCTTTGCGCTTCGTAGCCAGATAACGTACAATCCGCATCATCTCCTCGGGATTCGTAAAGACAGAGGAAAAGAGCTTTACAAACTCATCTTTTAACTTGGCATTTGGTGCAAAGAATAGATTGTCAATATTCTGCGCAAGGCTCTTTCCGCGTGTAAAATACCCCATGTAATATGGGATACCGCCAAGAATCATGTTCGCTTGCGCAATGTCATAGCGCGATAGTTGTATGCCGCGACTTTCGTAGAACTGCTCGCATTCAGTTAAGGCAAAAGGCGTAAGTTTGATCTCGTAGGTTGTACGACCGTATAGCCCGCCATGATTATTGACCAGATTATCCAACATCCACGAATTGGCACTACCGCAAACGACCAGCATCATATTAGGACGATGACAAGCCCAACCATTCCAAAATGCCTCTAATGCCGTTATGAAACCGCTCCGCGGAGTGTCCATCCACGGCAATTCATCAATAAACACCACTTGCCGTTCGCCATTATCAATGGCTTGCAGGTGTTGCTCTAACAGAAAGAACGCCTCTAACCAATTCTTCGGGCGACTTCTTCCTTTCCAACCTTGCAGCAGTAGAGAATGATAGAAATGCAGCAACTGCTCTTTCATCTTATTGGCTTTGCCGTCCTCGTCCACAGGACTTAATCCTGCATGACGGAAAGTGATCTCCTCTCGAAGGGCTTCATCTACAAGAAAAGTCTTCCCAACACGGCGACGACCATAAATCGCCACAAACTCTGCTCGTTGACTTTGTACCAGTTGTTTTAACTCGTCAACCTCTTTGTCTCTTCCGATAATCGCACTCATAATTGCGTTATATTTCGCCACGAATATGTGTTTTTATTATTTCGTGGCGTGTTATAATTCAAAATCCGCTGCAAATGTACAATAAATATTTGATATATGCAAATATTTTAGAATATTTTTGAGAATTTAGGCAATTTTGGGGTAATCAATCACCTTCCTAAACACTAACACACAGTTTGTGCCTCCGAAGCCGAAGGAATTGGAGAGTGCAATTTTGATCTCTGCTTTTTTTGCCTCACGAACAATATTGAGGTCTTTCGCGAACTCGTCCAACTCCTCGATATTGATGCTGGGAGCGACGAAATTATGCTGCATCATCAGAATCGTATAGATCGCTTCACTGGTGCCTGCCATCCAGCATTCGTGACCGGTCATAGATTTCGTGGACGAAATCATTGGTGATTGGACAAACAATCGTTTTATTGCTTCCGCTTCTGCGATGTCGCCGGAGACGGTAGAGGTAGCATGGGCGTTGATATAGTCTATATCTTGCGGTTGCAGGTTGGCGTTTCGAAGAGCATTGCGCATCGCTTTATATTCGCCTTCGACAGATGGTTGACCAAGCGGTGTCTCATTCTGAGAGAATCCGAAACCCGCAAGCTCGGCATAGATAGTGGCTCCACGCGCTATGGCATGCTCATATTCCTCCAATACCAAAGCCGCAGCTCCACCGCTTGGTACTAATCCATCCCGGTTTTTATCAAAAGGTCGCGAAGCGTGAGTCGGATCTTCATTGCGTTTGGAGAGCGTATTGACTCCATCGAATGCAATCATGGAAATATTGTTGGTTTCTTGTGCACCTCCGGCAACGATGATATCCTGTTGACCGGATTGAATAAGCATCGCTGCCAATGCTATCGCTTGCGCGCCGGAGGCACATGCGGAAGGAGTGGTAAAGTTTGCTCCTCGCAGATGAAAGATATTCGCCATGTTCATCGCCACATTGCTGGTAAGTGCCTGAAACGCCATGCCGGAACCGAGCATGAAGGTATTGCCTGTTTCCACGGCGTTATTATAAGACTCCACAACCGCCCTATTGGAAGTATCATTACCAAAGACAACACCCAGTTCGTTTTGCCGGCAATAATCGGCATCTATATGCGCATTGTTCAGCGCTTCACGCGTTGCCATATAGGCATATTCGGCTTCTTCGGAAAGCGTATTGCGCAAACGGCGATCCAACAAGGGTTTCAGATCCGGACGAGGAACGATACCGGATAATAAAGAATGATAGCCTAACGCCTTTCGTTCCGGCCGTACACCAATTCCTGAGCGTCCTTGACGAAGGCTCTCGGTGACTGTTTGCAGGTCTTGTCCGATGCATGACCAAATACCCATTCCTGTTACTACGACACGTCGATTCATTTACGATTTGTCATTTACAATTTACCATTTATCATCATAAAGCAGCGCCATTGATGCCAATTACTTGGCCGGAAATATAATTGGCTCGATCGCTGCAAAGGAAAGACACCAGATAGGCAACTTCTTCGGGTTTGCCAAGACGACGCATAGGGATATTGCTTATATCGCGCATATACTCCGGCATATACTCTTCACTAGCCCGAACCATGTCGGTCTCTATTGCTCCGGGAGAAACAGCATTTACCGTTACATGTTTAGGTGCTAATTCTTTCGCTATTGTCTTTGTTGCTCCTATTAGTGCTGATTTTGCAGCGGAATAATTTACTTGTCCGACATTTCCTACTTGCCCACTAATGGAGGATAAATTAACAATCCGCCCGTGATGGTTGATGACCATTCCTTCAATGACACGGCGGGTGCAATAGAAGAAGCCGTTGAGGTTCACATCAATCACGCGATGCCATTGCTCCGGCTCCATCGCCAGCATAATCTCGTCATCGACGATACCGGCGTTGTTCACCAGCACGTCAATATAGTCGTCCGGATGGGCGGTGAACCATGCATCCAGCGCGGCATTGATGGCATCGGGTTGGGATACATCGAAGGGCATCAGTTCGGCTTCGCCGCCGGCTTCCTCAATCAGACGCTTGGCTTCCTCAGCTGCAGCCTGATTGGACTTGTAGTTTAGCAAGATAGAACAGCCGTCTTTCGCCAACTCAATAGCAATCGCTCGTCCTATTCCCCGGCTTGCGCCGGTTATTAATGCATAGCGTTTCACTTCGATTAGTGATTAGGGAATTAGGGAATTAGGGATTAATGTTGTTTCAACCAAAGCGCAAAGAACTTCTCATAAACCACATACGCACCATCATCGTTTTGATAGAGTAGCTCCTTCTCCATCAGATTCTGTATTGCACTGCGAACAGTGCTATACGCTCCGAGTTGGTGCTTTTGAAGGAACACATTACTGCCCGGCTCTTTGACACCTCCTTCTTTCGCTACAGCTCGCAGCACTTGTAGTTGGCGATCGGTGATAAGACGAGAAATCATCTGATAAGAAGGCGCTTCCTCAAGCAAGATCTGATTGAGGGTCATCAGTACCCTATTATAATCGATCTGCTCCACTCCGCTTTGATAAAGTCGATTGAGCAAGCTCTGTATGTTCCATGTATAGCCGTTGACAAGGGCATAGAGGTCATGGAACGTGCTTTCTTCCATGTTTTGACCATGTGCAGAGAGATGTTTGGTAGCAAAAGCATAGTACACCTGCTCGTCGATCACATCGATATGCATCATCTGCGTACTGCGATAGAAAGGACGCTTGGCGGAAGAGAACATCTCGGTCATGATATGTTTCTTGCTGCCGGAGAAGATAAAATGCACATTACGCAACTGCTGGATATAGGTACGCAGTAGAGCCTCCATCTTCACATCCGAATATTCCGCTATCGTCTGAAACTCATCGAACGCAACATAACAAGGGGTAGCCGATTTCTCCAAGTACGCAAAGATCTGCTGCAAAGTCCATTCTTCTCGTTGCGGCTGAATATCTATCGTACATTGCGGCATGCCACTAATAGGGTCAGCCCCGAAGACCGGACGTAGCGCACCAAAGAAATGGGTAATCTCCGACCAAACCTGTTCGGAGAATGGCGTGATACGCTTGGTCAACACTTCTTGTGCAAAGAGTTTGGTAAACTCCTGCAGATTGGAAGTGCTATACAGATCCACATAGAAACACTGCACTTCCTTCGGATTCAAACTCTGAAAGAAATGCTGAATCAATCCCGTTTTACCTACACGGCGAGGACTAATCAGCGTTACATTGCGTCCATTGGCCAATGCCCCCACCAGCTCTTTCGTCTCCTCGTCACGGTCACAGAAATACTTCGGTCCTATGTATGAGGCAATAGAAAACGGATTAAAAACGATCGCCTTATCTGTCATAATTATCTGATTTTATACACTATAGTTATAGCGAAATTTTCGTCACACATTTTTTGTCACACTTTTTTCGCTGCAAAAGTACTACATTTTTTTGATATATGCAAATAAATCGTTCACAAAATGATCGAATTTAACGATTTTCTTCTTGGGGTCAAAAATTACCAACAATGATCCCAAAAATTAAAATCGTATTACATATCCTTTATGGACAAACCTTTCATTGTAAAATGGTATTTGCAGAATGAACCAGGTAATTTTCCCATTTTCTCTTCTAACTTGGGTATGCTCAATTTCCGATCGTTACGTTTTACCTCCGCAATCAATCCGGTGTGGTTGAACTCATCCAATGCAACCACATCTATCTCGTTACCTCCCTGTTTATCCCACCAATTGCCCACCAGCGAGTAATTGCCGGTTTCCATCAATTGCGTCTGGAAATAGCGTTCCAACGTACGACCTGTGAACTGCTCATAGTGGATATTGATATTTTCTCGCAACAGGCGCAACTGTCCGCTCTCTATCAAAGCCTGGTAGGGACATATAAAACGGAACCAGAAACGCAGGAAGGGATCGGTGATTTCGTAGGACGAAATCTTCGAATTCGGCGAAGCAAGAATCGGACGGATACGCGATACCATGCCGAAATTATTCTCCAAATTAAGCAGATACACGCCGCTATCTTTCTGCAGTGCGCCATCGATGTCACTACGATGGTTAAGTCCGGAAGCAATAAGTTGTAAGATGGAATAATAGGTATTATAATCCGAACCGAACTCGTTATTGATCAAATCTCGACCTTCTGACAAGAAATACGAATCCATGCGACACACGTAATTGAGCATTTTCTCCTTTGTATAGCAGCCTGCGTCCATCAGTAGTTCGACGTATTTCGCTACGCCTCCGGTAAGCATATACAGACAAAGCAAGTCCTCATTTTTATAATTCGGACAATGGTCACGGAAGATCTGTTTGAAGGTCTCGATCGTAAACGGACGCAAGGTCATCTTGGAAGTAGGACGCCCATAGAGCGGTTCATTTTCATTCTCGAAGATTCGCTTCATCAGCGACAATATACTACCGGATGCAATAAGGTTGATATGCGACTGCGTGTGGTATCGATCCCATATATCCTGTATCTCACTGAAGATGGCAGGATTGACCTTATAGAGATTCTGAAACTCATCGATAATAAGCGTAAAATGGCGCGTAACGGACTCACGCATAATGACCTCAAACAGGTCACGGAAATGCGTCAATGTTCCATAAACCTGTATATGTAACTGCTCCTCTATGGCACGCTGAAATTTCTGACAGAGAAAGGCCTCGTTATCCTTCGAGACAAAGAGATAGGCTGACTCTACATCTATCATAGCGCGCATAATGAGTGATGTCTTGCCTACTCGCCTACGCCCCATTAGTACCGTGAACGTAGCACTATTGCGCGACTGCTCTTCTATCGAATGCAGCACTTCCAATTCTGCATCTCTGTCGTAGAATTTCATAATGTTAATATGTATTAATATTAATGGCCGTTTACAAATCCGCTGCAAAAGTACTACTTTTTTTTGATATAGCAAGAAAATTCGTGGAATTTTCAGTTGAAAGTTGAAAGTTTAGAGTTTAGAGGTATAAAAATCGCCTCAGGGGAAGCGATTTTTATCGATTAGGGATTAGCGATTTTCGATTATAGGATCGCCGACTTTGACGGCTTTGGGCGATATCAGTGGGGCACGACTGGGCTCGAAAAAAAGGACGATATCACTTCCGCCGAACTGAAAACGACCAAGCTCTTCACCTTGGTGGATGGTGTACGGTGTAGGGTGTACGGTGTAGGGTATCGTCCATTGGACGGAAGATACTTGCTGGACACCGACGGGGACGATGGCTATCTTGCCGAAAGCGGGGGTGTCGAGAATAAGGACTCCACGGGTCTCTAACATCTGAAAATCGGTCACGCCGAGTTGGTCATAGCGATACCTACCCTGCTCTTCGTCCCAGATAATGACACCTCCGCCGGCATGGATGCCTTCGATGGTCTTGCATTCCAGCACCGTACCATCGCACGGGGCATGGAAACGATGGTAGTCAAAGACGTCGAGGACGATATGCGTCGTTTCGCCGCCAGCGAAGCACTCTCGATACGGGCTATCGCCGAGCAAATCCAGCCAGTTAGCTATCGAAGCCGTTTTTATCAGTCCTTCTTCTGCGATAACGCCGTCGCAGGGACTGATAAAGGTGAAAGGTGAAAGGTGAAAGGTGAAAGGACTTCGCAGTTTGCGGGCGAAAAAGTCATTCCAACAATGCCAATTAGAGGGGGATTCGTAGCGATCGGTAGCGAGTTCGAAAAGCGGATCAGAGAGCGCGAGTCGGTAATACGCTTCCGTCCAACTCTCCGGACTACTGAGCCACTCGCCCCATGCGATATTGTATGCTTTGAGCCATTGTGCGATACGCGGTTCATACTGCAGATCACCCAATAGAAAATAGAAATAGCCGATATTCTGGTCAATGCGGCGGAAGAAGGAAGCCTCCTCGCCGACATCCATCCCCTGCCACGGCATCAGATACGCAAAGCGCTCCACATAGGCACACCAATCCTCTATCGTCCGCACCGGATTGGTCTCACGATGCGGATTCTCGATCGCCGCTTGCTGCAGTCGCTGCTCCAACAAAGCACGCAACGCACTATTCACTATTAACTCTTCACTATTCACTTTCTAAAAGCCATTCAACATATTTGCGTACTAATGCCGCGAATTTTTGGATGGATTCGGGTTTATAATGGGTTGCACTATAGCGATATACGATTGCCATGCCTCCATCATCATACACATCTACATCCAGCAACGACATCGCTTGCCTATTTTCTTCGATATGCAGTTGCACTGGAATAGGTGCATATTGCGTTAGTCTTTCTTCTGTAATAGAAGTCAGTACATTTACCGCATAATCCCATATCTGATTTTGAGGAGCGAGCAATGTGTACGGATACGAACTATGCGCAATACTTTGCGTCATTTGTGCTTGTATTTGTCGTAACAAATCTTGCTTATAAAAACTTTCTTTCTTCGTGATTTTAATCGGTATATCTCGGTGCAAGGATCCAAAAACTGCCATGTCTTCCATCGTCTCTCGTCCAAGATATGCCCACGTCAGTGCAGCCGAATCAGTGCCGTTGTACTCCATAATAGATAGGGCCACGCACAAAGATATATACTGCGAAGCAGATAGTTTATATTGATCAAGGACAGGTTGTATTTGAGGTCTTACATCTGTCAGATCATCCACGATTACTCCTTCTTCTCCAAACTGACTTAACGATTCATTCGTATCTACATTAGGACGGACATCGTATGTGACTTCGCCGAAATGTTCTTCATACCACTGCCGATCTGCTTCATAGCGAGGAGAGGACTTGAGTTGTTCGTACCTATGGAGGAAATCCCAATAGTGATCTTCGAAAAGAGGTTTTCCCGTATAAGCGCGAAAAATATCTTGAAACAACAACCGAAAGCTATACGCATCCCCTAAAATCCGGCTAAACGCAAACTGCATGGTATACTTATCCCCATCGAGTTGGTATTCGATAGCATGAAACTGCCCTTTGAGGATATCATCGGACGGTTGGAAATACTGCTCCCCTTGGTCTGTGATTATTGTTGAAAAAACCGGATGATTATGCATAGCCTTTTCTACCGCATCTTGCAAACGGGATACATCTATAGTTAATGCACCAAAGGTCAACGAAACCTTATCCCGATATATATCGGGAAGATATTGCATTTGATCCCATATCAATTGGGCAAAAGGCAAGAGCGGATATTTGGGTCGGTCCTTTGTCATTTTTTGCGCTTACGCACAAGCATCCAAATACATCCTCCTGCACAAACCAGCAACAGCAGTATGCCGCATACTTGCGGAGTGAACCAAGGTTTTTTAACCACAACCTGTTCCGCTTCCACTAACTCACCCACATATTTCAACATCGGCTCACCATTGATGGTGGATTGTGACCAGACTTCCAACAAATCGGTCGGGAAAATCACTTTCTGCTTGGGAGTCGTCAGTTTTGCATATTCCTTCCCGGCCGTCAAACGCACCACTAACAATGACCATGGGTAATTAGCCAACTGCTCCTCCGCAAGTTCCATAGCCGATTTTGTTAAGAATTTCTCCGGCCAGTGATACGTGATCTGCGTGGGCGACAAGGCGCGCTCCACGTAACGTAAGAGGGTATTGGCACAATCATATTTAACCAGATCCATCTGCATGTCATTTTCCGACATCATATGGTTATCCATCTGCTCCCAAAGACGTAGCTCAGCATCAGCCGGCATGTTGATTCTATATTCATGCACAGCCCGTTTCCATATACGATAGTCTTCCAAATACTCATTTGTCGATACAGCAAACATGCCCATTCTCAGTTTGCCCGTCAAATAATCCCATAACTGCCCTTTGATCTTCTCGCTTTCATAACTGAAACAATAATCGAGTCCAAAGGTAGGACATTGGAGACGTAAAAAAGAATGCCCAGTCATACCTAAATAATCCTGGCTCTGATCTGTAGGATCAGCTATACACAAACTCACCGTTACAAAGTCCGGATCTAATCGGTCGATTGTGTCATTAAAACCCTGCGCAGCATTCCGCTCCGCAACTGTCATCTCCTGCTCTTGGGCTGACAGAGAGGCCGCTAACAAGAGTAATGATAGGATAGTATAGATTTTTCGCAACATAGTTTACTCGGGATTAAGGAATTAATACATACGTTGGATCCAGTAATCCAAAAATATGTCGTAAACAGAATAAACACCTTTCTCAAAGGTAACAAAGTCTTTTTCCAACAGACCTTTCATAGCCGACTGCACCGTACTTGCCGACTGGAGGCTGTATTTCTCCACAAAAGCAGCGGAAGTTATGCTTTGCGTAGGTCCGTTTTTAGACAGCGCTATGAGTATTATGGTCTGCTTCTCCGGCAAACGGGAGATGGTCTCTTCATATACATACGACTGCGTTTTAAGAATATAATCCAGCGCTTCATCTACCTGCTCCACTTCACACTTCTCCCCTTCGCGCGTATATCCATACAAGACGTTAAATAACTTCTGGGTGTACCATGTTACTCCTCTACTAAGCGCATATACAGCCTCCGTCACGCCATCCGCCAAGGTGCGGTCTCCTTCCATAAAAAGTGATTTGGCAAACTCATCGTAGGTCGTCCTGTCTATCGAGTCAATATGCATGATAGACACACTTTGATAGAACGGTCGCGACGCACTGGTGAACATCGTGCTCATGACATGACGCTGGCTTCCGGAGAAGATGAACTGTGCATTATGGCATTGCTGTACATAAGTCCGCAACATAGCTTCTATATTCTTCTCAGGAAACTTACCTATTTGCTGGAACTCATCGATTGCCACAATGCACGGTTTATCAGCCAACTCCAAATAGCGGAAGATTTCATCTAAGGTAGCCTCCGGTTCTTTGATGTCGCCAATTTGAACAGTGAAACTCGGTTCGCCCATCGGAGAAAAGCTTATGCCGGACTGGATAGACCGCATGGTCCGCCAGAAGCGCTCCATGGCTCGAGCGCCTGCAGGCTTCAGACGGAGGAGTATCTCACGGCTGAGTTTGCGCACCAACTCACGAAGCGATTTAGTGTCATATATATCAATAAAAAAGGTGTAATAGCGCTCCTGTATCTCCAGTTGGCTTAAATAATGCTCAATCAGCCCACTCTTACCCATACGACGAGCGGCGATGAGCGCCACATTATTACCGTTGGCAACCTCATGACGGAGTTGTTCAGTCTCTTTTTCGCGGTCGCAGAAATAGTGTGCACCCTCATAACCACTGATTACAAACGGATTATCATTCGCTTTCATGATTTTATTATTTAATAATTATTAAAAAGTAATAAAATTCAAATCCGGTGCAAAATTAATGCTTTTTTTTGAATTATGCAAATTTATTTGCAAAAAATCGCACATACGCTTTCACGTACATGCGATTTTTCAATAATCCGATAATCGATAATCTCTAATCGATCATCCTTAATTAAAACACCGGTGCAAAGGAAGGACCATCCGGAAAATCATCATTGCCTTCGCTCGTTGTGCTCACATGTTGCATCAACTCGGTGCTTACGTTCATCACCTCTGTGAGAGGGAAAATATATAGTTTCTTTTTCATAATTCTTCCTCCTTATTTTACGATTTGACCATCGATGGTATAAACCTTCTCGCCACGGATGATGAAGACTTGATTGTCAATGATCACTTTGCGGGTATCGCCTTGTGCATCTACGATTGCCTCGTCCACACCGGTCGGCGTCTTACGTGCGCTGATGCGCAAGCCATAGTTGGCATCTGTGCCCTTATAGAGGTTAACCACATAAGCACCCTCGCTGAGGTTCCAGATTGCTTCGCCATTCAAGGTGAGGTACAAGTCCACATCACCTCTCTGCTGCGCAGCCGTAAGCGTGTACTCGCCTGCAGTCGGAACATAGATGTTCAACGGATACTCAGCATAGTCGTTAGCCATCTCCACGGTGTTCTTACAGAGTTTCGTGTTATAGCGATTCATCCACATCTGTGCGGTCTTGGTGCCTACGCCCATCTTAGCGAGGTCCTGACCGATGACATAGGTGTTCTCCTTCTCATCAGCCGTTTGGACGATCAGACGGTCATTCATCTGACCATTGCGCGCAATCTCCACTACAAAACGGTTGTCTGCGGTCTGAGCTTGCGGAGCACGACGGTAAGGAGCAGGAGCTACGCCATGTACGTTGGCATTTACCGTAGATTGCGGATTATTAACCTGAACAAAGATCGGAGCGCCCACAATCATATTTGCTGCAGAAGTCGGGGTGTATCCGCCATTGATATATTGCAGTACATCTTGCGAAGCATCCGCAATGACAGATATACCAAGATCAGCATGATACAATGCCGGGTTAGCAATTGCATTCCAGTTTGCCTTGTCGCCGCTACCGCTGGTAGTTGTCAGAGACAATGTGGTCGTTGATATACCGCCGCCGGTCTTATGGAACTCAAGAGACGATTTTGCAGAAGCGAGGTAGATCAGATAGAGTTTACCCGGCTGCATTACACCGCTATTCTCCTCTACATATCTCCAGATGTTCGTGTTACCGGTACCTGCCTCTTTCGTTGCATACGATTCCGCATCAAACTCAATGATATCAAAGTCCACACCGACGTTCAGATGGTTACCGTTTGCATAGATACCGGTACGTACATCCACCTGCCACGGAGCCGCTACGGCATACCATGTACGACCAGGAATAGCGCTTTCCGGTTGCAGTTTGAAGATAGCTTCACCTAACAAGGACAGATTCTCAGCATCCATCAACTGACCGGATGTTACACCATTCGAGGTAATCGTGAAGGTGTTATAATCTGTAGGTGCTCCTAATGTGACAGGATCACCGCCTACTTCGATAACAAGATTTTTTGTATTCTCTGCGAAATAAGCAAAGTACACTGCATCACCGGAAACGACAGGTGTAGCACCCTTCGCATAGAACGAACCTTCACCGTTAGCAGCCGTAGTCCATCCGATGAAACTATAGCCGTCTTTGGTAGGCTCTGTGCCGTTATATGCAGTTGCTGCACCGTAGGCTTGTTCTGCGTCTGTCTCCAGCGTGCCACTTCCGTCTTCGCTCTTCCACGTAATGGTATAGGTTACCGGCGAGAACTTAGCTATGAGGTCCACATCGCTCTGAACGGCGAAGGAATACGATTCAGCCGCACTTACTTGGTCTTCACCCTTATACCAACCGTCGAAAGTATAGTTGACAGCATCATAACCGGAAACAATCACGGTAGCGTTCTCATAGGACTCACTATAATCATAGGAACCTGCGCCTACGAGCGTGCATACATTCGGAATGTTGGAACTCAAGGCTACGTTGTATTGTCTGATGACAGGAGTGAAACAAGCAAAATAGGTTGCGTCGGCAGAAGCCACCGGCGTCATACCATTCTTGTATGTATTGAGGATGTTTCCATCGTTATCCCTTGTGGTCCAGCCATAGAAGGTGTACGAATATTGATTGATAGAAGGCTTCGTCGGAGTAGGGCCGGAATAGATAGTTGCAGTACCGGACTTCTGACCTACAGGAGCAACCAAATTTGCACTACCATCTTCTTTCTTCCATGTGATCGTATAATCAGGATTTGCCACAGTGAAATTAGCAACTAACTCCTTATCCTCCGTTACGATGATAGTACGAGAGGTATTGGTGCCTTCCAAACCGTCACTCCATCCAGTAAAGGTATAACCGTCATTTACGACGAGTGTAATCGTAGCCGATGTATTATAGTCATAGAGACCTGCGCCGGTACTTGAGCAAGCTCCCGAAGGATTGCTCTTCACCGTCACAGTATATTTATTCAGTACATCAAGATAGGTCGGCTTGTAAGAAGCATCAGCCATTACGGTCTGGATACCACCTGTTTCATCTACCGTCTTCCATACCAGCGTATAGGTATGTCCAGTTTCCGGATTTTCTTTCGTTACATCCGGAGGAGTCGGCATCGCACCATACGATAGTTGTTCCGTAGTGATGAGGGTTGTTCCATCCTCTTTGTAGTAAGAGATGGTGTATTTACGCGCCTCTTCGCGATATACTGCCGTATAGGATTTTGCACTGGTTGCCGAAACTTTCTCCACTGCCGGCGACCAATGATCGAACACGTATGTATATTCCGACGTAGCCGGTTTGCCGTTCACCTGAGCCGGCGGAGTCGGCATATCACCTACGTTCACATTGCCTTGTTTGAGAACCGATGTTCCATTATAGTCATAGAACGTAATCTGATACTCTGTAGGCGGATTCTCGAGCCATGTGGCACGATAAGTAGCGTTGCCCGTTACTGCTTGGATTTCCGGTTCCCATTGGAGCGTATGACCAGCTTTGGTCGGAGTATTCTCACAAACCGGCCATTCATTGAGTAAGAGGAACTGACGTTCAATCTCCTTACCGCCTTCTTCGGTGAAGGTAATGGTATATTTACGCGGCTGTTGCTTGTATGTAGCTGTATAGGTAACATTACTCTTAACCAGTCCGAGTTCCGGAGTCCAGCCTGCAAAGTCATACGTATAGTCATCACTCGGCTCACGAGTCGGGTTAGAACCAAGATATTCCGCCTGCGTACCGTAGGTAACGCTATACTCCACTTCTTCCGGTTCTCCCGTATTCGGGTCATAGGTGTAGGATTTGATCTCCGTACCATCCCAGTTAAGCCAGGTGATGGTAAAGCGTTGCTCCATCCATTTGTCTTCTGTCTCGTCCCAATAGTAATAGGTATCGTTATTGGGGTGGATACAATGGTAGAGGTTGTCCTTCTTCTCTACCTCCCACCATTGGCAGTCATCTGCCATAAGGATAAAGAGACGTCCTGCGCCGGCTTTATCACTAAAGGTATGGTCGGCGTTGCCTACCATCTGTACACCATCCCATGTAGCATTGACAGCCACATATTCTTGCGGTTTCGCATAATAGGTTGTTTGACCACCTACGATTTCTTTCATGAAGCACGGATCTTCAGCTACCTGCATCGTTGTCCAATGACCATCGCGGAAGCAATAAGATGTACCGGCCAGTGTACCATCGGTGCTCACAAACGTACCATCGCCATTCTTCAGTTTAACTGTACTTGAAGCCATAACCGTCGTAATCTGAACCGGATATGCTATCGGAGAGGTAATACCATAATCATTAGGGTCATAGTTCACAATGACATTGGGACCGAAGCCGGTGATATTATATTCGCCATCCATTTGGATTCCTTCGAAGGCAGGAGCATCGGCATCAAAGATGAACGTACCGGCATCTTCGTTAGAAGAGATGACGTTTGCGCCACCAGTTCCTGATTCGTCTATTTGGAAGGTCTCCATATTCTTCGACCATGTGGTATAAACCGCACAACCCGCACCCATACGGAAGGTTCCATGTACATTCAGAATCGCATCACCTATTGCAGCAGGCGAATCGATGTTGCGCACATTCGGTTTTTTCGTTGCGCCATTCGTCCCTAAATCCCAGGTAGCTGAATAACGTACAATCGCACCGTACTTACCGCTGGTGCCTACGTATCCGCCAAGCTGCAAATTTTGGAAACTCCATTGGTCAGCATCGTAGAAATAGAGCGCACCAGAGACGATAGAGGCATCATTATTTTTCGTAATTGCCACTTCAGCTTCCTTATCTACTTCTACCTCCATACCCGGCAGACAGGACGTACTCTGCGTGAACTCCATATAGCCGGAGAGCAGGTGGATCTTGAAGTTGTTCGTCAACGGCAGAACAAACTTACGGGAGTCCAATACCAAGTTCAAAGATCCCGGAGTGCCCGGATTAATCATAGCAGCCGGCACTTCACCCAAGTTTATGACCATCGAACCCAATTTTGCACCACTATTGACTTCATAAACTTGTTGGTCCTTCTTGGCATCATAGTATTTGCGAACCCATGTATTCTCTGCATCTGCCATCTCATCCATCAAGAACATCGCTGCTTCGCCATCTTTACCAACTACCTTAATATCGTTGGCGTATGCATTGATAGAACTTGCTACATTCACCGACGTCGCACAAATGAGCGAGCCTCCCGGATGGTACTTCACCGGCGATTCTACGTTCTGGATGAAGTACGTGTATATCGGGAAAAGATGCGCCATATCACGCCAGCATGGATTCATGCCCGGAATTTCCATGGCAATAGTGAACGACAAGTCACCACCTTTCCAGTCGCCCATTTGGAACATCTCGTGCACCGTACCGCCACGACGTACATCAATCTCACCGGAGAGGTAATTGCCTGCACCGTCTTTGGTTCCGTCGCCGGTAACAAATCCCCATGCTCGCAGATAACCGCCATTATTGATCGTCATATGGCTACCAGGCTTCAGGATCAAGTGACCATATTTCCCGCCGGGAACTCCCATCGTTTCACCCTTACCATATTGGGTACAGGTCAACTCAATGGTACCTGCCACTTCCATATTTACGCCGTTCTCAAAGATCAGTTTGCGGAACGCAACAGGAGCAGCAATATTCTCGGTACTACGCGGCACAACCTGATTAGCCGTTTCCTGATCGTTCGACATCGGCACGATAAGGGTTGCGTTGGACGGAAGGGTATAATAGCCGGCTTTCAACGTATAGTCGTTCTCCATGATGATGATGACATTCTCGCCGGAGTTATTGGCATACGCCAAAGCTTCTTCCAAGGAGTTATACGAGGTATGACCGATACGGCATACACTGACATTCGAAGCCTGTGCAGCCTCCTGGCTTCCCGCAAAAAAGGCATAACCCGCACGAGCTTCCGCTCCTGCCGTATTACGCCAAATTTGCTTACCGAAAGCCGTAGGAGCTTCGGTTCCATTCATTTGGAAATAACCGGCATTGAAGGTAAATGTTCCTTCCGGGTCATCTACAATCAAGTCCATCGGGTCATAGAATTTACCGTTATTGACCGTCAGCGAACCGCCGGTACATTTCATCGCTTTGGTATATCCGTAAACCGAAGCCAACTTCTCGATAGTCGTTGTTCCGGCAGATTGAATACCATAGGTACCGCCGGTAATCGAGCCTTTCTTGATTTGCGCCGTACCACCGGTAATATTGATAGCGATATTGTCGTCACCAAAC